>JALOPJ010000126.1 GCA_025453955.1 Candidatus Edwardsiibacteriota bacterium
GTCCACCTGGACCCGGGTCACCGCCTTGGGCTGGGCCGCGTGGAACGTGCCGGCCTGCTTCTTCACCAGCGAGGCGTCCTGGTCGATGGCGCGCACCGGCGCCGGAGCGGCGGCCAGCGCGGCGCCGCAGCACGCGGCCAGCGCCGCGAGCATCATGGTCCGTCCGACTGGATTCGCCATTGTCCTGCCTCCCGTTTGCGTTGCGGATGCATGCGGACGGCCGGTCACTTCCGGCGGTAGCTGGCGTGGGTGAAACCCGGGAACGGCCGTTCCGAGACCTTCTCCCAGCGGTCCGGGTCGAACTCGGGGAACAGGGTGTCGCCCTCGTGGTCACCGTCGACCCAGGAGACCCGCAGTTCCTCGGCCAGGGCCAGCGCCCGCTGGTAGACCGCGGCCCCGCCGATGAAGAACACGTCCCGGCCGATGCCGTCGGCCGCCCGCAGCGCGTCCTCGAAGGTGGGGCAGACCGTCACGCCCGGGACCGGGGCCATGGTGCCCGAGATCACGATGTTGTTGCGGTTGGGCAGCGGCCTGCCGATCGACTCGAACGTCTTGCGCCCCATCACCACGGTGTTGCCGAAGGTGGCCGCCTTGAACAGCTTGAGGTCATCGGACAGGTGCCAGGGCATCCTCCCGCCCCGGCCGATCACCCGGCCGCGCGTCATCGCCACGATGATGATCCTCTTCGGCATGGTCAGACCGCCACGTCGAACTTGATGGCCGGGTGCGGGTCGTAGTCCTGGACCGCGATGTCGCCGGGGCCCAGCTCGAAGAACGGCTTGTCCGCGATCCGGACCGTGGGCAACCGGCGGGGTTGGCGGGCCAGCTGCTGCCTGAGACCGTCGACGTGGTTCTCGTAGACGTGGGCGTCGACGATGGTGTGGGCGAACTCGCCCGGCGCGTATCCCGTTTCCTTGGCCAGCATCAGGGTCAGCAGCGAGTAGCAGGCCAGGTTGAACGGGACGCCCAGGGCGATGTCGCCCGAGCGCTGCGTCAGGTGGCAGTTGAGCCTGCCGCCGATGGCCGAGAAACAGAACGTGTAGTGGCAGGGCGGCAGCCGGCTCTCGGCCGCGTTGGCCGGGTGCCAGGCCGAGACCACCATCCGTCTGAGGTTGGGCGTGACGGGATTGGCCTTGATCTCTCGCAGGATGTCGATCACGTAGGCGATCTGGTCGAAGGTCTTCCGGCCGGTGGCGGGATCGGTCGCGGTCCAGCGGTCCCCCCACTTTTCGCCGTCCAGGCCGGACTCGGGCACCGGGAAGCGCCGCCAGAATCTGCCGTAGGCCGTTTCCAGTTTACCATCCGCATCGGCCCAGGCGTCCCAGATCTTGGTCTTGGTCCGCAGGTCGCGGATGTGCTCCTGCCCCGACAGGTACCAGAACAGCTCGTGCAGCATCGAGTCGAACCGCACCTTCTTGGTGGTCAGCAGCGGAAAGCCGGCCGCCAGGTCCACCTTGTAGAAACAGCCGAACGCGCTGCGGCAGGCGGTGCCGGTGCGGTTCCCGCGCAGCGTGCCGTGGTCCAGCACGTGGCGCACCAGGTCGAGGTATATCTGCAAACGGCTTCTTCCTTCTTCTCAATCCTGGATCGTCATTCCCAGCATCGCTCCACGCCCAGCCCTCGTAGAATCTGGCGGGATCCTTCGCCCGTCAGGCACGATGCCATTCTCAGGATGACGGCACCAGGGTCATTCCCAGGGCTCAGTTCCCCGAGAACTTCTCCTTGAGCGTGATGAACCGCAGGTAGTCGTCGATCTCGGCCAGGCTGGCGATCACCATCTTCTTGTTCTCGATCCTGATCAGCTTCAGGCCCAGCAGCTTGGTCATCACCTCCTCGGTCTTGGCCGGCTCCATGCCGATCATGCTGGCCAGGGTCGGGTAGTCGTAGGGGAAGTCCACCACGATGCCGTCCGGGGTCTGGGCGCCGCGCTCCTTGGCCATCGACACCAGCAGGGCCACCACCCGGCGCATCTCGTCGCGGATCAGCAGGAACTCCACCTGGCGGTTGGTGTCGCGCAGGCGGCGGGCCATGGTCTCCAGCACGTAGTTGATCATCGGGTTGGACTTGAGCTGGGCGTTGAACCCGTCGCGGTCCACGATCAGCAGCTTGACGTCGTCCACCGCCGTGGCCGTGGCCGAGCGCGGGCTGCCGTCGATGATGGCCATCTCGCCGAAGAAGTCGCCCTCCTTGATCACGGCCAGGGTCTTCTCCACCCCGCCCCCCAGGCGCGAGATCTTGACGCTGCCGCCGCGGATCAGGTACATCTCGTTGCCGGCGTCGCCCTGCTTGAAGATGGTCTCGCCCGCCTTGAACGCCTTTTCGTACGCCTGGTCAGCCATTGCCGTCTCCTGTCTGCGGTCGGTTGGTGGGGGTCGGGGATCCGGGAATCCGGCACCGGAAATCAAACTTAACTATATCATTTTTTTCGCCATATTTCAAGCGATTTCAAGAGGTTATTCGCCCGGTTCGGCGAGGCGTCGCCGGCTCCTTTGGCCTTGACAGCGGGCGCCCGCTCTGCTACAATCAGCCACCGTTCCCGGCACTCATCACCCCATATCGATAAGGAAAGGACCGATGGACAACGCCCCCGTCCCCCCCCAGCAGCTGAACGTCGAGATCGCCGAGAAGGAGGCCGAGGGCGTCTACTCGAACCTGGCCTTCATCTCCCATTCGCCGTCGGAGTTCGTGATCGATTTCGCCCGGGTGCTGCCGGGCGTGCCCAAGGCCAAGGTCTACGCCCGGATCGTCACCACCCCCCAGCACGCCAAGATGCTGCTGGGCGCGCTGGAGGACAACATCAAGAAGTTCGAGGCCCAGTTCGGCGCCATCAAGACCTACGGCCCGGACGACAAGAACATCGGTTTCCGGATGGGCGACAAGCCGGCCTGCAAGTAGGCGCCGCGTCCCCGCGGACGCGCGAAGCCCGGGCCGTCAGGCCCGGGCTTCGCCGTTCCCCCGCCGCTCGGTCAGCGGCGGCCCAGCAGGCTCAGCGCATACAACCGGGCGATGGCCGCCGCCAGCGGCCCCGGCCAGAACCTCCGGAACATCAGCAGGTCCTCCTGCTGGCGCCGGCCGGCATCGATGGCGGCCGCGGTGGCCGAGGCGGCGTGGCGGCGGTGGGTCACCAGCCGGCCCGGCACGCGGCGGAACGCGCCCGGGCGCGCCGCCAGCCGGGCCCAGGCGTCCCAGTCCAGGTTCACCCGGTACTCCGGGGAGAACGAGAAGTCGCCGATCAGCCCCTTGTGGAACATCACGCTGGGGCAGGGAATGGCGCAGCCCCAGGCCAGCAGTGCGCGCTTGCGCCACGGCGCGGCAATGGTCCGGCCGCCCAGGAACGCCAGCGCCGCGATCAGCCGCTTGATCGCCAGGTTCACGGACCATCCCACCCGCCGCGCCCCGGCCAGCTCGTCGTAGCCGGTGAAGGCGATCAGGCAGTCCGGGCGCCGCTCGGCCGCGGCCAGGCAGGCTTCGGCGTAGCGCGGATGGTAGCGGTCGTCCTGGTGCGCCAGCGTCAGGTACGGGGTGCGGCACAGCGCGTAGGCCGCGGACCAGTCGGCCGCCATGCCGGGCGCGCCCGCGCGGACATGCAGCGGCAGGCCGTGGCCGGCGGCGGCCCGCTCCAGGAACGGCGACGGCGTCGAGGTCGAGATGTAGACCTCGCTGCGGACGGTCTGCCGCTCCAGCGACCGCAGGCAGTCCTCCAGGTAGGGCGAGTCGCCGTGGGCCAGCACCGCGAAGCTGTGGGATGTCGTCATCTTCTCCGGGACCATTGGGATATTGTAGACAATCGGGGCCGATTTTTCAACAGAAAAGAGGGCGGGCGGCATCGCCGCCCGCCCTCCCCCGTTCCTGGCCGCGCTCAACGCCTGCCTCCCAGCTGTTTCAGCATCGCGTCGTTGGTCGTGTTGCGGACGCTGGAGTCGGCGGCCGACCAGTAGTACGTGCCGCCGAACGGGTCCCGTGCGGCTTTTACCGCACCCGCCGCGAACAGCTCCCTCAGCGATGCCGGCCAGCGGTTGCTGGTCTTCCGGAACCGGACGGCCACGATCTGCAGCCGGTCCAGTTCCTCCTCGATGCCAATCTTGTCGAGGTAGTACTTCGCCACGGCCTGTTCCTCCTGGCTCTTGGCGGAACCATACTGATCCTGCCACATTTGTTTTGACGTCTCCCGCCGGCCTTGCTTGCGAGAGATCCAGGCCGCGAACCGCAGCGCCCCCTCCCAGGCGTCCGGCAGCTTCGACGCCTCGATAAATTCTGCCACCGCCGAATCGGGCCGTTGGAAGAAGATGTACAGGATGAATCCCTTCATGTAGGGGAACTCCCATCGGTCGGGGTTCTCCCGCTTGGCCTTGTCCAGCAGGCGGAGAGAGTTAACGGAGTCCTGGGCGTCGTGCGCCAACAGCAGCGAGCCGAAGGTGTAAGGATAGAGGAATTGCGGGTCGAGGTCGGTCAGGCGGTCGGTAATGGGGTGCAGGTACTCATAGTTGCGGTCCGAGCGCATGTGATAGCCGTAGTACTGGATCATCCGCAGCCACAAGTAGTCGGCCATCATCAGCTGGTTGCCTGCCGACAGCGCGCGCACCACGTCCGCCGACGGGAAGTACAGCAGTTCCCGCACCGACTGCTCGCTGCTGAGGTAGCGGCGGTCGAAGGCGCGCTGGACGGCGACGATCCCGGCCAGCAGGGCGGCCAGGCACAGCAGCAGGACGGCCGTGTCCGCGGCGCGGCGCTTCATTTCAGGTCCTTGCGCTCCAGGATGACGGACGCCAGGGCCAGGGTGAAGGCCGCGTAGAGGACGGCGTAGAGCAGCATCAGCCAGACCTTGGCCGGGTCGGCCGGCAGGCCGTAGACGGACTCGGTGCGGAAGTTGAAGTTCTGCAGGTTGGGGATGGCGTAGGACACGCCCTTGGCCGCCAGCCGCAGGGCCTGGCCCGGCATCCGGTCGGCGAACAGCCGCAGCTGGTCGGCGGCGGTGCCGGCGATGTAGACGCAGAAGGTGAACACCGCGCCCAGGGCCGGCGAGGACAGCGTCGAGAACAGGATGGCCACGGCGGTGACCACGGTCAGCTGCAGGTACAGCCCGGCGATGGTCAGCCAGAACAGCCCGTCCGCCTTGCCGCCCAGCAGCAGCAGGGTGGCGGCCAGGGTGGCGGCCATGATCAGGAACGCCAGCAGCAGCGTGGCCAGCAGGCCGAAGTACTTCCCCACCAGCAGCTCCCAGCGCCGCACCGGCTTGGCCACCAGCACGTAGATGGTGCGCTTGTCCAGCTCCTTGAACAGCAGGGCCGTGCCCGAGATCACCGCGATCAGCAGGCCGAACAGGGCGATGGCCCCGTAGCCGAAGTCCTTGAGGATCCGGATCTCCTGCCCCACCGACAGCGAGATCACCAGCCGCGAGCCCGGCAGCACGATCAGGGCGAAGACGACCAGCCCGTAGAGGATGCGGTCGCGCACCGTCTCCCGGAAGGTGTTGGCGGCGATGGCCCAGATGCGGTTCATGGTACCGAGAGAGAGACGATCATTGGATCTTCCCGTTGATGACTCTGGTGATGCCGTTCTTCATCAGCGCCTCGCCGAAGTTGAGCAGGTAGCCCAATTTACAGCCGGTCAGCTTCAGATATGTCAGCACTTGTTTCTAGTGAGCACGATTGATCGAATCGACCGATTTCAGCTCGACCACGACGTTGCCCTCGACGATCAAATCGGCGCGAAAACCCTCGTCGAATCTCATTCCTCGGAACACGATGGGCACTACGACTTGACGTTTGACAGACAGCCCTTTCCGTTGTAGCTCGTGCGCAAGGATGGCTTCATAGACAGATTCGAGAAGGCCGGGGACAAGATCCTTATGTATCTCGACTGCGGTGTCGACGACCAGGCTGCCGATCTCATTCTCGTTCATGGCACATTCCAGGGGAACAGCATTCTATCAATCTCACACAAAGACACGGCGACACGGAGGGTGTTTTTATCAAGCAGTGATCAGTGCCTCTGTGTCTCCGCGTGAAAACACCTGATTTCTCACACCAAGACACGGCGGCACGGAGGGTGTATATCATAAGCAGTGATCAGTGCCTCTGTGTCCCCGCGTGAAAACACCTGTTCTCTCACACCAAGCCACGGCGGCACGGAGGGTGTATATTACAAGCAGTAATCAGTGCCTCTGCGCCTCCGCGTGAAAACACCTGTTCTCTCACACCAAGACACGGTGACACGGAGGCTAGATCATTGATGGAAAGAGCACCTGATTTCTCACACCAAGACACGGCGGCACGGAGGGTGTTTTATCAAGCAGTGATCAGCGCCTCTGTGTCTCCGTGTGAATACAAGTCATAAAAAGAGATCCGTGTCTCTGTGTCTCCGTGTGAGAATCGCCCCGGGTGCCCTAAAGCTTCCCCGCGTCCCGCACCTGCCGGGCGAAGTAGCTCTCCAGGTCCTCCCTCTGGGGGTTGACCGAGACGATGGCCCCGCCGGCCTGCATGATCGCCTTGAGGGCGCCGTCCAGGCCCGCGGCGTCGTCCAGCCTGATGATGGACTGGCCGGCGATCAGCTCCGTTTTGGCCCCGGCCGGCGCGAAGCCCGCCGGCAGGCCCTCCGCCACCACCTCCACCCAGCTGACCGAGTCCTTCAGCAGCTCGGGCAGGGTGCCCACCCGGTGCATCCGGCCGCCCACGATGATCCCCACCCGGTCGCACAGCGTCTCGGCGTCCGGCAGGATGTGCGAGCTGAAGAAGACGGTCTTGCCCTGCCGCTTCAGCTCCAGCATCAGGTCCTTGATCTCCTTGCGGCCGATCGGGTCCAGGCCGGACACCGGCTCGTCCCACACCAGGAAGTCCGGGTCGTTGACCAGCGACTGGGCGATGCCGGTGCGCTGCAGCATGCCCTTGGAGCACTTGCGCAGCGGCAGTTTCGCGGCGTGGCGCATGCCCACCAGCTCCAGCAGCCGGTCGGTGGTCGCGGCCGCGGCCTTGCCGGTGATGCCGAACAGCGCCGCGCAGAACGTCAGGAACTCGCCGACGCTGAGGTAGTCGTAGAAGTAGGGGTTCTCCGGCAGGAAGCCGATGCGCTGCTTGACCTGCTGGGACTGCTCCACGATGTCGTGGCCCATGATCCGCGCCGTGCCCGAGGTGGGCCGGATGATGCCCATCAGGATCTTGATGGTGGTGGTCTTGCCGGCGCCGTTGGGCCCCAGGAAGCCGAAGATCTCGCCCGGGGCGACCTCCAGCGAGATGCCGTCCAGCACCGTCTTGGCGCGGGACGAGAAGCGCTCCCAGTC
>JALOPJ010000211.1 GCA_025453955.1 Candidatus Edwardsiibacteriota bacterium
CGCCTGATCCCCAGGCTGGTGGTCTCAGTGAAAATGAGATCGGCCACCCGCTGCTCGATCGCGGACGGGACCAAGACCGAGAGGACGATGCCAGGGCGGTTCTTCTTCATGTAAACAGGAGTCATCCAGGCGTCCAACGTGCCAGCCTTGAACAGCAGCTCCATCAGGTGCTGGTACACCTGCGGGTTCAGGTCGTCGATGTTGGTCTCCAGCAGGACCAGCTGCTTCGTTGCCGGAGCCGGAGACGAAGTTCCTCCGATGAAGGCCCGCACCATGTTGGGCACGCCGAGCTCCCGGCTGCCCGCGCCGTGGCCCACGGACGTGACCGTCATCTCCGGCATCGGGCCGAAACCCCTCGCCAGCGTCGTCAGGATGGCCGCGCCGGTGGGCGTGACCAGCTCGCCCGCGATCTCGTTCTGGTAGATCGTTGCCTTCCGTAAAAGCAACGCGGTCGCCGGAGCTGGGACGGGCAGCAAGCCGTGCGCGCACCTGACCGTGCCGTGACCCACGTTCAGCGGCGAGCAGCGGACTTCTTCGACGTTCAGGTCCTCCAGCGCCAGGCAGGTGCCGACGATGTCGACGATGGCGTCGACCGCGCCCACCTCGTGGAAGTGGACATGGCCGATCGGCGCATGATGTACCTGCGCCTCGGCCTTGGCCAGCGCCCCGAAGATCAGATAGGCGCTGCCCGTGACCTTGTCAGAGAGCTTGGCCCGGTCGATGATCCCGAAGATGTCCGGGAGGTGCCGCTCCGGCTGCGGCCCCTGCTTGACCTCGAGGTGCAGCGCGGCGACGCCCTGTTTGCGGATCGTTCGCAGGCCCAACGACCAGCCCTTCAGCGGCAGTTTCCCCAGCTGCCGCTCGATCCGCCTGGCGTCGGCGCCGGCGTCGATCAGCGCGGCCAGCAGCATGTTGCCGGCCGCGCCGGTGGGGCAGTCGAAGAAAACGGTGCGCATCAGGCCTTCCCCTTGACGATCATCGCGGCCAGGTAGCCGGCGCCGAACCCGTTGTCGATGTTGACCACGGCCACGCCGGGCGAGCAGGAGTTGAGCATCGCCAGCAGCGCGGTGATCCCGCCGAAGCTGGCGCCGTAGCCCACGCTGGTGGGCACCGCCACCACCGGGCAGGCCACCAGCCCGCTGACCACCGAGGGCAGCGCGCCCTCCATCCCGGCGGCCACCACGATCGCGGACGCCCCCTGCAGCAGGTCGAGCTTGTTGAACAGCCGGTGGATGCCGGCCACGCCCACGTCCCACAGCCGCTCCACGCGGTGGCCCAGCAGCTCGGCCGTGACCGCCGCCTCGTCCGCCACCGGGATGTCCGACGTGCCGGCCGTCACCACGGCGATAAACGGCTTTGCGTCCTGCTTCGCTTGCTGGTACGTGATAGATCGCCTTGGGGAATGCACGTTTGACGGCCTTCCAGTGCGCGGCATCGGCGCGGGTGGCCATCACCAGCCCGTGCGGGGCCATGTGCGCGAAGATCGTCGCCACCTGCTGCGGGGTCTTGCCCTGGCAGAAGATCACCTCGGGCGCGCCCCGCCGCAGCGCGCGGTGGTGGTCGACGGTGGCGAAGCCGAGGTCGGCGTGCGGCAGGCGCCGCAGCTGTTCCAGGGCGCTCGTTTCCGAGATCCTGCCGGACTTCACGCCCCTCAGTATCTGCTGTATCTTTTCTTTTTCCATCATACCCTCGTCTTGGTCATTGCGAGATGTCTTCCCCGCATGCGCGAACGAAGCAATCTGCCCATGACCTCACCCCTGCCCCTCTCCGATTCGGCGAGGGGTTCGATGTTACGGATTGAAGCACCCCATCTGGTAGCCCGCCAGGTCCAGCGTCACGAACTTGTATCCCGCCGTTTTGACCTGCCGGATCAGCTGCGCCCGCCGCTTGATCGCCTTGGGCAGGTCCGCCGGCGGCAGCTCGATCCGCGCGATGTCGCCGTGGTGCCGTACCCGATGATGCCTGAATCCCATCTTGAAGAGGGCGCGCTCCGCCCGTTCGATCCGTGACAGCACATCGGCGCTGATCACGGTGCCGTACGGCACGCGCGAGGCCAGGCAGGCGTTGGCCGGCTTGTTCCAGTTGGGCAGCTTTTTCCGCTTGGCGATCCTCCTGATCTCGGCCTTGGTCAGGCCGGCCTCGGCCAGCGGGCTGTTCACGCCCCATCCTTCAACGGCTTTGCGCCCCGGGCGGTAATCGCGGCCGTCGTCGGCGTTGGTACCGTCGAGCACCGCCGTGAAACCCCGCTGCAGGGCCACTTCGTGGACGATCTTGAGCAGATGGTTCTTGCAGTGAAAGCAACGGTCGACCGGATTGGCCGTGAATGTCGGGTCGTCGAGCTCGTCCGTGGTCACCACCTGAAGGTTCAAGCCGAATTGTTTCGCGATGGCCTTGGCCTGCTTCAGCTCGGCGCTGGTATAGGTCGGCGACGCGGCGGTGACGGCCAGGTGCTTGTCGCCCAGCGCCTCCTTGGCCAGCACGGCCAGCAGCGTGCTGTCGGTCCCGCCGGAATAGGCGATCACCGCGCTGCCGTAACTCTTCAACAGCGTAATGAGCTTGTTCTCTTTTCCCTTGAGCGGAACGGCCATCTCTGTGTCTCAGTGTCTCAGTGGCAGACTACAGCTCGATGATCCGCCCGCTCAGGTCCGCCAGGTCGACCACCGCGCAGGTGGCCTTGCCGGTGAGGTAACCGCAGGCCTCGCCCGGGTTGACCACCAGGGTGCCCTCCTCGCCGATCGCCAGCTCGTGGGTGTGGCCGTAGACCACCAG
>JALOPJ010000127.1 GCA_025453955.1 Candidatus Edwardsiibacteriota bacterium
CATCAGCCTGGACGAGATACCGGCCAGTGGCCTGTCCGTCAGCCCGTTGATCTCGCGCACGTTGACCATCGGCGGCGCCATCGACGAGACGGATGCGATCCAGACCGGCATCGCCGGCGGCGAGATATCCTTCACGCCGGAAGTTGTGACCGACGTCTACGCCAATACCCTGCTGTTGCTCTACCTGGATGATCCGGCCGGGGCAAGGACCTTCCGCGACGACTCCGGCAAGAACATCGCCACGGTCTGTACATCGACCTCCTGCCCCGCGGCCGGCGTGCCGGGCCGCTTCGGCAAGGCCGTCCAGTTTACCGGCGCCTCGAACCAAACCCTGCGCGCCATGAGCGTTGCCATCGACCCGGCAGCCTATTCGATTGCACAGTGGTTCAAGGCCAGTTGCTCAGGCTGTGGCATCTCCGGCGTCCGCACGTTGATCGGAAGCACGCCCAGCTTCGACCGCCAGATCTATCTCTCCGGCGGCAACCTGTGCGTCGATGTCGTCAACGCCGGCCGCGAGACGATCTGCTCGGCCGGCGTAAACTACAGCGACGGCCAGTGGCACCTGCTCGCCCAGACGATTGGCCCGGCCGGCCACAGGCTCTACGTCGACGGCAAGTTGGCGGCCAGCGGACTGAAGACTTCATCGGCCTACACAGGAGACAGCAGCCTCGTCCTGGGCGCGGCCGAACAGGCTGCGTCCACCGCCTTCAGCGGCCTGCTGGACGAAGTCAAGGTCTTCCCGCTCGTGCTGACGCCGGCTCAGGTCGGCGGCCTGTACGAGTCCTGGAGTCCGGTCACGGTGGCGCAGACCGGCAACGGCGTCCTGACCTCGGCCTGGAGCACGCAGGTGCCGGCCGGGCTGGAGGGCGTCTACGAGATCGATCTGACGGCCACGGACACACTGGGCAACCGCAACGACCAGCGCATCGACTGGAACCACTGGCAGGGTGAGATCGACACCACCTCGCCGCGGATTAACATCGCAGTGAGCTACAGCGGCTCGGGCAGCACAGCCCGCACCACCTTCAGCGGCAACGCCGAAGACCTGAACCTGACCGAGGCCAACCTGCAGTTCCCCTGCCAGAATCCTGGCATCACCCGCACCTACCTGGCGAGCCGCAGCGCCTGAACCGCATCGATTTCACCTGTCAGGTCAACGGCATCCAGCCGCCCGATGCCGGCTGGGTACGAGTCTGTGACACCTACGACCACTGCGTGGCCCGCCGGGCTACTGACTATCGCCTCTACGCCGCCACCGACCGCGGCATCATCCGCGCCAACCCGACCGATGGCTCGCAGATCGAGACCCTGGTGCCGGCCGCGGTCAGCGACCCCACCGGTGGGCTGGTGTTCGACACGGTGCGCGGCAAGATGTACTGGGTATCCGGCTCGAAGATCATGCGCGCCAACCCGGACGGCACGGGGATCGAAACGGTTATCACCGGCCTCACCTCTCCCCGGCGCATTGCAGTCAACAGCGCCGCGGGCAAGCTCTACTGGCAGGAACCGACCCGGATCAAGCGGGCCAATCTCGACGGCTCGGGCGCCGAGACGTTGGTCACGGTTGACTTCGTTTATCCTGGCAGCACCATACCCAACACGATTCTCAGCATGGCGCTGGACCCGGCCCGCGGCAAGCTCTACTGGGCTGACCGATCGCGGACGGCCCAGGGCTATAATTATGAGTGGACCACGCTGTGGGGAGCCGATCTGAACGGGCAGAACGCCGCTGTTTTGACGCCCTGGTTTGGCGGCGGCGCCAACGCGTGGACGGCACAATACAACACGACCATCAAAGATATCTTTGTCGAGCCGACCAGGGGGCTGCTGTATTGGACCGTGTTTAACCCATATCCCTACTACGGTTTGAAAAAGGGGTTTGTTTTCCGCTTGAATCCGGGTGCCAGTCAAACCGAATTGATGTACTATGTCTACTACAGTGGCTACCAACCGGCGTACGAGACCGATTATCCGATGGTAGCTGCGGACCCCCACGGCTTTGTCTACCTTAGCAAGGCCCCGGGTGGATTGTACCGATTGACCACCTCCAGCGCGACCGGCGATGTCAATGTGTTGCAAGGCAATATCCGAGCGGCGGCTTTCTACCTGGTCGAGAACGACCCCATTACGACGCCTGATCTGTCGGTCAGCAAGACCGCCAATTCCAGCTTTGTCTTGCCCGAAGATCTCATCACTTACAGGGTGGCGATCCAGAACTTCGGCGCCGGGCTGGCCAGCGGCGTAGTGGTGACGGACGCGCTGCCCAGCGGCGTCACGCTTTCTTCGGCCACCACTAACCGCGGCGATCCCTGCACGCCGCAAGGCGGCAATGCGCTGGGCTGCGATCTGGACGAAGTGGCCATCGGCGAGACGGTGCTGGTGACCATGAACGTGCAGGCCAACCCGGGCGTGCTGGGACTGGTGGAAAACAAGGCCGGCGTGCAAGGCAGCCAGGACGACCTCAACGCGCTCAACAACGACACCTTCAATCTGGTCAACATCATCACGCCGACGCCGACCAATACGCCGACCTACACGCCGACGCCGACCTACACACCAACGCCGACCTACACGCCGACGCCCACCTATACGCCGACGCCGACTCACACGCCCACCACCACCCGCGTCCCTGCCACGCCGACGCCGTCCGGGCTGATCAAGAACCTCTACTTTTCGAACTGGTACTACCACCAGATCCAGGCCATCCACACCGACGGGACGAACCAGCATGTGGTCATCGACACCGGGGCCAACCAGTGGCCCAGCGCGCTGGCCTTCGATCCCGTCGGCAACAAGATCTACTGGGCGGAAACCATCAACTCGAACGTGATCCGCCGGGCAAACCTGGATGGCTCTGCCCAGGAACTTGTGGCTACCTCGTCCGATCAGGTACTGACGCTGATCGTCGACGGAGTCGCCAACAAGATCTACTACCGTACCCAGAACCCCGGATCAGGCGGGGGGATCGGCGGAAGGATCTGGAGCAAGGACCTGGCCGGCGGGACCACCAGCCTGCTGTACAACGTGCCAACATTTGCTGGCGGGCTGGCTCTGGACGCCGGGCGCGGCAAGCTCTACTGGGGTGAGCCGGCCGGCTACCACCCGATCCGCCGCATGAACACCGACGGCAGCGGCGTCGAGATCGTGATCAACAACATCTATCTCGGGCCTGACGCCGTCGCAGTGGACGCACAGGGCGAGTACCTCTATTGGTTCGAACGCGACTCGTCCGCGAACCGGCTCAAGCGTCGCGGCCTGTATGGCGGCCCTATCGAGATCATCACCACTCCGCCAAACGGGTTGTACGCGCCAGCCGGTGTCGTGTTGGATCCGCCCGGCAACCGGATCTACTGGACTGACAGCGCGCAGGTCATCCGCTACACCAGCCTACAGCCCGGTTCCGCAACATCGACGTTCCTGTCCGTTCCGGCCAGCGGCCCGGTTGGACTGGCGCTTTCCTACGCGCCTGCACCGACGCCGACGCCCACCAGCACCGACACGGCCACGGCGACACACACGCCGACAGCGACCAGCACACCCACCGATACGGCCACACCAACCAATACAGCCACGGCGACACACACCGCCACGCCGACCAACACGCCGACGCCCACCCACACCCCGACGGCGACCAGCACGCGGGTGCCGGTGACGCCGACCCCCAGCGGCCGCGCCAAATACGTCTACTGGTCTGATGCCCGCTACGACCTTGAGACGGCCTACGACGACGCCAGCGGCCGACGCCAGCTCTATGGCGGCTTCGGCGAGTATTCCAGTCCGACCGGCATCGACGTCGATCCGCTGACCGACCAGATCTACTGGGTCGAGCAGTTCAAACCGCCCTACAATGCCGGCACCGGCCGGCTGCTGCGTATGAACCAGGACGGCTCCGGCGTCACCGTGCTGCGATCCGACCTCTATTACCCCGGCAGCCTGGCGGTCGACTCGGCCAATAGCCAACTCTTCTATTATCAGTTCGTCTGGAACGGCCAGTACTACGTCGGCGGCATCACGCGCGCCCACCTGGACGGCTCGAACCCGGTCACGCTGCTTTCCAACCTGAGCGGACAGGTCGGCGCTGTGGCGCTGGATGTGGAACGCGACAAGCTGTACTACAGCGAGTTCGGCGCGATCCGCCGGGTAAACCTGGACGGCAGCAATCGCCAGGACATTGTCACGGGATTGAACGACTCGATTCTGGGAATGGCCATCGACCCCGCGGGCGAAAAGATCTACTGGTCACAGCGCTCGTCGAAGCAGGTCAAGCGGGCCGATCTAGATGGCCAGAACGTCGCAACACTGGTCACCCGTTCGGCCGAGATCTCCGGTCTGCGGCTGGACGTGGCCGGCGGCAAGATGGTCTGGACCGAGTTCCTCGGCGGCGTCTTCAGCGCCAACCTGGATGGCAGCGGCGTCGCGCCCTTCACGTCCGACACAACCGTTGTCAACAGCAACGCGGCCGTCGGCTACGGGCCATTGCCGACCGCAACGCCGACCGCGACCCACACGCCGACCTTCACGCCGACGCCGACCGCTACCGCGACGGCGACAGCGACGGCGACGCATACACCGACCCGCACGCCAACCTTCACGCCGACGCCAACCGCCACGCGCAGCGATGCAACACCCACGCCCGCCGGCCAGGTCAAGAAGGTCTACTGGAGCAACGGCGCCGGACCGCATGCCGGCAGCATCACGACCATGGATCCAGGGAACGTCGCCAGCGCGGGTACGCTGCTCGGCTCCACCATCGGCATCGGTGGCTTGAGCATCGACAAGATCAACGGCCTGGTCTACTGGGTCGAAGGCGACGGCACCAACAACCCGACCGGCCTGCTGCGGCGCGCTTTCCTGGACGGCAGCGGCGCGGTCACCATCCTCAGCGGTCTGGTTTATCCGCGCGAGGTGGTGGTCGATCCGCTGGCCGGCAAGCTCTACCTGCGCAGCGGCTCGTCGCCGGCCATCGAACGCATGAACCTGGACGGGACGAACCGCACAACGCTGGCCACCAACGCCGGCAACCTGGCGCTGGACATCGAGCGCCAGCACCTCTACTACGCCTACCAGCAGGGCATCTGGCGCATCAACACCGGCGGCGGAACACCCGTGCAAGTGGTCAGCGGCATCACGTCCGGCACAGTGCAGGGCATCAGCCTCGACACGCAGGCCGAGCTGATCTACTGGTCGGAGGGCATCACCAACGCCATCAAGCGCGCCGGCTTCGACGGCCAGAATGTCGAAACCATCGCCAACACCGTCGATGACAGCGGCCACCTCAACAGCGCCAATCCCTTCGGCGCCCTGATCGATCCGGCCGGCGGCTACGTCTACTGGCTGCAGACCTTCGGCGTCTGGCGGGCTGTGGCCGCGCCTGGCGCCACACCGAACCAGTTGATCAGCACCGGCGCTTTCCCGAAATACAGCACCGGCGCGCTCGATCTGGCGTACAACGTCCCACCGCCGACGCCGACGCCGACCCACACACCGACCGAGACGCCGACGCCGACGCTCACCCCAACCCCCACGTCGACCCCTACCGCGACGCCAACCGCGACGCCGATCACGGGGCCGCTGGTGGTTGACAGCAACGACGACCACGACGACGGCAACTGCACGGTCGGCGACTGCACGCTGCGCGAGGCGGTCAACGCCGCCAACGCCGGCCCCGGTCTGAACACCATCGTCTTCCAGCCGCTGACCGACGCGCCGATCACCGGCGTCATTGCGCTGACGCTGGGCCAGCTTGTCATCTCGGACGATCTGGTCATCACCGGCCCCGGCTCCGGCGTGCTGACCATCAGCGGCAACGATGCCAGCCGGGTGTTCGACATCGCCGGCGGCACGGTCGGGATCACAGGACTAACTATCGCCGACGGCAACGACGACGGCTACAGCGGCGGCGGCGGCATCCTCGTCGAAGGAGGCGCCACAGTGACCGCCGATGACCTGGTGGTCTTCAACAGCCGCTCGCCCGCCGGCAACGGCGGCGGCATCGCCAACAACGGCGCGTTCTCCCTGACCAACAGCCTGGTCTACAGCAATTCGGTTGGATTCCCGTTCGCCGACTACCCGCAGTACGGCGGCGGCATCTACAACCGCGGCGCCATGAACCTGACCAGCGTCGAGGTCATCAGCAACACCGTCATCGATAACAACAACGGCTTCGGCGGCGGCATCGGCAGCTACTACCCGGGCGGCGATCTGACCATCAGCGACAGCACGGTCACCAACAATACCGTCCCCGCCGGCGGCGGCGGCATCTACGTCTACGGTTCCGGCGAGTGCTTCGGCTGCACGGTCGATATCGAAAACAGCTCGGTTTCCGGCAACAGCAGCAACGGCGACGGCGG
>JALOPJ010000128.1 GCA_025453955.1 Candidatus Edwardsiibacteriota bacterium
GGTGCGGGAGATCGACGCCCTGGGCGGGCAGATGGGCCTGCTGGCCGATGCCTCGGGCATCCAGTTCCGGACGCTGAACACCGGCAAGGGCCCGGCGGTATGGTCGCTGCGCTCCCAGAACGACCGGGCCCTCTATGCCCGCGAGGCCAAGTCGGCGCTGGAGCGGCAACCGGGGTTGTCCCTCCGTCAGGACATGGCGGCGCGGTTGTTGGTCGTGGATGGCCGGATCGGCGGCGTGACGGCGGAAAGCGGGCGGCAATATCGCTCCCGCGCCGTCATCGTCGCCACCGGTACGTTCCTGGGCGGCGTGATCCATGTCGGAGAGACCATGCGTCCGGCGGGACGGGCCGGGGATGAACCGTCCGCCCTTCTGTCTAAATCATTGCATGACAATGGTTTGCAAATTGGCAAACTGAAGACCGGCACTCCCGCGCGGATCAGTGCCGCCAGCGTCGATTTCACACGGCTGTCGGAACAGCCCGGGGACGACGATCCAGCGCCATTCTCCTACCGTACGGTGGTCGACGAGGTCGTCGACAGCCGCGTCAACATGCGGCGGCGCGTCTGGCCGGCGCTGCCCCAGGTCAGCTGCCACCTGGGCTGGACCAACCCGGCGACGCATGAGATCATCCGCCGGAACCTGGACCGGTCGCCGCTCTACAGCGGGCGGATCACCGGCATCGGCCTACTGCCCGTCGATCGAGGACAAGGTGGTGCGTTTCGCGGAGCGAGACGCCCATCAGGTGTTCCTGGAGCCCGAGGGCCTGCACACGGACGAGCTGTATCTCAACGGCCTGTCATCGTCATTGCCCGAGGAGGTACAGGAGTCGTTGATCCGATCGATCGCCGGGCTGGAACGCGCGGCGGTCACGCGCTTCGGCTACGCCATCGAATACGACTTCGTGTTCCCCGAGCAGCTGTCCCCCGCGCTGGAGGCCAAGGCGGTGCCCGGCCTGTTCCTGGCCGGGCAGATCAACGGCACCTCCGGCTACGAGGAGGCCGCCGCCCAGGGATTGATGGCCGGCGTCAACGCGGCGCTGTCGCTGCGGGGCGAACCGCCGCTGGTATTGCGGCGGGACGAGGCCTATATCGGCGTGCTGATCGACGACCTGGTGACCAAGGGCACCCGCGAACCCTACCGCATGTTCACCTCGCGCGCCGAGTACCGCCTGCTGCTGCGGCAGGACAACGCCGACGAGCGGCTGATGGGCCACGGCCACCGGCTGGGACTGGTGGGCGACGACGACTGGGCGGCGGCCCGCTCGCGGATGGCCCGGATCGAGCGGGAGGTGGCCCGCCTCGGCGCGGAGACCGTCCGGCCGGAGGAGGCCAACGACGTGCTGGCGACGGTCCCCACCGCGCCGCTGGCCGGGCCGGCGACGCTGGCCGATCTGCTGCGCCGGCCCGAGGTCGGCTACGAGCAGCTGCTGCCGCTGGACCAGGCCCGTCCCGACCTGGACCGCGGGCTGGCCGCGCGGGTCGAGATCGCCGTCAAGTACGACGGCTACATCCGCCGGCAGCGCGGCGAGGCCGACCGGATGCGTGCCGCGGAATCGGTGGCGCTCGGCCCGGGGCTGGATTACGGCGCGGTGCGCGGTCTGACGGCCGAGGCCCGCCAGAAACTGGCGGCGGTGCGTCCCGCCACGCTGGGCCAGGCCTCAAGGATCTCGGGCGTCAGCCCGGCCGATATCGGGATGCTGCTGGCGCATCTCCGGCGGCCGGCCGGATCATCCTGATGGCCCCCGCGCAGGTCCCCTTTTCGTCTTGACTAATGGTGGCGACCCATGTATAATGAATTATTATCCTGATCCGTCCCTGCGCACTGTTCAACTGGAAAAGGAGAACCATTCCGATGTCCACGAAGTACACGGCCCTGGCCTTGGTCCTCGCCCTGTGCGCGGGCCTGGCGGTTTCCCAGACCCCCGCCCCGAAACCCTCGACGGCCACCGTCCCCGCCGCGAAGCCCGCGACCCCGGCCGCACCGGCGGCGAAGAAAGAGGAGCCCAAGCCGGCCCCGGTCAAGTCGCAGGCGTCGTCCTCCATCCTCGACCATCTGCTGGTCGGCGGACAGGTGGGCGCGTGCAAACTGATCGACTCGCCCTGGCACGAGGGCGGATTCGACCAATCGACCATCGGTTTCGTCGGCGATGTGATGTTCGGCTATTCGTTCAGCCCGGTCCTGTCGCTGCGCGCCGACCTCGGCCTCGGCCTGCTGGGGACCAAGGAAGCGGTGTTCGAGCCGATCGCCGCGTCGAATTTCTCGACCACGGTGATCCCGGTGTCGGTGGACGTGCTGTATCGCCTCCTGCGTAAACCCGCTTTTTCGCCGTACCTGATCGCCGGGGTCGGCATCATGCCCTGGAGCCAGGGTGTCGACGCCGACACGCTGAAGGACGCGTTTTCCGGCGACCTCAAGACCAACGTCGTCTTCGGCGGCGGGCTCGGCCTGCAGTACGCGTTTTCCAAGCGGATGTCGGCGTTCCTGGAGGGGCGGTACCACTACTTCGGCAACAAGGCGGCCACCAACGGCGCGCTCGACACCAACAACGCCATCGTCCGCGGCTCGCTGGGCATCGCCATGAACCTGTTCTGCCGCGAGGACGGCAAGCCGGCGCTGGCCAGCGTCAAGGGCAAGGTGACGGACAAGGCCGGCAAGGGGATCGACGCCTCGGTGCTGGTCGGACCCTACGCGGCCCGCACCAATCCGGCCACCGGCGAGTTCACCATCGCCAACGCCGCGGTCCAGAAGGAGCCCTACACGGTCAAGGCCGAGGCCTCGGGCTTCCTGCCCAAGACGGCGACCCTGGTCGTGGGAAAACAGCATGTCAAGACGCCGGCCACGGTCGCCCTGGCGCTGGACCCGGTCCCGGTGAAACCGGGCACCGTCGCCGGCCTGGTCGCCGACTACAAGAGCGGCGCCCCGCTGGCCGCGGCGCGCTTGGTGCTCAACGGCCCCAAGACCCAGACCCTGGTTGCGGACGCCAAGGGCGCGTACACGTTGACGCTCGACCCCGGATCCTACGAGCTGCTGGTCAAGGCGGACGGGTACAACGACAAGACCGTCAAGTTTTCCGTCAAGGACGGCGAGGCCCAGAAACAGACCGTGGCGCTGGTCAAGCGCAAGGAGGTGTTCGCCTTCGAGAACATCAACTTCGCCGTGGGCAAGGCCGCCTTCCTTCCCGGCGCCGAGACGGTGCTGGCCCAGCTGCTGAAAGTGCTGCAGGAGAACCCCGAGATCTCCGTCGAGATCGCCGGCCACACCGACAAGATGGGTTCGCCCAAGAAGAACCTGGTGCTGTCGCAGGCCCGGGCCGCGGCCGTCGTCAAGTGGCTGATGGACAAGGGCGTCGGTCCCGACCGGATGGTATCCAAGGGCTACGGCGACACCAAGCCGGTGGCCAGCAACAAGACCAAGGAGGGCCGAGCCAAGAACCGCCGCATCGAGATCGCGGTCCGGGAGGTCGCGGCCGCCCCGGCATCGTTGATCGCGCCGGCGGTCCCCGCCGCGCCCAAACCGTAACGCCGGGATACGTCAAAGGCCCCCACGATGGTGGGGGCCTTTTTCATCCGCGCCGGGTCACGTTTCCGCGACGACCACGCCGGCGATCAGGGTGATACCGCCGGCGACCAGGCCGGCGCTGGGCGCGGTTCCCGTCATCGCCATCTCCGACAGGACCGTCACCAACGGGATCAGGTAGACCACCGCACCCAGCCGGGCGGCCTCGGTCCGCCGCAGGGCCCAGGACCATACCAGGAACCCGAACACCGTGCAGAGGACCGACAGGAACGCCAGCGCCGCCCACTCGGCCGGGGACAGCCCCCCCGCGGCGCGAACCGGGACGAACGGCGCCAAGGGCACGCTGCCCCAGACGATCGCCGACAGCGTCACGATGTTGGGGTCGGCGCGCCCGACCATCGGCTTGCCGACCACGGTATAGATCGCCCACGACAGCGGCGCGCCGAAGGTGATCAACACGCCCAGCAGGTAGCGCAGGTCGAGCGCCTCGCCGCTGCCCCACCGCACCACGACGAACAGCCCGGCGAACGCCAGCAGGATGCCGCCCAGTTTCCTGGCGGTGACCCGCTCGCCCAGCGCCAGGTTCGACGCCACCAGCGTCAGCACCGGGGACAGCCCCACGATCAGGCTGGCCGTGCCCGCGGCGATCCGGGTCTCGCCGTAGTTCAGCGCCAGGTTGTAGCCCAGCACGCCGGTGACGCCGTAGAGCGCGATGCCCTTCCATTCGTCCCGCCAGCAGGCCAGCACTCGTCGCCGGTCGTAGCATCCGAACAGCACCGCCAGCGAGATCGCCGCGGCGGGGGCGTAGCGCATCGCCGTCAGCCCCATTGCGCCCAGATGGCCGGCATGGAGCAGGTACTTGATGGCGACGAAGGCGTTGCCCCAGGCCAGCACCACCGCGCCCAGCAGCACGTAGAGCCACAGCCTCTTCATTCCCGCCGCCCCGTCACTGCTTGCTCAGCTCCGAGGCCAGCATGCCGACCAGGATCAGGCCGGCGCCCAGCCAGCCGGCCCCGTTCATCCGTTCGCCGGCGACCAGGAAGGCGAACAACGCAGCGAACAGCGGCTCCATGGTGTAGATCACCGCCGCGCGCGCCGCATCGGTGCGGCGCTGCCAGGTGAACTGGATCGCCAGCGCTCCCACGGTGGCCAGTACGCTGGTGACGAACAGGTCCAGCCACAGGCCGGGGGTGAGCTGCAGCCGGGGCGTTTCGACGGCCCACGCCAGCGCGCCGCACAGCCCAACCGTGGTGACGATCTGCGCCATCACCAGGTCCATCGGCCGGTGGCGCTTGGTGTAGATCTCGACCAGGATGATCTCGACGGCGAAACAGACGGCGCACAGGGCGGTCAGCAGGTCGCCCCGGTTGAAGCCCCCGCCGGCCGGGCGCGACAGGAAGTAGAGCCCGCCGGACGCCAGCAGCGCCCCCAGCACCAGCCAGCGGTCGACCGGCTTCTTCAGCATCGCGATGGAAAAGACCGGCACCAGCACCACCGCCAGGCCGGTGATGAAGGCCGACCGCGTCGCCGTGGTGTGGACCAGCCCGGCCGTCTGGAAGGCGAACCCGCCGAACAGGAACGCGCCCAGGATGACTCCGTCGCGCCAGCCGCGTCGGCCCAGCCGGGCGAAGGCTCGCCAGCAGAAGGGCAGCAGCAGCACGCCCGCCAGCAGGAACCTGGCCCCCAGGAATGCCAGGGGCGAGGCGTAGCCCATCGCGTCCTTGACCGTGACGAAGGTGACGCCCCAGAAGAACGTGGCCAGCAGCAGCCAGAGGTCCGCTTTGTAATGCTCTTTGATCATCGCCCGCAATTATACCATAAAAAATGCCGGAGCACAAACAGCTCCGGCCCGTCCCGCCGCTCCCTTGTTCATCGCTTTGTCCATCTCCTGATGGCTTTGACAATTTCCCGGTCCGCGCTCGGTGAGATCACCTCGATCGGCGTATACCCGCGCGTTGTACCAAGATAGAGGGTCAGCGCGATGGCCACGGCCGTGATCGCGACATTGGGCCAGGCGTTGAGCGCCCATTGTCCGCTCCAGCTGACCGGGAGGTCCTTGACGAACGGATAGAGGTAGTGGACCGGCCAGATGCCGCCATCCGGGCCGCCCGAGCCCAGCAGGTCGCAGAGCAGATGCACATGGAACAGCAGGAAAGCCAGTCCCGCGACCGTCCAGCGCCGGCGGGCCAGCAGGAAACAGAGGATCCCCGTCATCAACGCGGCCGCCAGATTGTGCGCCAGCACGTGATGATACGTCTGGTACCAGTAGTGCGGATCGTCCGGCACCGGCCGCACCAGGTCGGCCAACAGCCCGGCGGCGTCGAGGTCCGGCACGATTCCCGCCAGGGTCGCCAGCGCCCGGTCGCGCCGCTCCAGCGGCGCCGCGCCGGCGACGGCCCAGCTGACGAGGAAAT
>JALOPJ010000129.1 GCA_025453955.1 Candidatus Edwardsiibacteriota bacterium
GGCAGGCCACCGAGCCCGGGGAGCAATGGCTGATCACGCCGTCGCCGACCGACAGCCTGTCCGTCGGCGCCACCACCGACTCGTCGATCGCGTTCACCCTCTGGTTCACGGCCCCGACCAGCCGCCACCGGTTCTCCCACCACCAGGCGGTGCGGGTCGGCCGGAACTGCAACGTCACCGTGTTCGTCAAGCAGCCCGTCGACTCGGCCGCGGGCCTGCCCGTCGCGATCACCCTGTCCGCCCAGGTCCAGCTGCGGGTGCCGCAGCCGGACACCTACCAGTTCCATTTCTGGCGGTCGGACACCGCCAGCCTGGACACGGCGATCGCCGTGCCGTAGGCGAGGATGGAGCAATGGAACTCACCTCCCTCAACCTCTCGCTGGACGCGCTGCGGCAGACGGACTTCCCGGCCGTCGCGCCCGGCGGCTGGTACGACCTGGCCATCGTCGGCGGCGGGCCGGCCGGGTTGACCGCGGGCATCTACGCGGCCCGCAAGCGGGTCCCGGCCGTCATGGTCACCCACGACCTGGGCGGCCAGGTGCTGTGGACCTCGTCGGTGGAGAACTACCCGGGCTACAACCTGGTGCAGGGCCGCGACCTGGTGGAGAAGTTCAAGGCCCAGGTGGCGCAGTTCCCCATCGCGGTGGCGCAGGGCCAGCGGGTGGCGCGGATCGAACCGCAGCGCGGCCGTTTTCGGATCGTCACGGAATCAGACGTGGAGCACTTCGCCAAGGCGGTAGTGCTGGCCACCGGCAAGCGCTACCGCAGCCTGGGCGTGCCGGGCGAGAAGGAGCTGATCGGCCGCGGCGTGGCCTACTGCGCCACCTGCGACGCGCCGCTGTTCCAGGGCAAGGTCGCAGCGGTGGTGGGCGGCGGCAACTCGGCCCTGACCTCGGCGGGCGACCTCTTGAAGTACGCGGCCAGGGTCTACGTCATCAGCAACATGGCGGCGCTGACCGGCGACGCGGTGCTGCAGGAGCCGCTGCGGAAGTCGGACAAGGTCGAGTTCCTGATGAACACCACGGTGCTGGAGATCCACGGCACGGACAAGGTCGAATCGATCACTTTTTCGAACAACGCCAACAACCAGCAGCAAACAACCAACGTTGCGGGCGTGTTCGTGGAGATCGGGCTGATCCCCAACAGCGAACCGTTCCAGGACCTGGTCGACCTCAACCAACGCGGGGAGATCGTCGTGGACTGCGCCTGCCGCACCTCGCGGCCCGGGGTGTTCGCGGCCGGGGACGTCACCACCGTGCCGGCCAAGCAGATCGTGGTGGCGGCCGGCGAGGGCGCCAAGGCGGCCCTTTCGGCGTTCGACTGGCTGGCGCGGGGCGGGCCGCCGCCGGCCGCCGGCGGGTAGTGACCGCCGTATAACAAAGTAGGGACATGGCGCGCCATGTCCCTACTTTCATTTCCGGACCCATCGGGTCCGACCGCATGTCACGGGTAGATCTTCTCCAGCATCCGGGCGAAGGGGATGGACTCGCGGATGTGCGAGAGCCCGCAGATCCAGCTGACCGTGCGCTCGATGCCGATGCCGAAGCCGGCGTGCGGCACGCTGCCGTAGCGCCGCAGGTCCACGTACCACTTGTAGGGCTCGTAGGGAACCTGGTGCTCCTCCATCTTCCTCAGCAGCAGGTCCAGGTCGTGGATCCGCTCCGAGCCGCCGATGATCTCGCCGTAGCCCTCGGTGGCGTAGAGGTCCGAGCCCAGCACCACGGACGGGTCGGCGGGGTCGGGCTGCATGTAGAACGACTTGATGGCGGTCGGGAAGCGGTCGACGAACACCGGCCGGTCGAAGCTGCCGGCGATGGCGGTGTCGTGCGGCGCGCCGAAGTCCTCGCCGTACTCGATGGGCACGTTCGCCTTCTTACAGAGCTCGACCGCCTGCTTGTAGGAGATGCGGTGGAACGGGGCCTTGATCTTTTCCAGCATCGCCGTGTCGCGCTCCAGCGTCTTGAGCTCGGTCCGGCACTCGGCCAGCACCTTCCCCACCACGGCGCAGACCATCTCCTCCTGGCACTGCATGTTCTCCTCATGGGTGAAGTAGCTGGCCTCGGCGTCCATCATCCACAGCTCGGTGAGGTGGCGCCGGGTCTTGGACTTCTCGGCGCGGAAGGCCGGGGTGAAGGTGTAGACCTTGCCGAAGGCCGCGGCCGTGGCCTCGATGTACATCTGGCCGGACTGCGACAGGAAGGCCGGCTCGCCGAAGTAGTCGGTCCGGAACAGCGTGGTGGTGCCCTCGCAGGCCGTGGGCGTCAGGATCGGCGCCGGCGTGTGGATGAAGCCCTGCGAGTGCAGGTAGCCGTGGATGGCCTGCTCGATGGTGTCGCGCACCCTCAGGATCGCATGCTGCTTGGACGAGCGCAGCCAGAGGTGGCGGTGCTCCATCAGGAAGGCCGGGCCGTGCTCCTTGGGCGTGATCGGGTAGTCCACCGCCTGCTGCACCAGCGTCAGGCCGGAGACCGTCAGCTCGTAGCCCGAGGGCGCGCGCGCGTCCTCGCGCACCAGGCCCGTGACCTCGATCGAGGACTCCTGGGTCAGCGAACCGCCCAGCTCGAAGGTTCTTTCATCGACATCATTCCTGGCCATCACGCCCTGGATCACCCCCGTGCCGTCGCGCAGCTGCAGGAAGTGGATCTTGCCCGACGAGCGCTTGGCGTACAGCCAGCCCTTGACGGTGACGGTCCGGCCGACGTGCTGCCCGATGTCCTCGATGTAGGTCCAGCCCAGTTTCATGGCTTTCTCGCTTTCGGCTGTTGGCTCGATGGCGTCGCACGACGCCCGGTTACCGCAGGAATTTCCATACCAGCCAGATCGTGGCGCCCCAGGCGCCCAGTCCGTGGCAGATGGCCGCGGCCCACACGTTGCCGGTCCGCCGGGTCAGCCAGGCGAACAGCAGGCCGCCGCAGAACACGCTGGCCACCAGCGGGACCCCGGCTACCGACGGCATCAGGTAGCTGACCGTCGTGCAATGGTAGGCCGTGAACAACAGCGAGGACAGCGCCACCTTCCGTCCCGGGCCGTACCGCTGTTCCAGCAGTCCCTGCAGCCCCCCCCGCCAGTACATCTCCTCGCCCACCGGCAGCACCACGGCCACGAACAGGAAGAACAGCCAGAAGTCGTAGCGCAGCGCCTGGCTGTCGCGCAGCCGCTGGGCGCAGGCCTGCAGCATGTTGCCCGGCAGCCCACGGTCTTGCGCCAGGATCCCGGGCGGACCTCGACCCGGCGCCACAGCCCGAACGCCGTCAGCGACCAGTAGGCCCCGCCGTAGAACACGAGCGCCGACAGCACGATCGCCACCCAGCTGTCGTCCAACAGCCACAGCGCCACCAGGTTGACCAGCGCCGGCGTCAGCGTCAGGGCCGCCAGCAGGGCGGCCAGCTGGCGGCGCGCGGGCCGGGTCCGACGAATGCTCATGGCGAACGTTCCGGGTCCGGTGATATCCCGCCGCCATGGCCGAGCGCCCGCAGCAGTTCCATCACCCGTTCGCGCGTCAGCGCCGTCATGAGTTCCCGGCGGGTCGCCGCCGCGCCCGGGATGCCCTTGGTGTACCAGCCCAGGTGCTTGCGCATTTCCAGCACCGCCCGGCGCTCCCCCTTGTCTGCGGCCATCAGGTCCATGTGCTCGGTGATCACCACCAGCCGCTCGGTCCAGGGAATGTGCCGCGCCGGGGCGACCGTCGTCGCGGGGCCCACGGCATCGTTGATCTCGGAGAAGATCCAGGGGTTCCCCAGGGCGCCGCGGCCGACCATCACCAGGTCGCAGCCGGTCTCGGCGATCATCCTTCGCGCGGCCGTTCCCGAAACGACATCGCCGTTGCCGATCACCGGGACGCCCACCGCCTGCCTGACGCGGCCGATCACCGCCCAGTCCGCCGCGCCGGCGAACAGCTGCGATTTGGTGCGGCCGTGCACCGCGATGGCCGCCGCGCCGCACTGCTCCAGCTGCCGGGCGATCTCCACCGCGTTCTCGCCGCCCACTTCCCAGCCCGAACGGATCTTGGCGAACACCGGCCGCCGGGTGGCGGCCACCGCCGCCCGCGCGATGGCGGCGACGGCGGCCGGCTCCCGCAGCAGGGCCGAGCCGCCGCCGTGCTTGACGATCTTGGGGGCCGGGCAGCCGAAGTTGAGGTCGAAGGCGTCCGGCGCCAGCCCCTCCAGCCGGGCGATGGCCGCGGCGAATGCCGCGGGGCGCGTCCCGAACAGCTGCAGCACCACCGGCCGTTCCTCCGGCCGGAACGCCGCCATCCGCATTGTCTTGCCGTGGTCGCGGGCCAGCGCCTCGGCCGACAGCATCTCGGACCAGACCATCGCGGCGCCGTGCCGCCGGCAGACGCTGCGGAACGGCGAGTCGGTGATCCCCGCCAGCGGCGCCAGCACCGCCCGGCCGGCCAGCGCTGCGGGGTCGAACCCGGAAGACCCGTCGGACGTCATCGGGGCGGCGGTCATTCCCGGTTGTCGCGCCGCATCCGCAGGAAGACCCATACCAGCGCCAGGAACAGCAGCACCAGGATCGAGATCAGCCGGCGGTCGGCCGAGGACAGCAGGATCGCCAGGACCCCGAAGAACGCCGAGACCCCGTAGAGGAAGGTCACCGCGCCCTGGTGGGAGAACCCCATGGTGATCAGCAGGTGGTGGACGTGCTCCTTGTCGGCCAGGTAGAACCGCTGGCCGCGGCTGGTGCGGCGGATCACCGCGCCCACCGTGTCGGCGATCGGCACGGACAGCGCCGCGATCGGGATCAGCAGGGCGATGGTGGCGATGCTCTTCATGGTGCCCAGCGCCGTCATCGCGCCCAGGGCGTAGCCCAGGAACGTCGCCCCCGAGTCGCCCATGAAGATGCGGGCGGGGTGGAAGTTGAACGGCAGGAACCCCAGCATGCTGCCCGCGGTCACCAGCGCCAGCAGCGAGATGAACGCCTCGCCGTGCGACCCGGCCGAGAAGAAGATGGTCAGCGCGGCGATGGCGGTGATGCCGCCGGCCAGGCCGTCCAGCCCGTCGATGAAGTTGATGGCGTTGATGAAGAACACCACCCACAGCATGGTGAAGGGGTAGCTCATCACCCCCAGCGCGATGCTGCCGCCGAAGGGGCTGGGCAGGGCCCGGATGTTGAACCCGGCCGCCACCAGGAGGCCGGCGGCCAGGAACTGGACGAAGAACCGCACGCCGACCGAGGCGTCGCGCAGGTCGTCGTAGAGCCCGATGCCGAACACCAGCAGCCCGCCGGCGGTGAACGCCAGCAGCCGGACCATGTCCTGCGCCAGCGCGCCCGGCCACAGCAGGCGGGCCAGCCACAGCCCGGCCAGCACCGACAGCGTGATCGCCACGCCGCCCAGCACCGGGACCGCCTTGTCGTGGACCTTGCGCAGGCCCGGCCGGTCGAAGGCCCGGTAGCGCATGGCCAGCACCAGCGCCATCGGCGTGATGGCCAGGGCCAGCACGGCCGCGCCGAAGAATGACAATAGGTAATGCATCGCGGGCTCTGTTGATGAGAATGCCGTCCCGTTACCCGGGACGGCAGGTGGATCGCCCGGCCGTCAACCGGCCAGCGCCGCGGCCAGCCGGTCGATCTCCGACTTGGTGCGCTTCTCGGTCACCGCCACCAGCAGATGGCCTGACAGCTCGCGGTAGCGCGGGCCCAGGTCCACACCGGCGGCGATGCCCTCGCGGCCCAGCCGGTCGATCAGGCTCCCGGGATCGGTCCGGGTCTTGACGGCGAACTCCTTGAAGAACGGCGCCGGGAAGGCGGGCTTGACCCGCTCCGCCAGGTAGTGGCTCTTCTGCAGGCACAGCTCGGCCACCCGCTTCAGGCCCTCGCGGCCCAGCAACGACAGGTAGACCGCGGCCGCCAGCGCGCACAGCGCCTCGTTGGAGCAGATGTTGGAGGTCGCCTTCTCGCGCCGGATGTGCTGCTCGCGCGCCTGCATGGTCAGCACCGCGCCCTCGCGGCCCGCGGCGTCGGTGGTCAGGCCCACGATCCGGCCCGGCATCATCCGCAGGAACTGCTGCTTGGCCGCGAACAGCCCCAGCAGCGGCCCGCCGAACCCCTGGGACAGCCCCAGCGGCTGGCCCTCCGCCGTGACGATGTCGGCGCCGTAGGCGCCCGGCTGCTTGAGCACGCCCAGCGAGATCGGGTCGACCGAGACGCAGAACAGCGCGCCGTGCTGGTGCGCGATCCGCTCGATCTCCTCCACCGGCTCCAGGCAGCCCAGGAAGTTGGGGTGCTGGACCAGCACCCCGGCGGTCTTGTCGGACACCGCCGCCCGCAGCGCATCGAGGTCGGCCTGGCCGTCCCGCCAGCCGGTCTCGACGATCTCGATCCCCAGCCCCCGGCAGTAGGTGGCGAGCACCTCGCGGTAGCGGGGGTTGACCGAGCGCAGCACCACCAGCTGGGTGCGCCTGGTATGGCCGCAGGCCAGCAGCCCGGACTCGGCCAGCGCCGTGGCGCCGTCGTACATCGAGGCGTTGGCCACGTCCATGCCGGTGAGGGCGCAGACCAGGCTCTGGAACTCGTAGATCACCTGCAGCGTGCCCTGGCTGACCTCGGCCTGGTAGGGCGTGTAGGCGGTGTAGAACTCCGACCGCGACAGGATGTGGCCGATGGCAGCCGGGACGTAGTGGTCGTAGATCCCGCCGCCCAGGAACGAGGCCTGCGCGGCCGCCGGCGCGTTGCGGGCCGCCAGGGACTCCAGGTGCTTCACCGCCTCCATCTCGGACAGCGCGGCGGGCAGCTTGAGCTCGGCCCGGCAGCGGATCTCCGCCGGGATGTCGGCGATCAGCTCGTCGAAGGACTTGACGCCGATCCTCTTGAGCATGTCCGCGCGGTTGGCGTCGGTATTGGGAATGTAGGGCATTACTTTTTCCTATGACGTTTCAAACCGTTTCAAACGTTTGAACCGTTTGAAACCGTTCAGGGATCAGTGGCCGTGCTTCTCCATCTTCTCGTAGGCGTCGGCGTCCATCAGCCTGGCCGCCTCGGCGGGATCGGACAGCTTGATCTTCACCATCCAGCCCTTGCCGTAGGCGTCCTTGTTGACCGCGTCGGGCGCGCCCTGCAGGTCGCCATTGGCCTCG
This sequence comes from Candidatus Edwardsiibacteriota bacterium, assembly GCA_025453955.1. GTDB lineage: Bacteria > Edwardsbacteria > AC1 > AC1 > EtOH8 > UBA2255. The sequence continues at coordinate 7,080 of JALOPJ010000129.1, forward strand.
ACCACCTCGCCGGACAGGGGCGCGTTGAGGTCGGACACCGCCTTGACCGCCTCCACCGTGCCGAACGGCTTCGCCATGCCGACCTTCGTTCCCACCGCCGGCAGCTCCACGAACACGATGTCGCCCAGCTCGCCCTGCGCGAAGTCGGTGATGCCCACCGTGGCCGTGCCGCCCTCGATCCGGGCCCACTCGTGGCTGGCCGTGTACTTCAGGTCCTTGGGAAAGTTCATGACCGGACTCCTATCGTTTATGTGCGATTGATGATCTACTTGTGCGTCCCCTGCTTGTAGAACGGCGTCTCCACCACCTTGGCCGGCACCGCTTTGCCGCGGATCTCGACCTCGAACGAATCGCCGACCTTGGAGAACTCGGCCGCGACGTAGGCCGTGCCGATGCCCTTGGCCACCGAGGGCGAGAACACGCCGCTGGCGACCTCGCCGATCTGCTTGCCGTCCTTCATCACCTTGTAGTGCTGGCGCGGAAAGGCGTTGCCCTCGACCTCGAAGCCGACCAGTTTCCGTTTTGTGCCGTCTGCCTTCTGCTTGAGGAGGACATCCTTGCCGTTGAAATCGCCCGGTTTTTTGAGCTTGGTAATCCAGCCCAGCCCGGCCTCCAGCGGCGAGGTGGTCTGGTCGATGTCGTTGCCATACAAACAATACTTCATTTCCAGCCGCAGGCTGTCGCGCGCGCCCAGCCCGATCGGCTTGAGGTCGAACTCGGCGCCGGCCTTGAACAGCGCGTCCCATATCTGATTCGCATACTTGACGTCGAAGTACAGCTCGAAGCCGTCCTCGCCGGTGTAGCCGGTGCGCGACACGATCATCTCGATCCCGTCGACCTTGCCGACCTTGAACCAGTAGAACTTCATCTCGGACAGCTTGAGGTCGCAGATCTTCTGCAGCAGCGGCTCGGCGGTGGGTCCCTGCAGCGCCAGCTGGGCGACCCGGTCGCTGGTGTTGGTCAACGTGACATCGAAACCTTTCGCCTGCTGCTGCAGCCAGGCGAAGTCCTTGTCCACGTTGGAGGCGTTGACCACCAGGAAGAAGTGGTCGGGGAAGCGGTAGACCAGCAGGTCGTCGACGATGCCGGCGTCCGGATAGCACATGGCGGAGTACTGCACCTGGTCGACGGCCAGCGCGGCCGGGTCGTTGACCGTGACGAACGAGACGAACGTCAGCGCGTCCGGGCCCCGCACCTCGATCTCGCCCATGTGCGAGACGTCGAACAGCCCGGCCTTGGCGCGGACGTGGCGGTGCTCGTCGATGATCCCGAAG
>JALOPJ010000130.1 GCA_025453955.1 Candidatus Edwardsiibacteriota bacterium
GCGTGGCCGCCGATCAGGGCCCGGCGCGTCGCCTCCTTGCCCATCTCGAAGGGCGAGGCCGAGACGTTGACCAGCACCGTGGCGCCCTGCCGGGCCAGCTTGTCCACCGGGTCGAGGGCGTAGATGCGGCGGCCGCCCCACAGCTGGGGGTCGTTCCAGGCGTCCTCGCAGACCGTGATCCCCAGCCGCTCCTTCTTGAACTCGATCGTCGCGATCTCGGCGGCCGGGTCGAAGTAGCGGGTCTCGTCGAACACGTCGTAGGACGGCAGCAGCGACTTGCACTGGATGCCCACCACCGCGCCGCGGTGGATCAGCACCGCCGCGTTGCCCAGCCCCTTGCCCGACTGCCGCCCGTTCCGCACCGGCGCGCCCAGCAGGATGCCGGCCTCGAAATCGGCCGAACGCTTGACCGCCTCGTCCAGCCCGTCCTGGGCGGCGGCCAGGAAGCCCGGCCGCTGCAGCAGGTCGCGCGGCGGGTAGCCGGTGAGGAACAGCTCGGGGAAGACGATCAGGTCGGGATGGTCCTCCCTGGTCCGTTCCAGCGCCTGCTTCAGCCTGGCCAGGTTCCCGGCCACGTCGCCGACGGTGGGGTTGAGCTGGGCGATGACGATCTTCATGCCGTCTGCGTACTGAACGCGGTTGTGATCAAGCTTGGTGTCCTCGGCGTTGTGACGATTCAGGAACCCCGGTAGTTCTCGGGGAACAGCAGCCGCTCCACGCCCTCGATCACGACGTGCAGCACCGCCATGTGCACCTCCTGGATGCGGTCCGAGGTCCGGCCCGGCGCCACGATCTCGAAGTCGCACATCCCCTTCATCTTCCCGCCGCCGCGGCCCAGCAGCCCGACGGTGACCATCTTCCGCCGCCGCGCCGCCCGCACCGCCCGGATGACGTTGGGCGAGTCGCCGCTGGTGGAGATGGCCACCAGCATGTCGCCCGGGACCCCGAAGGCTTCCACCCCGCGCTCGAAGACGCGGTCGAAACCGTAGTCGTTGGCCGCCGCCAGCAGCGCCGAGGTCTCGGTCAGGGCGATGGCCGGCAGCGCCCGGCGGTCCCGGCGCAGCTTGACCACGAACTCCTCGCCAGCACCTTGTTGCCCCGCTGGAACGCCGCGGCCAGCGTGTGGGCCACGTCCTGCATCGTCGCGACGTTGGACCGTTTCGAACAGAATTCCGCCAGGGCGCGCTGCGAGTCCTTGAGCGGGCCGGCGAGGTCGAGCTTGATCATGGTCATCCTATTCGATGGTTTGCCAGTTGCGCCGCGCCGCAAGGGCGCGAAGTCCGGGCGAGGGCCGCACCGCGACCGCCCGTCCGACCCGCTCCAGCAGGTGGCGATCGTCGTCCTGGTCGCCGTACGCGATGGCGTATTGTAGCTCCAAACCGCTCTTTTGGCAATAGCTTTCTGCCAACACCAGCTTCGTTTTCCCAAAGGGGTGGGCCGTGGGCGGGGCCGCGGTGAATGCGCCGGACCGCGCGGCGCAGACTGCGGCGATCGCATCGTGCGCGCCGAGCGCCGCGGCCAGGGGCCGGGCGATGAAGTCCGGCGTGCCGGTGAGCAGCACGACGCGGTCGCCGGCGGCGAGGTGATCCTTCAACCGCGCCAGCACTGCGGGATCGAAGCGGCGGGGCAGGACCTCGCCGACGAAATCGCGCGCGGCCCGCTGCACCCGGTCCTGCGGCAGGCCTGCCAGGTAGGCCTTGTCCGCCTTGAGCACGTCCGGCCCGTATCGGAGGAACCAGCGCACGGCGAACCAGCCGAAGGCGGCCAACTGGCGCGGCCCGAACAGACGCCGCCGGGCCAAATACGGCAGGAACAGCAGCTCGCAGCTGGTGCCGCGCACCAGCGTGCCGTCGACGTCCATCAACACCAGTTTCATCGCGGTGCGGTCACTGCCGCCCGTCGTGATGCGCCGGCCGGGAGCGAAACAGCGCCGCCAGATGCCCAAGCACCCGCTGCTCGATCATGAACTCGCCGACCACCGGGATGCTGCGGACGATGCAGACAGCCACCGTGACGTACACCAGCCCTGCGGTCAGCGGCAGGAAGAGCTGCGACCACCGCGCCCAGAAGCCCGGCCACAGCGCCGGCCAGGGCTGCAGCAGCAGCACCCAGCCGAAGGTCACGGTCTTGAGCGTGCCGTACAGTGCCCGCATGAACCGCCCGGCCACCAGGAACCTCCCCCAGCCGGTGGCCACCATCGAGAACGGCGCCTTCCCCTTCGCGGCGCCGGTGGAGCGGATGGAATCGACCACCAGGCTGCGGGTGATGAACACGATGGCGACCCACACCGGGACCAGCCGCAGGTCGGCCAGCACGATCCACAGCACGTTCTCGGTGACGCGGTCGACCACGATGTCGAACACCGCGCCGGCCACGCTGGCCTCGTTGAACCTGCGGGCGACGAACCCGTCCACCGCGTCCAGGAAGATGACCACCACCAGCAGCGGCATGTTGGCCAGCTGCAGCCACGGCCAGCGGGTCTGGTAGGCCATCACCACCAGCACGAACAGCAGGAAGAACCGCAGCAATGTGACGAGGTTGGCCATGACAACGAATCGATGATGGGACGCGGCCGGTGCCGGCTCACGCCACGAACAGGCTGTGGCTGGAGAAATTGGGGTCGCTGGTGAGGTTGACGCCCAGCTTGCGCAGCCCCTCGTCGTCCCCCGGCGTGGGGATGTGGGTGCTGTGCACCTCGCAGCCCTGCAGGTCCTTGAGGTGCTCCACCGCGGCCGCGGCCGTGGGATTGGTCATGGCGCTGACGGCCAGCGCGATCAGCGTCTCCTCCAGGTCCAGGCTGGCCGCGCTCTTGTGCAGCACCTGGCGGTCCAGCTTGGCGATCGACTCGATCACCGCCGGCGCCAGCAGGTGGATGGTGTCGGGGATGCCGGCCAGCCGCTTGACCGCGTTCAGCACCAGGCTGGAGGCGGCGTGCATCCGGGGCGAGTTCTTGCCGGCGATGATCGTCCCGTCGGGCAGCTGCAGCGCGGTGCCGCAGAAGATCCCCTCGTTGCCCTTGCCGCGGTCCTGGCCCTCGGCCGCGGCCCGGCGGGCCGGCGCCACCACCGGCCGGTCCTCCGGCTTCAGCCCCAGGTCGTTCATGATCAGCTCGACCTGCTGGACGGTGCCGCCGTCCACGAAGCCCATGATGTGCTCGCAGCGGTAGCGGAAGTAGCGCCGGATCACCTCCTGCCGCGCGGCGTCCTGCACCGCCCCGTCGTCCACGATGCCGAAGCCGGCGCAGTTGACGCCCATGTCGGTCGGCGACTTGTACGGCGGGTCGTCCATGATCTTGGCCAGGATCCGCCGCAACACCGGGAACACCTCGATGTCGCGGTTGTAGTTGACCGCGGTGGCGCCGTAGGCCTCCAGGTGGAAGGGGTCGATCAGGTTGCGGTCGCGCAGGTCGGCCGTGGCCGCCTCGTAGGCCACGTTCACCGGGTGCTTGAGCGGGATGTTCCAGATCGGGAAGGTCTCGAACTTGGCGTAGCCGGACTTGAGCCCGCGCCGGTGGTCGTGGTACATCTGGGAGAGGCAGGTGGCCAGCTTGCCGCTGTTGGGCCCCGGGCCGGTCACCACCACCAGCGGCTTGTCGGTGGCGACGTAGGGGTTGGCGCCGTAGCCCTCGTCGCTGACCACGGTGTCGACGTCGGTGGGGTAGCCCTTGGTGAAGCGGTGGGTGTGGACCGTCAGCCCGCGCCGTTCCAGCTTGTTCTTGAAGATGGTGGCGGCCGGCTGCCCCTCGAACCGGGTGATCACCACGGCGGCCACCGGGAGGCCGTGGGCCTTGAGGTCGTCGATCAGCTTCAGGGCGTCGACGTCGTAGGTGATGCCGAAGTCGGCCCGGATCTTGCGGCGCTCGATGTCCCCGGCGTAGATGCACAGCAGGATGTCGGCCTGGTCCTTGAGCTGCTGCAGCAGCTGCATCTTGACGTTGGGATGGAAGCCGGGCAGCACCCGGGCGGCGTGGTAGTCGTAGATCAGCTTGCCGCCGAACTCCAGGTACAGCTTGCCGCCGAACTGGGACACCCGCTCCCGGATGGCCGCGGCCTGCAGCTGCAGGTATTTCTCGTTGTCGAAACCGTTCTTCATGCGGATCGCCCCGTCGTGCGGTTCATCGCCATGTCTTGATGTAGCAGCGCCGCCGCTTGTGCTGCCGGGCGTCGTAGTACTTCCAGTGGTTCTGGACCGCAACGTTGTCCTCCAGCTCGATGTTGGTCTCGACCGAGACGATGCCGGCGGCGATGAGCGAGCGGTTGATCTCGGTCATCAGCAGGGCGTCGGTGCCGGTACCCTGCAGGTCGGGCCGCACCGCGCCCAGGTAGAGGTCGATGTACCTGGGCTTGCGCATCGCCAGCAGGATGTGGATGAAGCCGAACGGGAACAGCCGGCCCCTGGCCCGCTGCAGGGCCCGCGACAGCGAGGGCATGCCGATCACGAACGCCGCCACCTTGTCGTCCTTGTCCAGCACGATCTTGGTGAACTCGGGTTTGATGAAGGAGAAGTACTGCTTGACGTAGAGGTCGATCTGCTTCTCGTTGAGCGGCACGAAGGCGTAGATCGGCGCGAAGGCCGCGTTAAGCACGTGGAACATGTCCTTGGCGTAGGGCAGCATCTGCCTGGCGCTTTTCGCCTGGAGCACCCGCACCCCCAGTTTCTTCATCACGATCTTCTCCACCCGCTCGGCCTTTTCCGGCAGCGCCTTCGGGACCTTGACCTCGAACTCCACCCAGTCCACGTCCTTGGCGTAACCGATCGCCTCGAGCCGCCTGGGATAGTACGGGTGGTTGTAGATGGCCGCCAGCGTGCCCAGCTCGCCGAAGCCCTCGACCAGCATCCCCTCGTGGTCCATGTCGGTGAAGCCCAGCGGCCCGTGGACGCCCGTCATTCCGCGCTCCCTGGCCCACTGCTCGGCCGTGTCGAACAGGGCCTTCACCACCTCGGCATCGTCGATGAAGTCGACCCAGCCGAAGCGCGCGTACTGGTTGCCCCATTTCTCGATGTAGCGGCGGTTGATGATGCCCGCGATCCGGCCCACGACCGCGCCGTCGCGATATGCCAGCCAATACTTGGCCTCGCAGTACTCGAAGGCCGGGTTCTTGGCGCGGTTCAGCGTCTCGTGCTCGTCGAACAGCAGCGGCGGCACCCAGTGGGGGTGGTCCTGGTAGAGCGAGAACGGGAAGTGGATGAACCGCTTCAGGTCCTTATTATCGGTCACTTCCTTGATAACGACAGGCATGAGGCCCCCGGTAATACTTCATTTTAAAATATCCATTTTCCATTTTGCGTCGAGCGGGTCTTTCCAATTCCACCATTTGAGCTTCTCCGGGTCGTGCCGTTGGTGCGAGGCGTAGTAGACCGCGCAGCGGAACACGTACAGCAAGCAGCGGTCCACCGCGCGGCCCTCCATGGCGCAGAATGTCCGGTACAGTTTCTCCGGGTCTTTGCCCTTGAGACAGGAAACCTTCTTGATGCCCAGCCGGTACAGGTCCTCGGCGATGCTTGGTCCCACGCCGGGGATCACCCGCAACCGCCGCAGTGCGGCCTGCTTGGCAGTTTCCATATATGTCCCTCGTTTAGCATTAACCACAGAGGGCACAGAGACATATTTCACCCCGTGGTCCTTACCCTTGGCAATGACCACTCTGAGTTCTCTGTGGTTATGCTGTTCGTTTCTTCATCTCGATGCAATTCACCGGGCACATGTCGACGCACAGGCCGCAGCCGTAGCACTGGTCGCGGTCGACCGTCAGCGCGCCCAATTCCATCGTGCGGGCGCCGAAATGGCAGGCGCCGGCGCAGGCACCGCAGTGCGTGCATTTCCCCATGTCCGTCTGCTCGACCTGCTTGCCCTTGTCGCAGACCTCCGCGGGATCGAGGAAATAGCCGCAGCAGTCGTCGCAGCAGAAGCAGATGCCGTCGGTGATCGTGCGATCATCGCTGCGGAACGGCCGCGCCACCAGTTCCTTGGACCGGGCTTCCTCAAGGATCGCGGCGACGTCCTGCCTCGAGATCTCCCGTTTGCCCGAGCCGCTGGCGCCCTGCCCCCCGCTGAACATCAGGCAGACATCGGCCCGCGAGCGGGCGCAACCCTTCTTGTTGCCCTCGCGGCAGCCGCAGTTCGAAACCCAGAACTCGCCGTGCTGCCGGCACAGTTGTTCCGCCTCCTCGATCGTGCCGACGTAATGGATGGGAATGGCGTTGTCCGGCATGGCGTCTCCCCGCTGGCCTCAGTTTCCCGGGAACAGGTACTTC
>JALOPJ010000131.1 GCA_025453955.1 Candidatus Edwardsiibacteriota bacterium
GCTGTTGCTGGCGGTCCCGTTGGCGGTGTCCTGCGGCGGCAAGCCGGCCGGACCCAAGGAGACGGGCATGACGGGGACCATCGCCGTCCGGGGATCCGACAGCGCCGCCAAGCTGCTGCTGCGCGAGGCCCAGGCGTTCTGCGCCACCTACCAGGGGGCGACGGTGTCGTTCAGCGGCGGCGGTTCCACCGCCGGCATCATCGCGCTCAACGACGGCACGGCCCGGATCGCCGCGCTGGCCCGCGAGATCACGCCGGCGGAGGACTCGATCATCCGGCTCAACGGCGGAAAGGTGGCCGGCTACAGGATCGCCCTGGACGGCCTGACCGTGATCGTCCACCGCAGCAACCGAGTGCCGCGGCTGACCTTCGCCCAGCTGGAGCGGATCTTCACCGGCAGGCTGGCCGACTGGTCGCAGGCCGGCGGCAGCGGCGGAGCCATCCACATCGCGCTGCCGGCGGCCAACCTGGGCGGCTACGAGTTCTTCCGCAAGGCGGTGCTGGGCGGCAGGCAGTACGGCGGCAAGGTCCACGCCTGCACCACCAACGCCGACATCGTCGAGGCGGTGCGCACCCATCCCAGCGCCATCGGGCTGGTGGCCTACCCGGCGCTGTACCGCAGCTGGGACGAGTGGCCGCCGTCGCCCCAGCCCGGCATCCGGGCGGTGCCGGTCGGCCTCTCCGAGGCCAGCGGCTTCGCCCTGCCCAACCAGCGGACCATCAACGACGGCAGCTATCCGCTGGTGCGGCCGATCTACCTCTACGTCAACGACGCCGTCGAGGGGCCGCGGGAGACGGCCGGCGGCAGCCTGGCGCACGGTTTCATCACCTACGTCTGCTCGGCCGAGGGCCAGCGGCTGGCCGCCAAGCAGGGGTTCGTGCCGGCCACCATGCCGGTGATCATCAACCCGTGATCCGGGCCGGCCGCCCCATCGAACGATCCATTCATTCCACAGGGGGTTCATCGCGATGAAACGGTTCCACTCCGCCATCCCGGCCCAGCTGTCGCTGGTCGCGCTGCTGCTGTTCGGCTGTGCCACGCCCTCGATGGCCGGCAAACCAAAACCCGAGGACCTGATGCAGGAGGCGATCCAGGCCGACCAGAGCGGCGACTATGACAAGGCGATCGCCCTGCTCGGCAAGGTCACCGCCATGAAGGCCAAGGACAAGGTGCTGGCCGAGGCCAACTATCGGCTGGGCCAGTTCTACCTGGAGCGGGGAAAATCCGAGGAGGCGGTGGGCTCGTTCAAGATCGCCCGCGAGCTGAAGTACCCGGACGCCGAGCGCCAGCTGGGCATCGCCTACCACAGGCAGGGCAACCTGGACGAGGCCGAGGCCGTCTTCAAGCAGCAGCTGGCCATCAACCCCAACAACACCGACCTGATGTACCGGCTGGGCAAGGTGTACCTCGACAAGGGCATGCTCAACGACGCCGGCGGGCTGTTCCGCCAGTCGCTGCAGATCGCCCCCGGCAACGCCGCGGCCCACAACGGGCTGGCCAACCTGTACTACCGCCAGCGCAAGCTCACCGAGGCCATGGCCGAATACAGCACGGCGCTGCAGCTCGACCCCAACCTGTCAGAAGCCAACCTCGACCTGGGCAACGCCTATTTCGCCAAGGGCGAGTTCGTCCAGGCCGCGGAATATTTCCAGAAATACACGCGGCTGGCGCCCAAGGACGCCGCCGGCCATTTCATGTACGCCAAGGCCCTGCAGTCGCAGCGGAACGAGGCCCTGCTGCCCGAGGCGATCGCGGCGGCGGTGGCCTCGCTGAAGCTGGAGACCGAGAACGACGGCGCCTGGTACCTGCTGGCCACGCTCTACCGCGACACCAGGCAGCCCGTCAACGCGCTGCAGGCGTTCAACCGGGCGCTGTCGCTGTCCCCGGCCGACCCGGCCCGCTGGTACGAGGCCGGCAAGATGCACGTCGAGGTCGGCAAGACCTACCAGGACGCCAAGGACACCGCCGCCGCCCGGGCCCAGCTGGATTCTGCCATCGTCTGCTACAACGAGGTCTGCGCGCTGGACAGCTCGCGGGCCGACCAGGTGCTCTATGACATGGGCACCGCCTACTACCTGGCGGGGAAGTACGACGAGGCCATCGGCTGGTTCCGGCAGCGGATCGCCCGCAACCCGGCCACGGCCTACGGCGCGCAGATCAACATGGGATACTCGCTGTCGCTCAAGGCCCAGGCCATGAAGATGGCGACGGCCCAGGACAAGGCCGCGGTCAAGGCCATCTACCTGCAGGCCGTCGGCGCGTTCCTGGAGGCCAAGCGGCTCAAGCCCGGCGACGTCCGGCCGATGGAGGCCCTGGCCCAGCATTACTACTACCTGTTCAGCAAGTTCGGCGACAAGCCGGCCAAGGCCAAGAGCATCGCCGAGATCAGGGCCGGGCTCAAGATCGACCCCAGGAACCAGGTGTTCGACCAGCTGCAGTACCTGGTCGGGCTGAAGCGCCGCATCGAGCAGTGGGACTGACGCGGGCTAAAAAAAACGTTGCGCCGCCCCGGTGAATCGGCTATAATACCATGTTCCGGCCCCGGCTCCGAACCATCACTTCACCACACCCAACATACAACCACTTCAGGAGGAAGGTTCCCCTATGCTGAAAGGTCTCGCCGAAGCCCCGATGATCGTCAAGATCCTGATCATGGGAGTGCTTCCCGCCGCACTGGCCGCCGTTCTCGGCATCACCCTGGCGCTTTCCAAGAAGGTCGGCCTGATCACCCTGTTCCTCTACGTCATCGGGCTGGCGGCCTCGTTCGTCATCTTCAAGACCCTGCCGGAGTACGTCCAGGCCGGCGGTCCGATCGTGATCGTCCTGATCCTGCTGCTGATCCTGCTGGTCACCTACTGCATCGAGCGCAGCCTGACCATCGGCCGGGCCCGGGGCGCCAAGACCGTGGCGGTGTTCATGGAGGAGTTCCGCGAGCTGCTGCGGGCCGGCAACCTCACCGGCGCCATCGCCGCCTGCAACGCCCAGAAAGGCTCCACCGCCAACGTGCTGCGGGCCGGCCTGGAGCGCTACCTGGCCATCCAGAACGAGAACCTGACCCCCGACAAGAGGACGGCCGAGGTCCAGCGGGCCATCGAGGAGGCCAACATGCTGGAAACCCCGCTGCTGGAGCGCAACCTGATCATGCTGACCACCATCGCCTCGATCGGCACCATGGTCGGGCTGACCGGCACCACCATCGGCATGATCCGCGCCTTCCAGGCCATGGCCCACGCCGGCGCCCCCGACGCCTCCCAGCTGGCCCGCGGCATCTCCGAGGCCCTGATCAACACGGCCGGCGGCCTGTTCAACGCCATCGGCGGCATCGTGGCCAACAACTACTTCATGAACAAGGTGTCCCAGTTCCAGTTCGCCACGGACGAGGCGGTGTACGAGATGCAGCAACTGCTGACGATCGGAGAAAAATAAATGGCGGCGAGGATGAAACATCGGGCCAGAATGGTTCTGGACATGACCCCGATGGTTGACATCGCCTTCCTGCTGGTGATCTTCTTCATGTCCACCTACCACGCCCGGCCCCCGGCCACGGTGGAGGTGCAGCTGCCCGATTCCCGCTCGGAGTTCAAGGTGCCCGAGGCCAACGTGATGCAGATCAACGTGCTCAACCCGGACCACGCCAAGAAGCTGGCCGATTCCATCGGCCCGACGGCGTTGCTGGCGCTGATCACCCACATCCGCGAAGCCTCGGCCCAGCCGAACCTGACCCGGGACATGATGCGGGGCATGACCAACACCTATCTGCCGCTGGCCTCCGAGGAGCTGCTCAAGGAGATCGTCGAGGCCCCGGGCAAGCCGTTCAGCCGCGGCCGCGCCACCGAGCTGGCGGCCATGGAGTGCGGCCGCAAGGACAACTTCCTCACCCGGATGGCCAAGCAGGAGCTGCCCACCCTGACCCCGGAGCAGTACGTGGCCCGGATCGACAGCATGGTGCTGTGGTACTGCACCGGCCGCGAGGCGGCACAGCCCCTGTCGCTGGACCAGGTCGGCAACACCGTGGTGGAGGAGCGCATCCGCAACCCCAGGCTGATGATGGTGCTGTTGGTGGACAAGAAGTGCCAGTCGGGCAAGATGCTGGATCTGACCTCGATCCTGCAGAAGAAGGACGTCAACATGCTGAGGTTCTCACTGGTGACCAACCTGAAGGCCGAGGCCAAGGCCGGCCAGCCTTCAGAGGAAGGGAGGTGACGGCATGGGCGGATTAGACGCCGGAGGTGGCCCGGAACCGCAAGGGAAAAAGGGCCACGGGCTCCACAAACGCAAGGGCCGTCCCGGCATCACCCTGGACATGACCCCGATGGTGGACATCGGCTTCCTGCTGGTGATCTTCTTCATGACCACCACCCGGATGCGCGAGCCCCAGGCCATCGAGATCACGCTGCCGCCCGACACCGAGGGGTCGACCGTCAACATCGCCGAGAGCAACGTGCTGACCATCAACATCATGGCGGACGGGACGATCCAGCAGTACATCGGCAACATCAAGGTCGCCACGCCGGAGCCGGTGGCGGTCGATTCCCTCGACGGGCTGCTGCTGACCACCAAGACGGACAACATCAAGCGGCAGCCGGCCCACTACGACAAGTTCATGACGCTGTACGAATCGGGCGAGGAGTTCCTCAAGCGCTACGATGCCATGCCCAAGGACGTCGAGAAGAGCGTCCGCGACAGCATGAACAAGGTGCGCGACGAGAAGATCTGCCGCCTGACCGTGCTGGTCAAGGTGGCCCGGGAGTCCAGCTACGACCACGTGGTGGCGGTGATGGACGCGATCCAGCAGAACCAGATCGCCCGGTTCGCCATCGTGGAGCAGACCGCCGACGACCTCAAGGAGATCGAAGAGGTCAAGAAGAAGGCGGCCGCCGCGGCGAAGAAGGGGGGCAAGTGACATGGACATGATGGTATTCCTGCCGGTGGTCGGCACGCTGGTCGGCGTGATGATCGCCACCGTGGTGGTGCTGGTCCAGTCGCGCCAGTACGCCGACATCGGCTTCGGGCTGAAGCAGTCCAAGGTGCTGTTCCCCCTCAACCTCAAGAAGTCCCTGCTGATGACCCTGTCGGCGGCGCTGGTCCTGGTGCTGGGCGCGATGACCTTCCTGGCGGTCACCGCCTACATCGAGGCCCACCGGCCGGTGCCGGAGGCGCCGATGGTCAGGATCACCTACAGCATGCTGGGCGCGCCGCCCTCCCTCAGCGGCTCCGACGTGGAGCAGGCCAAGGTGGCGTCCGGCAAGGTCGGGGCGGCGCCGACGGTCGGCATCCCCAAGCCGGTGGAGGACAGCAAGGCGGT
>JALOPJ010000022.1 GCA_025453955.1 Candidatus Edwardsiibacteriota bacterium
AAGCGGATCCTGTCCCGGTACAGCGTGGTGTCGCAGGTCTGGGCCGAGACCCGCAGCGCCACGGCCCGCCCCGACGGCCCCCGCGCCGTGACGGCGACGTCGTCCACCGCCAGGCCGGTGTCCAGCAGCCGCAGGGCGATGTCGGTGGACGGGAACGAGTCCCGCCAGGAGAACCGGGGCGATATGTCGCAATAGCCGTCCTTCACCGATTTGATGAAGGGGAAGCTGCGGTCGTCGGCGGTCCAGGCCTCGGAGGCCAGCGCGGTGCGGCCGCCGCAGGTGGAGTGGTAGTTGGCGGCGACCACCCGGCCGCCGCAGGTCAGCACCATCCCCTCGGTCTGGCGCACGGCCTTGAGCACGGTGGGACTGGCCTTGGCCGGGTCGAAGGCCTGCTCGCTGACCGACGCCTCGATGTCGTAGCCCGCGCCGGGCTTGGAGCCGATCTTGCAGTGGGCGTAGCTGCGCGAGGCCACCGCCTGGGCCTTGGCCGCCTCCAGCTCCTCCGGTTTCGCCATCCCCAGCTCGGCGCCGACCACGCCGGCGACGTAGTCCTCCAGCGGCAGCTCGGCCACCACCAGCAGGCCGCCGCGCCGGGCTCCGGCCGCAGCTCCAGCGGCGCGTTGATGCGCGCGCCGTTGATCAGGACACCGCCCCTCGACCACAGCTTGAGCGGGCCGTCGACCGATGGCACTGCTGTGTTGCGGCCGGTCACGGCACCCAGCGTCCCGTTGGCCGCGGCCACGGTCCAGGTCTCTCCCGGGGCGAGGTCCGCTTGATGGGAGGCGTCACTGACCCGCACCGTGTCAGTCCCCGCCACCGTGGCCTGCGGCAAGTTGTGGTACAGCGCCACCCGGACCAGTACGATCCCCTTCCCGCCCGGCCGCGACCGGTAGACCGGCGCGCAGCCGGCCAGGGCCAGCGCCAAACATAATAGGACTAACCGCAGCCGCCGGGCGTGCTCCTCGGTCAGCGGCAGGGCGACGGCCTCCCGGGCCAGCTCCGCCGCCTCGGCCCGGCGGCCCTGCTCCAGCCGGCACTTGGCCAGCCGCGCCTTGATGAACGTCCGGTTGTAGTTGTTCATCGGCCGGGCCTCCTCGTTGAGCCGCCATACCCGCCCGTAGTCCTCGGCCGCGGCGGCCCACTGTCCCCGCCGGTAGTGGACCTCGGCCGAGCCCCAGTGGAAGGCGTGGTTCTGCGGGTGCTCGCGCTCCAGCAGCCGCGCCGCCTCCAGCGCCTGGTCCAGCCGGCCGTAGTCGACCAGCACCCACACCAGGGCGTTGAGGGCCATCACCCGGCCGAAGCGGCCCCGCTCCGCGGCCCGCCGCAGCTCGGCCACGCCCTGGGCGCGCCGGTCGCCGATGAACGGCAGCCACTTGAAGACGCTGGCCGCCTTTGTGCGGAAATAGTGGTACGATCCCAGGCCCAGGTAGGCGTCGTCCAGCCCCGGGTCGAGCTCCACCGCCCGGCCCAGCGCCGACATGCCGGCCAGCCCCCGGTTGAGCGCCGCCAGCATCCGCCCGGCGCGGGCCTCGCGGGCCGCGCCGTAGGCGTGCGCGCCCCCGCGGAAGAAATGCGCCCAGGCGTCGCCGGGGTCGCGCCGGATCGCCCGGTCGGCCAGCGCCAGCGTGCTGTCCAGGGCCTGGCGGCAGGCGCCGTCCCAGGCGTCGCTCTCGTAGGCCAGCCCCCGCAGCTGCAGGGCGCCGGCCCGCAGGAACGGACCGGCCGGGTTGGCCGGGTGCTCCGTCTCGAAGGACCGGAACGTGTCCAGCGCCGCATCGTACTGGCCGGCATACAGCAGCGCCAGCCCGTCCTCGATCCGGCCGTCGAACTGCTCCGCCAGCGGCGAGGCCGCCGCGGCGGCGGCCAGCGCCGCCGCGGCCAGCGCCGCCGCGGCATGTCCGATCGCGTGCTTCATCGGGCAGAATGATAGCACATCGCGGCCCGGCATGCAAGCCCCGCGGCGGCCCGCCCGGAACCTGTTGACTTGTGCGGCCCGATGGGGTATCATCACGGGGAAGGAGAGCAGCGAATGCACCTATCGCACCTGGTGCTGCTGGCCGCGCTCGGCGCCGGCCCGCAGCTGTCATGGCAGAGCCACACCGACGTCAACGGCATCGCCGCGCTGTGCGGGGACAGCTCCGGCGCGGTGCTGGGCGCGGCGACCGACGGCGGCCTGTTCACGTTCTCGGCGGGCGGCGGCGCGCTGCTGCGCCGGGTCACCAACATCGACGGCCTGCCCCACATCGTCACCACGGCGATCGCCGGCGCTCCCGACGGCCGGCTGTGGGCCGGCACCGCCGGCGGAGGCCTCTGCGCCGTTGATCCGGCGACCGGCGCGGTGGTCGCGGTGGTGGACCGCGACGACGGGCTGATCTCGGACACGGTGTCGGCGGTGCTCTGCCTGCGCGGCCCCGGCGGCGACCGGGTGATCGCGGGCATGGCCGGCGGCCTGTCGCTGGTCGACCCCGCCGGCGGCGCCTGGCTGCGGAACCTGTACCCCAGCCAGGGATTCCCGCTGCAGGGCGCGGTGAAGGCGCTGGCGGTGCGCGGCGACACCCTGTGGGTCGGCACCGACCAATGCCTGGTCTTCGCGCCGGTCGCGGCGATGACCAGCCCCGCCGCCTGGGACACCGCCGCGGCCGTCAACGTCGTCTCGCTGACGGCCGCCGACACCATGGTCATCGCCGGCACCGCCAGCGGCGCGGTGCGGGGCAACCCGGGCTCGGCCTGGACCGCCTTCCCGGGCGTCACCGGCCCGGTGCGGGCCGCCGCGCTGCTCGGCGACTCGGTCTTCTTCGCGACGGCGACAGGTGTCAGACGCCACTGGAACGGGGTTTCGGAATGGCGCAACGACGGGCTGCCTTCGACGGACGTCCGCGGCTTGGTGGTCGACGACCAGCAGCGGTTGTGGGCCGGCACGGCCGCGGGACTGGCGCGTGTCGAGGGGGCGTCATGGTCCGCGTACCGGATGGCGGGCCTGGGCGGCAACAACTGCACGGCCGTCGCGGTCGGCGCCGATGGCGCCGCGTGGGCGGCGCACCCGCCCGCCGGCGTCAGCAGGTTGCGCGGCGGTTGCTGGCAGACGTTCACCCAATCCACCACCGGCTGCCCGGTCGATCAGGTCAGATCGATTACCTGCGACGAGCGCGGCGATGCGTGGTTCTGCAGCGGCGGCAACGACGCGGGCAGCGGGGTATCGCGATACACCGCCGACAGCATCTGGAGAAACTACGCCTGGCCCGCCTTGCCGACCAATTTCGTCTTTGCCATAGTCTCGGCCAGCACCGATTACCTCTACTTCGCGCATTGGGCCCATCCCAGCCTGAATGACCTCGTGATCCGCTGGGACCGCCGCGATTCGACCTGGCAGACCATCTGGGGTCCGGCCTACCTGATGCGGCCGAACTGCCTGGCCGTCGGCGGCGACGGGTCGCTGTGGGTCGGCACCCACGAGATGAGCTACAAGGGAGTCCACCGCAGGTTGCCGGACGGGTCATGGCGGAACTGGACCACGTCGAATTCGGCACTGCCGGGAGATCTGGTCAACGCGATCGCCGTCGACCGATCGGATCGCCCCTGGGCCGGCACCGGCAACGGCCTGGCCCGCTTCGACGGCACGACCTTCCTGCCGGTCACCCACGATGGCATGTCCGCCAAGATCACCGCCCTGGCGATCGACCGCGCGGGGAACGCCTGGATCGGGACCGACCGCGGACTGCACCTGCGCACGTGGGACGGCCGTTGGTCGTCCTTTACCCGGGGCGACCTTGTCGATAACGGTTCCCGCCTGCTGTCCGACAACGTGGCCGGTATCGCGGTCGCGGCGCGGGACCAGTCAGGGGACGATATCTACATCGCCACCGACCGGGGAGTGAACGTCATCAGCTGCCGTCCCGGAGATGCGACGGCGCCCGCGCGGACCACGATCGCCCCCAACCCCTGGGTTCCGGGCACCGGCTCCCCGCTGATGCTCGGCCGCCTGCCCGACCGGGCCGCGGTGCGCGTCTACACGGTAGACGGACGGCTGGTGGCCGCCGTCCCAGGCCCGGCGGCGCCGGCCCACCAATTGTACCTGCGGCTGGGCAGCGGCCTGCCGGCGGATCTGCCCTCGGGAATCTACCTGGTCCACATCAGCGGAAGCGACGCCGCGGCGGAGGTCCTGCGGTTGGCGGTGGTGCGGTGAAGGTGCTGACGGTGATCGGGGCGCGGCCCCAGTTCATCAAGGCGGCCCCGCTGTCCCGGGCCCTGCGGACCCGGCACCGCGAGGTGCTGGTGCACACCGGGCAGCATTACGACCACGATATGTCGCGCCGGTTCTTCCGGGAGATGCGGATCCCCGCCCCCGACCACAACCTGGGCGTCGGCTCGGGGACGCACGCCCAGCAGACCGGCGCGATGATGGTGCGTCTGGAAGAGCTGATGGTCCGGGAGCGACCGGACGCCATCGTCATCTTCGGCGACACCAACTCCACCGCGGCGGCGGCGCTCAGCGCCGCCAAGCTGGGGATACCGATCGCCCACGTCGAGGCCGGGATGCGCAGCTTCAACCGGGCCATGCCCGAGGAGGTCAACCGGGTGGTGGCCGACCACGTCGCCACGCTCCGTTTCTGTTCCACGCCGGCGGCGGTGCGCCACCTGCGGAACGAGGGCATCGTGTCCGGCGTGTTCCTGACCGGCGACATCATGGCCGACGCCCTGCGCCTGCTGCTGCCGGGGCCGGAGCGCATCGCCCGCATCCTGCGGCGGCGCCGGCTGGAACCCGGGCACTACGTCTTCGTCACCATCCACCGGGCCGAGAACACCGACCGGCGGGAGAACCTCCGCCAGATCGCCGGTGCCCTGATCGGCTGCGGGCGGCAGGTCGTCTTTCCCGTCCATCCCCGCACCCGGGGCTGCCTGGAACGGTTCGGCCTGCTGGACCGCCTGGCCGGCTCGCCGGACATCGCGCTCATTCCCCCGGTGGGTTACGCCGAGTCCCTGGCCCTGCAGTCGGGGGCCCACGCCGTGCTCACCGACTCCGGCGGCCTGCAGAAGGAGGCCTACCTGCTGCGCACCCCCTGCGTCACCGCCCGCACCGAGACCGAGTGGACCGAGACCGTGGCGTCGGGCTGGAACACCGTCACCGGCCCGCGGCGCGACGCGATCATCGCCGCGCTGCGGCGGATCGCGGTCCCCCGCCGCCACCCGGCGTTCTACGGCCGGGGCGACGCCGCCGGCCGCATCGTCCGCCACATGGAACGGGCGCTGGGCTGACATGAAGCGGGTGCTGGTCCTCAGCTACTACTTCCCGCCGCTGGGCATGAGCGGTGTCCAGCGCATGCTGAAGTTCGTGAAGTACCTGCCCCAATCAGGGTGGCAGCCGATCGTGATCACGCCGGATCATCGCGGCAGCTACGGTTATGACGCGGCCCTGCTGGATCAGATCCCGTCGACACGGATCGTCAGAACGCGTTCGATCGATCCGCTGTTCCTGTCGCCCCGACGGGGCGATCCTCAGGCGATGAACCGCCACCGCGGTCTGGTCAGCGCGATCTCCGCCGGCTGCCTGCCCGACAACAAGATCGGCTGGATCCCATTCGCAGTGGCGGCCGGCCTCAAGATCGCCCGCCAGGTCCCGATCACGGCCGTATTCTCCACTGCACCTCCCTATTCCTCGCACCTCGCGGCGCTGTTGATCGCCCGGTCGATCGGCCGCCCCCTGGTCGTCGACTACCGCGATGCTTGGTCGCAACCGAATCCCTTGAGCCATGTACCTACGGCGCTGCATCGCCGGCTGCAACGGTCCCTGGAACGATTGGTACAACGCCATGCCGCGCTGACCATCGCCATCAACCGGGAAATCCTCGCCGGCATGCCGCGCACTGACGGCAATCGGCCGACGGGGCTCGTCCTGCCGCACGGCTATGATCCGGATGATTTCACCGGGCCGGATCCCCGACCATCCCCGCATGGATTCGTCATCGCTTACAGCGGCACTTTCATCGGCGATCGCGGACCGGTCGTGTTGGCCAAGGCGGTGGCGGATCTCCGGCGCCGGCGCCCCGATCTCGCCACCGGGGTGCGGATCGACGTTGCCGGCGCCCACCGTCCCCAGGACCTCCGGGCCGTCGCGCATCTCGGTGTGGGGGACTTGTTCGTGTTCCGCTCCTTTCTGCCTCATCGCCAAGCCATCGAGCTGATCAGACGGGCTGACGCCCTGTGGTTGATCATCGCCGCCGCGGAGGGCCCGACCGTCTCGACCGGCAAGCTGTATGAATACCTGGGAGCGCGCCGGCCGATCCTGGCGTCGGTTCCGGGGCGCTGCGCCGCCGCCGCGATCGTTCGCGAGACCAGCACCGGAGTCATCATCGATCCCGGCGATCACCGGCGGTTGTCCGCCGAGATCGAACGGCTGATCGTGGCGAAGCTGACCGGCAGACGGGCGTACCGCCCGGACTTCCGCGCCATCGCGGGATACGACCGGCGGGTCATCGCCGGCGCACTGGCCCGGCGCCTCGACCGTTGCGCCGCGCTGACCGGTTCTCCCAGGGGGGGCGTGGAATGAACATCCTGTTCGTCACGCCATCGGATAAAGTGGGGGGCGGCAATCGAGCGATGTTCAGCCTGGCCGCCGAGATCGCGCGATGGCACTGCGTGGAGCTCGCGTTCCCCGCCAACCGGGCCTACCCAAAGATCCGGCCAGCGACCAATGTCAGGACGACCGCGGTCGGATACGACTACGGTTCTCGCTACGGATTCCTACTCAATCACCTGCACCTGCTCGCATGGATCCGTCGCCACCGGCCCCGGTTCGATGCCGTTGTTGCCACCGGCCAAACCACCGGGATCATGCTGCCGTTGATCGTCCACCCCGCGTTGTACAACTACATCCAGACCGACGAGTTCGCCATCTCCCAGGAGGGACACCTCGCCGGCCACCCCCTGCTCTACCGCCTCTACCAGTGGTTGATCCATCGCAGCCTTCGCGATCCGGACATCGGCTGCCTCTTCAACTCGCAGTATACCTACCGGTCGTTTTCATCCCGCGACGGTCTGTCCGGCAGACAGTCGCGCATCATCAGGTGCGGCGTCGAGACAGCGGTCTTCCGTCCAGGGACCCGTTCACCCGGCCGCCGACCGGTCCGAATCATCTCGATCGTCCGGGGACAGCGCTGGAAGGGGTTGCATGTGCTGTTGGAGGCGTATCGCCTGCTGCCGCTGCAATGCCGGGAACGGAGCGCCTGGCACCTGATCACTCCCGATGACCTGTCCGCGTTCAGCATCCCCGATGGTTTCCACATCCATCGTCCTCAGAATGACGACCAGTTGGTGCCGATCCTGCGACGGGGCGATATCTTCCTTTCGACTTCGCTCTGGGAGGGTTTTGGCCTGCCCGCCCTTGAAGCGATGGCCTGCGGGTGTGCGGTCGTCACCAGCCAGAACGGTGGATGCCGCGAGTATGCGGGACATGGGGTCAACTGCCTCACGTACCCCCCGAATGATCCCGCCCGGCTTGCCGAACATCTCGCTCAGCTGATCGAGGACAGCCGCCTCCGCAGCCGGTTGTCTCGCAACGGTCGACGCACTGCGGCACGATTCACATGGCAGGAGGCCGCCCGCCGCCTGCTGGTCTTTGTAGCCGAGCGCGTTGCGGTATCGCCATGTCCACGATCGTGACTGCATGATCTCGCCACGCGATCATCTGCGGGGGATCGGATACCGTCTTCTCGCCAGCCCGATTGTTGGCCGGAATCGCATCTATCGGGCCTGCTATGCTGGGCGGATCGCCTCAGTACAGCGACGAGGCCTGTCGTTCCCCCGGGTCGTCGCCATCGAGGGCACCAACCGCTGCAATGCCGCCTGCGTGATGTGCGGCCACCGCACGATGCGGCGGGCCCAGGGCGTGATGGCCTGGCCGCTCTACCAGCGGCTGATCGCGCAGCTGCGGGGGACGCCGGTGGAGACGGTACTGCTCTCCGGGTTCGGCGAACCGCTGTGCGACCCCGACCTCGTCCGCCGGGTGGCCGCCGCCAAGGCGGCTGGCTTGCCGCGCGTCGGCATCGTCACCAACGCCGCGCTGCTGGCGCCGCCGGCGGCCGGGGCGCTGGCCGCGGCCGGGCTCGACCTGGTACATGTCAGCCTGGACGGCGCCTCGGCCGCCACCTACGGACGGCTCCGTCCCGGACTCGACTTCGACATCGTGACGGCCAACCTCGACTACCTGCTGGGACTGCGGCCGCGGCCGGCGGTCCACATCCAGATGACGCTGTTCGAGGAGAACCGGCGCGACGCCCGCCTGCTCGAACGGCGCTGGCGCGGCCGGGCGGAGCGATTGATCTTCCGCCAGGCCCAGGACTGGGCCGGCCAAGTCGACATTCCGGCGCCGGCCTACAGCCCCCACCTGCGGGACAGTGATGCCGTCCCACCCTGCCGCTACCTCTGGAACCAGATCAACATCTACTGGGACGGCACCGTTCCGCTGTGTTGCCTGGACTTCGAGGCCGCCCAGCCGGTCGGGGACGCTGCGCGGCAGACGCTGGCCGACATCTGGCAAGGGCCGGCCCTGCAGGCCATCAGGGGACGGCACCAGGAAGGTCGCCGCGGCGAGGTGCCGCTGTGCCGCGGTTGCCGGTACTTCCCGGTCTGGTGGTAATGCGGAAGGGCCCCTCCGATCGGAGGGGCCCTTCCGGGCGGCACGCGGTCAGCGGGCGCGGCCGCGCCGCAGCTCGCGCTCGATGTCGCGCCGCTTGATGGCGTCGCGCTTGTCGTGCTGCTTGCGGCCGCGGGCCAGCGCCAGCTGCACCTTGACCAGCCCGCGCGTGAGGTAGATCGACATCGGCACCAGCGTCAGCCCCTGTTCCGCCCGGCGCTGGGCCAGCTTGCGGATCTCGGACTTGTGCAGCAGCAGCTTGCGCGGGCGGGTGGACTCGGCGTTGAAGCGGTTGCCGTGGTCGTAGGGCGCGATGTGCAGGTTCATCAGGAACAGCTCGCCGCCCTTCAGGTCGGCGTAGCTGTCGCGGAAATTGGCCTGGCCCAGCCGCACCGACTTGACCTCGGTGCCCCGCAGCACCAGCCCGGCCTCGACGGTGTCCAGCACCTCGTAGTCGTGGCGCGCTTTTCTGTTCTGGATCGAGTCCGGCATCGTATCGGTCTCGCGGTCATGATTGGGCTTGACAGACCGGCGCGTTTTAGTTTATAATTACGGTTCTTGTCGCTGAGGTGGCGGAATTGGCAGACGCGCTAGGCTCAGGACTTAGTGGCCGCAAGGCCATGGGGGTTCAAGTCCCCCCCTCAGCACCACCCCGTCCCGGTCAGGACCGTCCCGCATCCGTGCGGGACGGTTTTTCATTGCCCGGCCAGCTGGGCGCCGCAGCGGTCGCAATACCTGGCCCCCGGGCGCAGGTCGGTGCCGCAGGACGGACAGGCCGGCGGAGGCTGGTCCGGCTGGTCCAGCGCGGCGGTGGCGTCCAGGAACGTTCGGACGATGGCCCGGGCCCGGCCGGCGTCCGGGGCCAGCACCAGCACCCTGCCCCACACCGGGTGCTGCATCATCGCCAGGCCGTCGTACATCGGCATCTGGCGCGATTGCACCGTGGCGCTGATGCCCTCGTGCTGCAGCAACGACTCGATGGTGGTCGCCAGGAACCGGTCCGGGGCCTCGTAGACGGGGACCAGGTCGGCGTCGTCGCCGGCAGCGAAGAAGCCCTTGATCAGGTCCAGGGCCCGTTCGGCGTCGCCGCGCGACACCTTGACCAGGTCACGGTCCAGCAGCGTCCTGATGCCGCTCCGCTCGAGCAGCGCGCGGATCTCGGCCGCCTCGCGCCCGCCTTCCGCCTGGCAGATCGCCTCGAGCGCCTCGCCGGCGGGATCGTCGGCCAGCTGCTCGACCAGCGCCGCGCCGCAATCGGCGCAGGCGGCGACGCCGGGTCGGTAGTCGGTCAGGCAGTGCGGGCAGTAGGGCATGCTGGGCGCTCCTATTCGGCCACCTGGGCCCTGTTCTTGCCGCTCTCCTTGACCAGGTACATCGCCTTGTCGGCCCGCGACAGCAGCTCGTCCGGCGTGCGGCCGTGGCGGGGGAAGCTGGCGATGCCGATGCTGGCCGTCAGCTGGCAGGACAGGCCGTGGCCCGCCAGGAACGGCCGGGCGGCGATCGCCGCCCGGATCCGCTCGGCCAGCTCCAGCGCCGGCGCGTCGTCCTTGCCCGGCAGCACGATCACGTACTCGTCCCCGCCGTAGCGCGACGCCATGTCGGGCGGCCGCACCAGCCCGGCGATCCGCTCCGCCACCTCCTTCAGCGTCTCGCCGCCCATCAGGTGGCCGTAGCGGTCGTCGACGTCCTTCATGTGGTCGAGGTCGATGAACAGCAGCGAGACCGGGCGGCCGTCGGCGGCGCCCTGTTCCAGGGCCTGCCGCAGGAACTGGTCGCAGTAGCGCGAGTTGTACAGGCCGGTGAGGTCGTCGGTCACCGACAGCTTGCGGGCCCGCTCGTAGAGCCGGGCGTTCTCGATGGCGATGGCGGCGTGGTCGGTGAAGGTCTGCAGCAGCGCCAGGTCCTTGTCGTCGAACGGCGCGTCCCCCACCTTGTTGATGATCTCCACCACGCCGATCAGCCGGCCCCGCGACACCAGCGGCGCCGCCATGATCGAGGTGGTGCGGAACCCGGTCTGCTCGTCCACCCCCCGGAAGAAGCGGTGGTCGCTGGCGGCGTCGGAGACGATGGCGGGCTGCCGGGTCTGCGCCACCCAGCCGGCCACGCCCTGCCCCACCGGGATCCGCATCTTCCGCACCTGCTCGCCCTGCTCGCCGGCCGCCACCTCGAACACCAGCTCGTCGCGCTTCTCGTCCAGCATCAGGATCGACCAGGCCTCGGCCTTGATCAGCTCCTTGACCTTGTCCATCACCGCGTCCATCACCGCGCGGAACCGCAGGGTGGAGTTGAGGGTCTTGGCGATGGCGTTGAAGGCCGACAGCTCGTGCACCCGCTGGTGGATGTCGGTCAGCAGGCGCTTGTTCTCCAGCGCCAGCCGCCGCCGCTCCAGGCCGCGCTCCACCGCCATCAGCAGCTCGCCGTGCCCGAACGGCTTGTCGATGTAGTCGTAGACGCCGTGGCGCAGCTGTTCCCGCACCTCCTTGACGATGGTGCGGGCCACGAACAGGATCAGCGGCGCGTCCGGCTGCAGCTCCCGGATCTTCTTCAGCAGCTGGAGGTTGCCCTTGCCGGCCAGCACCACGTCGACCATGATCAGGTCGGGGCGCTCGCTCCGCAGCAGCGACAGCAGCTGCGGGCCCTTGGCCGCGGCCAGCACCTGATGGCCGTGCCGGGAGAGGATGTGGACGATGGTCAGCGCGAACAGGCGGTCCTCGTCCGCCACCAGGATGGTGGCCATGGCTACTCCTTGGCCTCCGCCAGCGGCCGCACCTCGTACAGCAGCCGCAATTCGCCGCCGCCGGCGTCCCGCAGCGACCCGTCGTCCTCCACCGCCAGCGGCCGCTCCAGGGCCTCGAGCCGCAGGCTGTCCTGCTTGCAGGCCACGCCGGCGGCGGTGTCCTGGCAACCGGCCCGGCTCAGCTGCAGCCCCAGGCCCGGGAACAGGTAGGTGCCGTCGGCCAGCACCGTCCGCGACAGGCCCATGGCGTCGGCCAGCTTCTTGTCCCATTCCTCGACGCCGGCGGCGCGGACGCCGAACAGCTGGTGGTGGTACTCGGACTCGAACCGCTCCGCCGACAGCAGCAGGTTGAAGCAGGTGGCGTGGTCGGCCAGGATCCGGGAATGCATGGGGTCGCGGCAGGTCGAGTACAGGCAGGCGCTGTTGACCAGCATGCCGGTGAGGTCGATGTCGCCCAGGGCGTTGAGCGCCAGCGACACGTCGCGCCCGACCTCGCCCGAGGACACGCCCACGCCGATCCGGAACAGGGCCTTGAACTCCGGGGGCAGCACCGCGTAGGACATCCCGTCGTGGAGGATCTCCCGCTCCTGCGCCTCCCGGAACCAATCGCGGTAATTGGTGAAGTTCTCCTGGATGAACTTCTCGGCCAGTTGCAGCAGCTCGACGGCGCAGGCCAGCGCCAGCCGGCCGGCGTCGTGGGAGGGCAGCATCACCAGGTCGGCGCCCGACGACAGCGAATGCCGCAGCTTGATGCCGCGGCCCGTGCTCACCTCCTTGTAGCTTTTCTCCAGCAGGTCCGCGCTGTTCTCGCCGAACCAGGCCAGGCCGCCGTCGCCGGTGTCCTTGACCGGGAAGCCGCCGCGGGCCCGGATCGCCTGGGATATCAGGTACCCCAGCTTGTTCTTGATCTCCCGCTCCTTCTCGGCGTTGTGCAGCTTGATGCTCATGAAGCTGGAGCCCCGGATATCGTACGCCAGCACGGCCACCGGCTTGGCGTGGCGGCGGACGATCCTGGCCCTGATCTCCGCCTCCTTCTCGGCCGGGGCCGGCGGCGGCGGGGCCGCCGGTCCCTGGGCCGCCAGCAGGAAGCAACGGCCGTTGCGCTTGAGCTTGTCGCCCACGTAGCGGACCTCGTCGAACAGCTCAACCTGGCGCAGCAGCGGCGGTTCCCGCAGCAGCAACGGAGGCCACAGCCGGACCAGCGACGCCAGGCGCCGGTAGGTCATCAGCGCCGCGGCCGAGTCCCGCAGGAAACCGCGGTAGCCGGCGATGATCTTCTCGACATGGTAGGCCCGGGCGTCGCCGCGCTGCTCCACCAGCCCGTTCAGCGCCTCCAGGTCGCGCGCCGCCTCGCGCTGATCGGCCCGCAACTGCCCCAGCTTGGGATCGGCGGGGTTGCGCCGGGAGATCTCCCGCTCCAGGCCGGCGACCTGCGCCTGGTGCTGCTCCAGGCCGCGGCGCAGCAGGTCGAGCAGCGCGTTGGCGTTGGCCCCGGCCCATTTGTCCCAGTCGCGGCCGAGGGCCTGGTCGAGGATCCGGAACTGGGTCAGGTGCTCGTTGACGCTGAGGCTGGGCTCGCCGGATTGCCCCGTCAGCAGCGCCAGCAGCTCCTTGACCGATAGTTTCTGCAGTGCCTGGCATTTCTCGACGTGGCCCCGGAAGACCCGTTCCTTGCGCTCCAGGTCCTGCAGGTACCAGAGCTGGGAGAACAGACCGCGCTGGAACTGGATCAGGCTGTCGCCGATCGTGGTGGTGATGTTTGCCAGGTTGTCCGAGAACAGCCGGCTCTCGATCGCCTTGGTGACCTCGCCGTTGTTCTGGGCGATCAGGTCCGACGTCTGCTTCTTGACCCGCTGCGAGAACTTCTGGAGGTCGGCCAGCTCCGCGGTCAGCTTGCCTTCCAGCTCCTGGGCCCGCCGCACCAGGATCTTCTGGATCTCCCGCAGCGCCAGATCGGAGGCCTTGGGCAGCTTGCCGGCCAGCAGCGCCGTGATCTCCTCCGGCTTGGAGACCGCGGCGGTGCGCAGGGTGTCGTACACCACCTCTTCCTGGCCCTTGACCTGCTCCGAATAGAGCAGGTGGAACAGCTCCGAGAACAGCCAGGGTGACAGCCGCTGCTCGCGCAGCAGCGTCACCAGCTGTGCGGCGCGGCAGTCGTCGGGGTCGAAGTCCAGCCCCCAGCTCTTGTCCAGCACCGCCTCCAGCAGGCCCCGGTCGTAGGGCACATCCTGCAGGACCCGCTGCCGGGCCTGCCGGGCGATGCCGCTCAGCTCCAGGCCGAGGCGGCGGTCGATGGCCTCGCGCTGGCCGGTGGTCGGCGGTCCCTGGCCCTCCCACCAGGCCAGCGCCATCTCGAACATCAGCTGCCGGTAGGCCAGTTCGAAGATCAGCGCCAGCTCCGGCCGGCCGGTCACGAAATTGAGGTACAGCTCGTCGACGATGCCGTAGTAGATGTTCGCGGCGAACTCGCGCCACTTGTTCCAGGCCGCTTCGCCGCCGCCCACGACGATCTCCTGGCTGCAGCAATCGAGCAGCAGCTGCACCGCCTGGCCGTGGAAATCGCGGGTGCCCGGGGGCAGCTCGACGTAGCAGCACCCGGCCGCACCGGGGCCGGCGAAGGCGGCGACGGCGGACAGCGGGATGCGGCGGTCGCGGCAATACTCCTCGACCGCCCGCAGCGTCCGGCGGTGGGCCGCCTGGCGGCCCCAGGTCTCGTCCAGCTTGGCGAAGAACCGGCCGGATTCGCCGGTCAGCCGCTCCAGCTCGGCCAGGGCGATCAGGGTCCCCGCCATCAGCCGATCCCTCCGCCGCCTGGCGGGGCCGGCGGCATCGCCGGCGCGCTGCGGCCCGTCGCGGTCATCGTTTCACCACGTAGACGTCGGCGGGGGACCCGGCGATCACCGCGCGGCCCACGGCGCCGGTCTCCCGCCCGTCCTTGGTCCCGATCACCACCAGGGCGTAGTCCCCCGAGGCCAGTTCCCGCAGGATGACCTGCGCCGGATCGCCGTTCATCGCCATGATCCTGGGCAGCTGGCGCTCGCCGCCGAAGTACTCGCGCACGAACAACAGGTCCTGCTGGGACTGGCCGCCGAACAGCTCCTCGATGCGCCGCAGGTCGTCGCGGAACAGTCCGTCGTAGTACCCCGAGATCCCGCCGTCCGGGGTGCGGACATGGACCACGACCAGCGGCAGTTTCAGCTGCCGGGACAGCCGCTTGGCGGCCGCCAGCACCCGGGGGCCGCTCCGGGCCTCGTCGAAACAGACCAGGATCCGCTGTGCCATCGTCCCTCCGGTCAGTAGAAATGGACCAGGTACTTCACCAGCATCAGCCCGTTGGCGATCGCCAGCGCCAGCACGGTGCTGGGGATCGCCATCCGCATCCATCGTCCCCAGCCGATCCTGACGCCGTGCTTCTCCATCGCATGGTAGGCGACCACGTTGGCCGAGGCGCCGATCGGCGTCGCATTGCCGCCGATGTCGGTTCCCAGCGCCACCGCCCACACCATCGCCGACAGCGCCACCGCTCCCGAGGCCGCCGCGATGTCCTTGATGACGTAGGCCATGGTCAGGGCGAAGGGAACGTTGTCGACCACGGCCGACGACACCGCCGATCCCCACAGCAGCGTCGACAGCAGCCCGGCCGGGCTGCCGGCGAACTGCGCCGCCAGTCCCCGGGCCATGGCCCCGATGACGCCGGTCTTCTCCAGCCCCCCCACCACCACGAACAGCCCCATGAAGAACAGCAGCACCTCGTACTCCACCTTGTGCAGGATCGTGCTGGTGCGGTTCCCGCCCAGCACCAGCAGGGCGAAGGCCGGCAGCAGCGCGGCCAGCGGCACGGTCAGCGGGATCCCGGCGTGCTCCAGGAAAGGATGGACGATCAGCAGCAGGATGGCCGCGCCGAAGGCGATCAGCCCCATCCGCATCAGCACCGGGTCCTTGATGGCGTGCGACGGCTCGAGGCGTTCCAGCTCGTCCCGGTCGAGGCGTTCCTTCGACCGCATCATCCGCCGGAACTGGAGGTAGAAGTACGCCACCGAGGCCGCCCCGGCGGCCAGGGCGATCGGGCCGGTGTGGGCCACGAAATCGTTGAAGCTGAATCCCAGCATGGTGCCCAGGATCACGTTGGGCGGGTCGCCCACCAGCGTGGCGGCGCCGCCGGTGTTGGCCAGGCAGACCTCGGCCACCACCATCGGCACCGGGTCGACCCTCAGCAGCCGGGCCAGCTCATAGGTGAGGGTGGCGAAGAACAGCATCACCGTGATCGAGTCCATGAAGCAGGCCAGCACGCCGGTCACGACGGGGAACGCCACCAGCATCCGCACCGGGTTGTAGTCCAGCCGCCGCGCCAGCACCAGCGCCAGGTAGGTGAAGAAACCGGCCTCGGTCAGCGCCGCGATGATGCAGAACATGCCGAACAGCAGGCCGATGGTCTCCCAGCTGATGAAGCCGACCGCCTCCGGCAGCGTGACCACGCCGGACAGCATCAGCACGACCGCGCCGCTGAACGCGACGATGGTGCGGTTGATCCTCTCCATCCCGATGGCCACGTAGGTGGCCAGGAATATCGCCAGCGCGATCGCAGCTGATGCTGTCATGTCAAGACGTCGATCGTTTCGTCACGGGTTCCCGTCGGGGGGATGGTCCCGGTGCCGGCCGGGCACTCAGCGGATCAGCGTCGCCTTGCGCACCGCCGTTCGCTGACCGTCGGCCTCCAGCCGGAAGAAGTAGACGCCGTTGGGCAGCGGCCGGCCGAACCGATCGGTGCCGTCCCAGGCCGCGGCATGGGATCCTGCGTCCTGCAGTCCATCGGCCAGGACCCGCACCTGCTGCCCCAGCACGTTGAACAGCGCCAGCCGTACCCGGGTCGGCCGATCCAGCTGGTAGCGGACGGCGGTGGCGGCGCGGAACGGGTTGGGTGCGCTCTGCGACAGGGTCAGCGCCGGTACGGGGGGGCGCTCGGACCGCTGGCCGCCGGCCACGCCGGTGGGGGTGACGCCGCCGAACCAGTCCATGATGCGGCGCATGATCTCCGTCTTGCTGCGATGGCGGCCGATCGTGCCGGCGATCGATTCGAACGGGAAGCCGAAATAGACCAGCTTGTAGCCGCCGGCGTACTTGGTGGCGGCGATGCCGTTGTTATAGCGATAGGCGAAGCAGGAATCGGCGCCGCTGCGGGGCAGGATCCGGTCGGACGAGACGTAGTTGCCTGCCCCGGCCGCCCCGCTCAGCAGCATCGTGTCCGCCAACCCGCCGCCGATGGGATCGTCGGGCACGCCGCGGACGCCGACCTGGGCGGCGTTGTTGGCGACGTACTCCAGCTTCAGCACGTCCTGGTAGAACCCGGTGGCGCCCAGCTGCTGCCCCAGCTGTTTGCTGGAGAGGAACAGCTTGCCGCCGCCGGCCAGATACGATCTCAGGGCCGTGGTGTCGCCGCTGGTGAGCGTGGTCAAGCTGTCGTTGCCGGTGTACCAGACCACGATCGGGTAGGATGCCAGCGTGTCCGCCGGCGGCGATCCCTGACCGGCGACCGTCCAGTTGCGGTAGAGGACGTCGTTCGAGTCCAGCGAGGCCTGGTAGTAGACCTCGAAGGCGGAGCCGTTGTCGTCGTCCACCAGCAGTACCCGCGGCGAGCCGACTGCGACCTCGATGGTATCGCTGCGGTCGTAGCTGCCCTGGGTGCAGCTCTTGGTCAGGACGAAGGACACCTTGTGGGGGAAGCAGCCCGGGGTGACGTAGAAGGCGAACGAATCGGCGCTGCAGGTGGCGCTGGCGCCGGCATTGATATTGGCGAAGGTCGCGGCACCGTCGACCACGGTGACGCTGCTGTCCGTGGTGGACAGCGTGGCCGTGACGCCGGTGGCGTTGGTCCAGCCGGCGGTGTTGGCCAGGGTCACCGCCAGGCCCACCGTCTCGCCCTCTTCGGCGACCCCGTCGCCGTCCCCGGCCGCATCGTTGATCCGGGACGCGCCCAGGGTGAGGTTGCTGCCTCCGACGAAGACGTCGAACAGCATCGAATCGGCGGTGTGGTTGGCGATGTTGTACACCGCGCACATGGTCAGGGCGTTGCTGTAGTCCTTGGAGCTGGGGTTGGAGAAGGGATCGAAGGCCCGCTTGCCGGTGGCCGGGCCCCAGTAGTCGCCGCCGTTGACCCGGCCCAGCCCGGTGGTGTCAAGGTAGTCCTTGGTACCGCCGCCATACAGCAGGCCGATCGCGCACTCGACGTCGACCTTCTTGTGGAGCTCGTTGTTGTTGTTGCCCACCGACTCGTCGATGTGCCAGATCAGCAGCCCGGTGTTGGGCAGGTAGATGTCGAACCCGAGCTTGCGCCGGTTCTCCACGAAGAAATACTGGTTGCCCGGCGCGCCGTTCTTCCAGACCTTCAGCGCCATGGACGACGTCTCCACCGGCGGCAGCGTCCGGCCGATGGTGTTGACCTTGATGGTGTCGAAGGTCAGCCAGCCCTTCTGCTTCTTGCACCAGGGCGACATGTGCACCGGCAGCTGCGGGGTACTGCCGTTGCCGCCCCACGAACCGGCGCCCATCAGGCAGTAGTTGCCGACGCCCTCCGACGAGTTGTCGGTGTCGTAGAGATCCGGCAGCCCCAGCCCATGGCCGTACTCATGGCAGAACACCCCGATCTCCACGTGGTTGCCTCCGTAGGTCTCCGGCATGATGATGTAGGGGTTGATCGTCTTGCCGTCGTAGACGACCGAAAGCCCGGCATAGGACAGGCTGCTGGAGTGGGACCAGATGTAGTCGGTGTTGCCGCCTTCCTCGGCCCCCTGGCCGACGTGGACGGCGAACAATCCGTCGACGACGTTGTCGCCGTCATTGTCGTAGAGCGCGAAGTTGACGCCGTGGGCCTCGGCGGAATCCACCGCCTCGCGCACCAGCTGCTTGGTGCGGGTGGAGTGCTGCCCGGTGCTGTAGGCGTAGTACGCCGCCGGCTGGGTGGAGGTGATCCACGGCCGGTAATCGGCGGTGAGCGACAGCTGGCCGTAGCTGGTCTCCAGGTAGTACTGGTTCATGCTGCCGGAGTGCCAGCCGTCCTGGTTGATCATCTGCTGGAACGAGAGCGAGCTCTGCGTGGTGTCCATGTCCGGGTACTTCACCATGGGCCCGCCGCTTGGCATCCGCCACCGCCGCGGCCTCACGCAGATGGCGGGAGACCTGCCGCCCCACCAGCCGCGCGATGCCGGCCCCGTCGTCGCCGGCCGGAACGCCGGAGGCGATCAGGGCGCCCGCCCCGTCGAGCACGGCATACTCCCACCAGCCGCCGTTGCGGACCACGGTGTAGCCGTCCGCGGTCTCGGAGTAATTGTACCGTTCATCGCCGAATCCCCTGAGCGTCACCGCGCTGCCGTCCGGCTGGCGGACGGTCACCGGCGTGGGGCTGGCCGGGACGGCCATGGCCGTGATCGCGGCCAGAAGCAGGACGCCGAGCGCCATCGTGAGTTTCATGGCATGGACCTTTCGTGTGTATCGGTTGGTTGATGGAATGGCACGATCATGGGGCGGGACGGGCTGCCGTCCGCGGCCGCCGGACCGCGATCTTGACCAGCACCAGGCCGGCGAAGAATCCGCCGATGTGGGCGAACCACGCCGTGCCGCCCTGGGCCCCGTGGGCCGTCGGCAGGCTGGCCACGCCGAGGACCAGCTGCAGCACGATCCAGAACCCCAGTACCACCAGCGCCGGGATCCGCACCACCCGGAAGAAAAACCCCAGCGGGATCAGGGTCAGCACACCGGCCCGCGGGAACTGCACCAGGTAGGCGCCCAGCACGCCGGCGATGGCCCCGGACGCTCCCACCGTCGGGACGGTCGATGCCGGGCCCGACAGCACGTGGGCCCAGGCGGCGGCGCCGCCGCACACCAGATAGAACAGCAGGTAGCGCAGGTGCCCCATCGCGTCCTCGACGTTGTCCCCGAAAATGAACAGGTACAGCATGTTCCCCAGCAGGTGCGCCCAACCGCCGTGGAGGAACATCGAGGTCAGGATGGTGGGCCAGCCGGCGGCCCCGTCCGCCAGTAGCCGCGCCGGCACGACCCCGTGCCGCACGATGAACTGCTGCAGTCCCGCCCCTTGGCCAGCTTCCAGCAGGAACGCCGCGCAGTTGACCGCGATCAGTGCCGCGTTGATCGCGGGAAACCGCCGGGCTGGGATGTCGTCCTTCAAAGGGATCATTGCTCGCTTCAGCGCAATCCGTGGCGGCGGCGCACCGCCCATTCGGCGATCAGCAGGGCCGCGGCGGCCAGCACGACCGCCAGCAGCCGCTCGGGTGTCCGCGGCCGGTCGCTGCGGACCCGCACGGTTCCCGGAAACCGCCCGTCATGCGGCAGCGAATCGGCGTCGCAGTAGATCCCGCCCGAGACCGCGGCGACCTCGCGCAGCAATTCACGATTCTGGGTGATGCCCGAGGACTCGTCGCGGGCCGGCTCGACGAAGAAACGGCCCGCTCCCCGGTGCAAGGTGCGCCCCCCCACCGCCAGCGCCGTACGGTATGAATACGAGCCGGGGGCCAGCGGCTCGAGATCGGCGCCGTAGTCGCCCTGGCCCCAGTCGTTGAGGGCCACGGCGCGGCGATATCCCGACGGGCCGCTGACCACCGCGCGCCAGCGCGCCCCGGCCGCCTGGGACTCGTCCCATCCCCGCCAGCGACCGCGCAATCCCGGCCGGTCGCCGGTCGTGTAGACGCTGCGGTCGGTGCCCGCGTTCAGCCATTCCTGCTCCCGCCCCCCCAACCAACGGACCATGCCGGCGACCAGCTGGTCGAAGAACCGCGTATCCGCCAGGACTCCCGCCAGGCCAAGCCGCCATTGCCACAGGTCGTCCGACGCGAACTGCATCACTCGCCCGCCGCCGCTGTGCCGCACCGCCAGCAGCGGCAGCCGGCCCGTGCCGCCCGTCAGCACCGTGGCCAGCACCGTGACCGCGCTGTCGGACGGCTGGCAGACGGCGCTGAGCGCCAGGGGCGGCCCCCGCCTGACCACCGCTTCCAGCGCGCTGTCCGCCGCGGGGACGAGCCCGAGCTGCCTCCAACCCGCCTCGAACTGCACCGGGCCCGCCGGCGCCGCTCTCCCGGGGATGCGGCGCAGCGGTGCGATGGCCGACGGGCTGTCGCCGATCAGCAGCACGCCGCCGCCGTTCGCCAGCACCGACCGGACGGCGATCCGCTCCAGCCCCGCCGGCAGGGCCGCCCCGTCGCCGCCGGACAGCACCAGCACGTCGCACGGCGCCAGCGAATCGGCCGTGACGGGGGCCGCGCCATCCGCCCGCAGCAACCGCCCGTCCCGCTGGGCGAAGACGCGGCACCGCACCGCCGGATCGCTCGCCAACGCCTGGGAGGCGAACCGCAGGTTCCAGCCCGGCGACAACTCGACCCAGGCGACGTCGATGCGGGAGTGGCCGGCCAGCACGGTCAGGCCGACGGCATCGCCGCGGCCGGCCCCATCCTCCAGCCGGAGCCGGTATCGACGCGGCCCCGGGGCGGCGGCGCTCGCCGCCAGGGCCGCTGCCCGGACCCCGTCGGCGGTCTCGGACCTGGCGACCTCCCGACCGTCCTCGGACAGCGTCCACCGCAACCGGCCGATGCCACCGCGGGCGGTCGCCCGCACGATGAACCGTTCGCCGACCTCGACCTGGTCGGGATGGACGACGGTGCCGATCACGGGGAGCGATCCGGCGTCCGCGGGGCCGAAGCCGACGACATGGACCGGCACGCCGGTCGCCGCCGCGGCGTCGATCGGGCTGGGACCCGCGTTGTGGTTGCCGTCCGACAGCAACACCACGGCGTCCGGGCCCCGCCCGGCGGCATCGGCGATCGCCCGGCCCAGGTCGCTGGACCCCGCGCCGAACTCCAGCCGTTCGCTGCTGATGCCGCCACCGGCGGCGATGGCCGAGGCAACGCCGTCCATCCGGGAACGCCGCGGCCGGCCGCGGCCGTCGGTCAGCGCCATACTGTGCGATGTATCCGCGGCGATGACCACGAACGGCCGGGATGGCGGCCGCAGCGGCGCGAGCAGGTCGACTCCCAGCAGCGCCGCGGCGACCACCGCCAGTGCCGACAGCCGGGCCGCCAGGCAGAACCACCCCGCCCGCGTCGGCAATCCGCGGCGGTCGCGCAGCCAGGCCGCCAGGACGGCGGCGGTCGAGAGCGCGATGACGCTGGCGGCCGCGATCACTGCGAGATCGAGATGATGCCGCCGCGCCGGGCCGACAGCGCGACCGTGTCGCCGCTGGCGGTGATCAGGCACGACGCCGGGCCGATGCCGAGCGAATCAACCGCGACCGCCCGCACGGCCCGGAACCTGGCGTGGATGACCGCATCGCCGGCGGTGACCGCCCCGGCCGGCGTCAGCCAATAGGTGATGTCGATCACGCCGGGACGCGAACTGTCGGCCGAGTGCACGGTGCCCAGGGGCGGATACCAGCAGGACCCGATGTAGACATCCTGGCGGAGCACGAATGCCGCTGGATAGGAGATCGCGATGCGGGCGGCCCTGATCGGGCCGGCCCCCTTCTTGATCACGGTGATCGAAAAGAAGCTCCCGCTGTCGGCCCAGATCCGCCAAGGGACCGTGATCAGCCCCGGCGACGGCGCCGCGTTGACCTCGAACCCCCGGCGCCACGGGCCGCCCCCGACGCCGAGGTCGGTCCGGGCGTAGATCAGGAACTGGTGGCCGCCGTCGTCGAGGTATCCGAAGCGCGCCGAATCGGCATCCGACCATTCGCTCCAGCTGCGGGCATCCAGCCGGTGCGTGAACTGGCTGGCGTACCCGGTGCCGCGCCACCGGTAGCATACCTCATCCTGGGCGATCGTGGCGCCCTCGGGCGGACCCGCCAGGAATTCGATGCCGGGGTTCTGATAGTAGTTCCCGTCGGGATCGAGATAATTGTCCCGTTGCGGCGACGCCGGATCGGCGCACCCGGCCGCCAGCAGCGCTGCAAGCAGCATCAAGGCGATCAGCCGGCGGCTACCGTCCGCCCGCTCACCGCCCATGCTGCGGTCCCCGTCTGGGTTGGAACTGGTCTCGGTTCGGGGCGAACAGCACCGCGTCCGCCAGGTTGACCGTGTAGATCGTCGCCGCCACGGCCAGCACGTTGTTGGTCCTGCGGTTCGCGTTGCGCGCCACGTCGTAGGCGTGCAGCACGTCCTGGTAGCGCTGGTCGAACGAGTCGCTGGCGCTGCGGTACCGGTCGACGCTCTCGCGGTACCGGGCGTACCGTGTCTCCCGGTCGTTGAACACGGCGGCGATGGTGGCGGCCGTCACGAACCACAGCCCTTTGAACAGCAGGCCTTTCCTGGGGGAACCCCGGTAGTGCTGGCCGCTGCCGGGGATCAGCAGCGACCGTCCCAGTGCCTTCCAGGCGCTGGTCGGCCGCAGGTCGGCCGCAACCGTCAGCAGTGAGTCGCTGGTGACGGTGGCCTGCACCATGGCCGGCTCGAACCCAGGCCGGCTGAACTCGAAGGCGTACCGCCCGTGTTTCAGGCTGTCCCAGACCATCGGCACCGTGCCGATCACCCGGCGCCGCCAGCTGATCTCGGCCTGCGGGGGCCAGCCGCCAAAGGCGATCCGCCCCAGCTTGCGGCCCAGCACCGGGGTCCAGTGGCAGATCCGTTCGCCATCGACCACGATCGATGCGGTCACCGGATGGTGCCCCGGGAGCTCGGCCGCCAGCTCGTAGGTGCCGACCGGCTGCCGCTCCAGCGTCAGCGGCGCCCGGCCGGCCGCGATGCCGTTGATCGTGAGCGCCGCGCCGGCCGGGTCGGTGGCGATGACCAGGATGCCCTCCCGGCGCTGCAACGCGGCATCGATGGTCCGCGCGGCGCGCGGGTCGAACTTGACGGGCTCGGTCCATGCCCTGAATCCCGGCGCCTCGATCCGCAGCCGGTGGGTCATGGTGTCGGCCTGAGGGATCTCCAGCGGGGTCAATCCCAGGTCGAGGCTGTCGAGGTAGACCTTGGCCGGTCCGTGATTGGCGGTGACCCGGAGCGGGGCAACGGGACGCCGGGGCATGGCGGAAACGGCGCCGGCCGCTCCGATGGCCAGCGCCAGCAATGCGGCGCAGGCGATGTCGCGGATCAGCGTCATGACCTGATGAAATGCGGCGGATTGGGCGGAATCTCCAGCGACAGTTCCACCAGGCCCATGCACGCGCCGTTGCGGTACCACGGCGCCTGGTAGATCAGCTTCCTCACGCCGCCCTTCTCGATGGTGTAGGCGTTGGTGCCGCCGGTCCGCAGCAGCTCCAGCAGCTTGGCCCGCGCCGGCTCGGGGTGGCAGTCCAGCAGGCTCTGGCCGACCAGCGCCAGCCCGCCCCAGCGTTGGAAGGTGCGGCCGGCCCGCTCGTTCATGTACAGCACGACGCCCTGCAGGTCGCAGACCGTGACCGCGCCGGGGAACTCCCTGGCCCAATCGTCCATCGTTCAGATCCTCGTCGCATGATCCGGTCCTCCGGCCGCTGGCGACCGGGCTCGGTGCCGTCAGGCGCCGCTGGCCGTCA
Source organism: Candidatus Edwardsiibacteriota bacterium (assembly GCA_025453955.1). Lineage (GTDB taxonomy): Bacteria > Edwardsbacteria > AC1 > AC1 > EtOH8 > UBA2255. The sequence goes on from JALOPJ010000022.1 coordinate 23,875, forward strand.
GGTCGGCGATCGCCGCGAGGTATTTATCCGCTGCGGCGCCCATCCTCTCCGACAACTCGACGCAGCCCCGCAGGCTGGCCAGCTGTCCGGGAACGTCTCCCAGCAGGCGGTACGCTTCGGCCTTGCGTTCCCATCCGTCAAGCTGTTCCAGCAGCAGTCCGCCGGCCGTCGCCTGATCGAGGCCCTGCTCGATCAGCGCCAGCCCCTCAGCGCGCTGCCCCCGCTGCACCCGGACGAGGCCCAGCAGGCAGCGTCCCCGTATCAGGTGGTTCGTGAAGGCGTTGGCGTCGGCCAGCGCTATCAACCGCCGGAGGCTTTGCTCGGCGCGTCCGTGGTCGCCCTGTTCCACCGCCATGAACGCGTCCGTGCCATGGATCACCGCCCACAGGTAGGGATCGGTGATACCGTGCTGCGCCGCCCAGCCGGCAGCCGCCCGTACCTGGTCCACCGCCTCGGCCAGCCGCCCCTCGCTCTCCAGGATGTTGGCGAGGTCCAGCGTGCAGGCCGCGATCGCCCGATGGTTGCAGACCCGCCGCTGCATCGCCAGCGACCGTTCGATCGCGGCGCGGGCCGCCGTGGTATTCCCCAGCCGAAGGTGGGTCTGGCTGATCGACTTGTGGACCTGGGCCGCCTTGGGGACGTCACCCAGCGACTCGAAGATCAGCAGCGCCCGGCCGTAGATCTCGAGCGCCTCGCCGAAATGCCCTTCGATGATGCCGGCGTTCGCCATGTTGTAGAGGGCGACGGCGCGGTGCTGCGACAGCGCCGGGCGGTCGGCCAGGTCGATGCTGGCGCGGAACGCTTGTGCCGCCTCGCGGAACCGGCAGCGCCTGACATGGATGTTGCCGATGTCGCTGTGGACCTTGGCCAGCACCTCGGGAAGACCGGCCGCCGCCGGGTGCTCCAGGATCGTCCGGGCCCGCGCCAGGCCGTGGTCGAGTTCGCCGGTGAGATAATCGATGGTCACCCGCTCGCCGTCGCAGCGCAGCGCCAAGCCCATGTCACCGCAGTCGCGGGCGATGGCGGCGGCGGCCTCAAAATCAGCGGCCGCCCGCTGGTAGCGGGCCAGGACCGAGCAGACGCCGCCGCGGCGGTGCAGGACCTCGGCCCGCCGGCGAAAGGCCGCCGGCCAGGCTGCGGCGCTCAGAACAGGCCCCGCACCATCAGCAGGGCGCCGGCGATGGCCAGGGGGATCCCGGCGACCAGGCCGACGATGGTGAAGCACAGCGCGGTGCCGGCGACCATCAGCACGAACCCGACCACCACCGCCAGCAGGCGGCCGGTCAGCCGGATGATGCCGGCCAGCAGCTTCCACAGCGCCACGAACGGCCAGGTCAGACAGGACATCGCACCCTCCCGCTGGCGAACCGGGTCAGAACCGCACCTGGTTGCGGCCGCCGCGCTTGGCCTCGTAGAGCTTGGCATCGGCCTGGGCCAGCATCGCGGCATGGTCGGCGACGTTGATGTCGCAGGTCAGGCCGAAGCTCATCGTCACCGCCAGCCCGGGCCGCAGCGCTCCCCACTTGTAGTCCTCGATCTCCCTGCGGATCCGCTCGCAGACCAGGATGGCGCCATTGGAGGGCGTTTCCGGCAGCAGCAGCACGAACTCCTCGCCGCCGTAGCGCGCCACGAAGTCGACGGTCCGCAGGTTGTGCCGGAAGAGGTGGGCCATCACCTTGAGCACCTCGTCGCCGACCAGGTGGGAATGGGTGTCGTTGATCAGCTTGAAGCGGTCGATGTCGGCCATGATCACCGCCAGGTTCCGGTTGTACCGCTTGGCCCGCGAGAACTCGTTCTCGATGCGGAGGTCAAGGTAGCGGCGGTTGTAGAGGCCGGTCAGCCCGTCCTCGCGGATCTGCTGCTCCAGGTCGCTGGCCTGCAGTTTCAGCTGGTCGAGCAGCTTGGTCTTCTGCTCGTTGGCCTCGGCCAGCGAGCGGTTGAGGTCCTCCATCTCCTGGTAGGCGCGGGCCAGCTCGTCCAGCAGCTTCTGGCGGTCGAGCGAGCGGACCTTGCCCACCTTGTCGAGGATGGTGAGGAATTCGCTGTTCTTCTTTCCCATCGGCCAATACGATTTGTCCGGACGGCTGGGCGATTCGGTTGAGGCAACCCATCTGTCCGTGCGATAACTACTTATAATAGTACGAATCGCCGCTCATTTCAAGTGGTAAATGAGAAAATCGGCATTTTTCCTCCGGCGCGGCCGTTCCGCCGTGAGGGAACGGCAGAGGGCCGCATCGCTGCGGCCCTCCGGTCGGAACCGGGGCATCCGGCCTTAGAACTTGACCTGGGCCTGCAGCGACAGCACGTTGTTCTTGACCACCGCCAGTGCCATGTCCTCCTGTCTGATATCGTAGTTCAACGTGACCTTGGCGTTGGGGTTGAGGAAGTAGTCCGCGCCCAGCGTCCAGTTGAGGTTTCGCGATTCCTTGACCACCCAGAGGGTGTCGACCTTCGTCGCGCTGGCCCGCAGCGTGTCCAGCTTCCAGGAATAGTCGGTCCGGTAGAGGTCGGCCCGGGCGGCGACGCGCAGCTTGGGCATCACCACGTACCCCACCGTCAGGTAGGCGCCGCGGGCCAGCACCTGGTCGACCAGCGTCTTCCTGGTCCAGGCCTTGTAGCTGACCGAGCGGACCCTGGTGTAGGTGGTGTCGTGCCAGGCGCCCAGGGTGTCCAGGTACCCGGTGCGGATGGTGTCGGTGACGTTCCTGGTGGCGGTGCGGGAGAGCGAATCGGCGACCGACTTGTCGTCCAGCCCGATCATCCACTCGGCGCGGGCGTAGAGCTTCTTCCACTCGAAGCCGGCGTCCAGTCCGGCGCGGCGGCGGTAGAGCGACAGGCCCGCGCCGTCGTTCGTCCCGTACTCGACGTTGCCGCCCACCGTCAGGCCGGGCAGCGCCAGGTAGGTGGCCCGGGCGATCACGTCCTTGGCCCAGTTCTTGTCCTTGTAGTTGTAGGCCGCGCCGTTGTGCAGCGACAGCCAGTATCCCAGGTCGCGCCACTTGCCGTAGCCCATCAGGCCGGCGTCGTAGTTGTTGGACAGGAAGTTCGCCGTGAGCTGGGCCAGTCGACGTAGGCCTCGACCAGGCGCGGGGCGTACGCCCCGTAGGACTTGTGGAAGTTGTCGGCCGAATCCACCTTGTTACGCTTGTTGCCCTGCAGGTAGATGCGGTACCCGAACTGGGACCAGGCGTCGCCGCCGACCACCAGGGCGGCGTCCTTGATCTCGACGCCGGATGCGGTGACCTTGCCGGGCTCGTGGTACACCGTGTTGGCGTAGGTCGTCTTGATCCAGCCGCTGACCTTGACCGTGGGATAGGGCTGCTTGTCATCCTTCTTGACCTCGAAGGCGAGGGCGGGCACGGCGGCGGCCAGCAGGAGGACCGGGATCAGGAATCGCTTCATGATGGTTCCTCTATTGTTCTCTGTTCTTGGCGTTGGGGATGTAGAGCGGTTCGCCGAACTTTTCCACGCCGGAGACCCGGATCATCTCCTGCACCTCGGGCGACGTCACGAACCGTACGAACGCCAGCGCCAGCCCATAGTTGATGTGCGGGTGCTTGGCCGGCGTGCCCGGGATGATGCGGATGTAATTGAGCATCAGCTGGTCGCGCTGGCAGGCGATCCGCAGGTTGGGATAGTCCTTCCGGTAGGTCAGCCAGGTGGCGCGGTCGGCGATGGTGTAGGCGCCGTCCTGGTCCGCCTTGGCCAGCACCTTGACCGTGCCCAGGCCCGTCGCGGCGTACCAGTCGCTGTCGACCGGGTCGATCCCGGCCGCCCGCCACAGGGCGGCCTCCTTCTGGTGCGTGCCCGACAAGTCGGCCCGGGAGTAGAATCTCGCGCTCGCTTCCGCGATCTTCCTCAATGCGGCTGTGACGTCGGCCGATCCGGTGTCGATCCCGGCGGGGTTGGCCGGCGGCCCCACCAGCACGAAGTCGTTGTACATCAGGTCCCAGGCGCCGCTGCCGAAACCGGCCTTGAGCGCGGCGTCCTCAGCCGGGCGGTCGTGCACCACCGCCACGTCGGCATCGCCCCCCTGCAGCAGCTTGAGCGCCGCGCCGGTCGGCACCGAATAGAGCAGCACTCTGCAGCCGGTCTGCTCCTCGAACTTCGGCAGCAGCTCGGTCCACAGACCGGTGTCGTAGGGGCTCATGGTCGATGCCAGCACCAGCGTACCGCCGGCGCAGGCGGCCGAGGCCATGACCAGCAGCGCCAGGCCGGTCGCGAGCGGCCTCATTCCTTCGTCCCCGCCGAGGCATAAAACAGCTGCTGGCCGTAGGCCTCGACCCCGAAACCGTCGATCATTTTCTGGCCCTCGGGCGACAGCAGGAAGGCCGCGAATTTTTTCGCCAGCGCGTAGTTGACGAACGGGTGGCGGGCCGGCGAGACCAGCATCACGTGGTAGGGGTTGAACAGCTCCTTGTCGCCCTGGCAG
>JALOPJ010000132.1 GCA_025453955.1 Candidatus Edwardsiibacteriota bacterium
GGCGGATCATGGCCGAGCTGGCCATCCCCGAGCGCAAGGTGCCGGTCAAGGCGGTGATCTCGCGCATCTCCGGCGCCAAGGACAACCTGTTCGGGCCGGAGCGGTACCGGAGCACCGCCTACGACCCCTTCGAGAAGGACGTGGCGCGGGTCTACGCCCGCTACCAGGAGGCGCTGCTGGCCTGCCAGGCGATGGACTTCGACGACCTGATCGGCAACACGGTCAGATTATTGCGCGAGCACCCGCCGGTGCTGGAGGAGCTGGGCGCGCGGTTCAAGCAGGTGCTGGTCGACGAGTACCAGGACACCAACCACGCCCAGTACGTGCTGGACGGCTTCCGGGGCGCGGACATCAAGAACATTTTGGACTTCGAGAACGACTTCGCCGACACCACGGTGGTGCGGCTGGAGCAGAACTACCGCTCGACCAAGGTGATCCTGGACTGCGCCAACGCGGTGGTGAGGAACAACCTGGGCCGCAAGGCCAAGCAGCTGTGGACCGAGAACCAGCGGGGCGACGAGGTCACCCTGTGGCGCTGCTGGGACGAGCGCGACGAGGCCGACAAGGTGAGCCGCAGCATCAGGAAGCACATGTCGGACGGCGGCACGCTGCGGGACTGCGTGGTGCTGTACCGCACCAACGCCCAGAGCCGGGCGCTGGAGGAGGCGATGCGGCGGCAGTCGCTGCCCTATGTCATCGTGGGGGGCTTGCGCTTCTACGAGCGCAAGGAGGTCAAGGACCTGCTGGCCTACCTCAAGCTGATCGCAAACCCGGCCGACGAGGTCAGCCTGCGGCGGATCGCCAACGAGCCGCCGCGCGGCATCGGCGACACCACGCTGCTGCGGCTGGAGGCCTTCGGCCGCGAGCAGGGTCTCGGGCTGTACGAGGCGATGCGGCGGTCGGAGGACGCACCGGGGTTGACGCCATCGGCCAGGACGGCGCTGCGCTCGTTCGTGGCGATGATCGACGAGCTGGGCAAGGAGCGCCACACCTTCGACGCCGAGGAGGTGCTGAAGGAGGTGGTCCAGCGCACCGGCTTCATCAAGTCGCTGGAGTCGCAGTACGCCCTGACCGACGAGGCCACCAGCCGGGTGGAGAACGTGCAGGAGCTGTTGTCCGCGGCCGACGAGTTCTGCGAGCGCTCCGATGACAGGACGGTGGCCGCCTTCCTGGCCGAGGTCGGCTTGGTGGCCGACATCGACAAGCTGGACCCGCACGCCGAGGCCGTGACCCTGATGACCCTGCACAACGCCAAGGGGCTGGAGTTCGACCAGGTGTTCATCACCGGGGTCGAGGAGGGGCTGCTGCCGCACGCCGCGTCGATCGAGTCGCGCCAGGAGCTGGAGGAGGAGCGGCGGCTGTTCTACGTCGGCATCACCCGGGCCCGCCGCAAGCTCCACCTGGCGTTCGCCGGCAGCCGGCGGCGGGCGGGCAGCCACATGCCGTCGATGGCCTCGCGCTTCCTGCAGGAGATCCCGCAGGACCTGCTGCAGCTGGACGGCCCGGCGACGGCCGCGGCCGCGGCGGTCCCGCCCCCCGAGCGGGCGGACCAGCCCGGCGGGTACCGCAGGGGCCAGCGGGTGCGGCACCCGGCCTTCGGCCCGGGCCAGGTGGTGGAGGTGGAGGGCAGGGGCGAGGGCGCCAAGCTGACCATCGTCTTCGCCGGCGGGATCAGAAAGAAGATCGTGGCGGGGTATGTCGAGTACGTCGACGAGTGAGCCCCGGACCGGGCGCTGGCGCGTTCCCTCCGGCCTGTGGTCGCCGGCGGCCGGCGGATTCCATCCGTTCGGACTGCGGGCCCGCAAGGCCGAGGTGCTGCTGCTGATCGGACGGTGGCCGGAACTGGAAGACTTGTACCGTCAGGACCTCGAGCAGGCCGTGGCCGCCGGCCTGCGTCGGCAGGAGGCGACGTCGCTGCTGGGGCGCGGGGAGCTGCAGGGCTGGCGCAACGAACACCGCCAGGCGGAGGAAACGCTCGGGCGGGCGGCATTCATTTTCCGTGAGCTCGGCGATGCGACGGGCAGGCTGCGGTGCGAGAACGGACTGGCGGTCGTCTATACTCATTTGGGGTTGTACCAAAAGGCCGAAGCGTTGATCACCGCGTGCAGCGAACAAGCCAGACAGCTGGACCACCGGGCCGCACTCTGCAGTTTCCTGAACAGCCATGCGGTGCTCTGCCGGATGCAGCAGCAGTACGACCGCGCCATCGCGTGCCTCGAGGAACGGATGGCCATCTCGCTTGCGCGGGGCGATGCCAGCGACATCGCCAGCAGCCACATGAACATCGCCGTGCTGTGTTCGGAACGGGGCCAGCACGGCCTGGCCCTGGACCACAACCGGATCGCGCTGGAGATGAGCGAACGCACGGGCGACATCATGCTGCAGCACCACGCGGTCTACAACCATGCGTCGATCCTGTACAAGCTCGGCCGGAATGCCGAGAGCCTCGGGTTCTTCGGTAAAGCCCTGGTCATCTCCCGGCACGTGGGGGACGACGACTCGTCGGCGCTGATCCTCGAGGACATCGCGAGAGTGGAGGCGAAGCTGGCGGCGCAGGGGCCGTGCCATGAAGCGGGCGGATCGGGGGCGATGTGAGCGGCCGGGATGCCGAACGGCGCAGCACGGTCGGGAACCGCCGATGCCCGAGGCTGTGGACCGAGGTCGACGGCGCCTTCCGTCCGTTCGGACTGCGGGCCCGCCAGGCGGAGGTGCTGCACCGCGTCGGCGACTGGGCGCGGCTGGAGGCGATCTGCCGCGGCGACCTGGACCTGGCGCGGGGCGACGCCGAGCGCGGTTTCCTGCTGCTGAAACTGGGAACGCTGTCCGCCCAGCGGGGCGACGCGGAGTCCGGCGGCCGGATGATTGACGCGGCGCTGGAACGCTACCGGGAAGCGGGGCATGCCGAGGGCATCGAACAATGCCGCCGGGCCCAGCTGAACATCCTGGTCTCCCGCGGGGCCTTCGCCGAGGCGATGGCGGCCGCCACGCGGCTGCTGGACGAGGCCGCGGCCCGCGGCGACGAGGCCACGGTCTGCGAGTTCCTCAACGTGCTGGGGATCGCCTGCCTGGAGCAGCACCTGCACGACGACGCGCTAGGGTACTTCCGCCGCAAACTGGCGATCGCGGAACGGCTGGGGCTGCCGGGCGACCAGCTGACGGCGCTGGGCAACATCGGCTGCGTGCTGCACGACCAGGGACGGTACCGCGAGGCGCTGGAGCACATCGCCCGGTCGATCGCGATCTGCCGCCGCACCGGCGACCGGTTCAACGAGTACTACGCCGTCTACAACCTGGGCAAGGCCTACGAGGGTCTGGGGCAGGCCGCCGACGCCCTGCGCTGCTACCGCGACGACCTGGCCATGGCCCGCCAGCTGGGGGACGGGCCGGGCGAGGCGACCATCCTGGAGGACCTCGCGCGGGTGAACGACGCGGAGGCGAGCGGGCCGGAATCGACCCCGCGACCTTGACTTTGCCCCGGTTCTCTGCTATATTCATGCCGTGAGGTTCGAACCGGCTTACGTCCGTCTCCACCGCTCGGGAGAGCTGACAAAGCGAAGCCAGGAAGCCAGACGCCTCCTGGCTTCGTGCCGTCTGTGCCCGCGTCGCTGCGGCATCGACAGGCTGGCCGGCGCCACGGGCTATTGCCGCGGCGGCGCGGCCGCCGCGGTCGCCAGCCACAACGCGCACCACGGCGAGGAACCGCCGATCTCGGGCAGCCGCGGCTCGGGCACCATCTTCTTCTCCGGCTGCAACCTGCGCTGCGCCTACTGCCAGAACTGGCCGATCAGCCAGCAGGGCCAGGGCCGGGAGGTCTCCGGCGACGAGCTGGCCGGCATGATGCTGGACCTGCAGCGGCGCGGCTGCCACAACATCAACCTGGTGACGCCATCGCACGTGGTGCCGCAGGTGCTGGCGGCGCTCGACCGCGCCGCCGCCGGGGGCCTGCGGATCCCGCTGGTCTACAACAGCAGCGGGTACGATTCGCCCGATGCCCTGCGGCTGCTGGACGGCGTGGTCGACATCTACCTGCCCGACATCCGTTACCGGGACCGGGCGGCGGCCGCGCGGTACTCGGACGCGCCGGATTACCCCGAGGTCAACGCCGCGGCGCTGAGGGAGATGTGGCGCCAGGCCGGGCGGCTGGAGGTCGACGCCGACGGCGTCGCCCGGCGCGGCATGATCGTGCGGCACCTGGTGCTGCCGGGAGGGCTGTCCCAGACCCGGGCGGCGCTGCAGTTCCTGGCGCGCGAGATATCCCCCGCGGTCCACCTGTCGCTGATGGCCCAGTACTTCCCGGCCCACCGGGCGACTGAGATCGCGGAGCTGGCGCGGCAGCTCGATGCCGGCGAGTACCAACAGGCGCTGGAGTGGCTGGAGGAGTTCGGGCTGGAGCACGGCTGGCACCAGGAGCTGGACGGCTCGGGCGGCGGACCGCGGGACCGGATCGTCGCCGGATGAACGCACTGCCGGGCTTTCCCTTGGTACTCTCTTATGAACAGAACATGAGGCTGATCGACCCGTGAACACGATGAAAACCCTCCTGCTGATGACCGGGATGACCGTGCTGCTGGTATGGCTGGGAGACCATTACGGCGGCCGGCAGGGCATGGTCATGGCACTGGTCTTCGCCGGCGGGATGAACCTGGTCACCTACTGGTTCTCGGACAAGCTGGCGCTGGCCAGCTACCGGGCCCAGCGGGTGGACGAGGCCCAGGCGCCGGAGCTGCACGCCATCGTGCGGGGCCTGGCCACCCGGGCCGGCATCCCGATGCCCAAGGTCTACGTCATCCCGTCGGAGTCGGCCAACGCCTTCGCCACCGGCCGCGACCCGGCCCACGCTTCGGTGGCCGTGACCGCGGGCATCGTGCGGCTGCTGGACCGCCAGGAGCTGGAGGGCGTGATCGCCCACGAACTGGCGCACATCCAGCACCGCGACATCCTGCTGGCCACGGTGGTGGCCACGCTGGCCGGCGCCATCACGATGGTGGCGCGGATGGCCGGGTACGCCACCATGTTCGGCGGTTACGGCGGCGACCGCGACCGCGACCGCGGCGGCGGCCTGGCGGGCCTGGCGATGATGATCGTGGCGCCGATCGCCGCCCTGCTGGTCCAGATGTGGATCTCGCGCACCCGCGAGTACGGCGCCGACGCCGGCGGGGCGAAGATCGCCGGCAATCCCCACGGGCTGGCCGGCGCCCTGGAGAAGCTGACCCGCGGCGCCCAGGCCATGCCGATGCACGCCAACCCCTCGTCGGCGCACCTGTTCATCGTCAACCCGCTGTCGGGCCGCAGCCTGATGTCG
>JALOPJ010000133.1 GCA_025453955.1 Candidatus Edwardsiibacteriota bacterium
AGCACCACCACCGGCAGGCCGATGTTGACGTCGACGTCGACGTCGGCTGACAACGGGGTAACGGCGGCGAGCAGCGCCGCGACCAGCAGCGGGACCAGGGTCGTTGTTCTCATGCTTGTCTCCTCTCATGCGGACGGGTTCCCCGCCAGTATACCAGCGGGGAACCCCTTTGGCAAGCCATTTCTGCGGTCAGGGCAGGGTGTCGGCTGCCGCCTTGATGATGTAGGGCATGGTCCACAGCCGGGCCGAGTACTCGGCCGCGGCCGTCGTATCGTACAGCGTCGATCCCAGGATCGCGTCGATGCAGGCGTGGCGCAGCGCCGGCCGGAACGTGATGTTGTCGCTGGCGATGGTCCAGGTCTTGGTGAAGACGAAGGTGCTGGTGCGGAACAGCGGCTCGCGCAGGTGGTAGAGCAGCCCCCCGATCTGCGGGACGCGCCGGTGCAGGAAGGCCCACATCGAGTCGGCGGGGTCGGACAGCCGGCCCCAGACGGTCAGCGTCACCGACGAGTTCTCGTCCAGCAGCGGCATGTTCTCGCGCAGCCGGATCTGGTTGAAGGCCGAGCCGTTGAACAGCCACTCGCGGTTCTGGCCGTCGTACACGCCGGTCACGCGCACGCTGTCGATGGACACCGCGTTCTGCGGCGCGACCGTGGCGATCTCCAGCGGCGAGCAGCCCCAGACCCGCCAGCGTTCGCCCACCTTGCGCAGCCGGACGTAGCGCACGCCCCGGTCGTGCAGCGGCCGGACCAGCGTGTCGGCCAGGTCGCCGTCGTTGTTGTTGTCGACGATCAGCCGGCCGTAGTAGTCGACGGTGATGGTGGCCAGGGCCACGGCGTTGGCCGAATCGTAGCTGATGGAGACGTTGCGGGTGATCGAGGTGATGCGGCGGCGCCACTTGATGTAGGACGGGAAGGAATCCTTGGCCGCGGCATACGAGATGGCCGCGGTGCCGTCGTCCCCGTAATTGTCCGATGTGGAATAGCCGGAGAGGGACAGCAGCGTGTTGATGGCGGCATCGTCGTCGAGCGCGACCGGAGAGGTGGTCTTGCTGCAGCCGGTCAACGCCAGGCACGATGCGATGGCGATCAGCATGGCAAAAGTGAGCAGCTTTTTCATGGTCTTCCCCTGTTTATGTGTTGGTTATTTCGGGTTTAACCGTTCCATACCGTTAGAGACAGTACTCTACCCCCAGGTTCCCTTATTTATTGGCATTTAAATATGTTGTACAGCAATGAATTACGCATAGTATCAAAATTATTCATTTTAGTGATGTCAAAAGACTTGACAAAAGAACGCTCAAGTGTTATATTTGGCTAGAATCCAAAACAGGAAAGGAGAGATGCCATGACGCACAACGACCTGGTCAAATGGGACCCGTTCAACGAGATGCAGTCCTTCCATGACGATATGAACCGCGTGTTCACCGATTTCTTCGGACGGGTTCCGGGCCGGCGGGCGCTGGCCGAAGGGCTGTGGGCCCCGCTGATGGACATCGAGGAGACCAAGGACGAGCTGGTGGTCAAGGCCGAGATCCCCGGCATGACCAAGGAGGATATCAAGATCCAGATCGCCAACGACGTGCTGTCCATTTCCGGCGAGCGCAAGCACGAGGAGGAATCCAAGGACAAGACCTACCACCGGATCGAGCGCGTCTACGGCAAGTTCCAGCGCATCATCCGGCTGCCGACCGAGGTCCAGTCGTCCAAGACCAAGGCCGCCTACGAGCACGGCGTGCTGACCATCCACATCCCCAAGTCCGAGGAGGTCAAGCCGCGCGAGATCGCCATCGAGGTGAAGTAGCGCTGGCCGCTGGGGTCCCTTCATAAGGAAACCATGAATGCATGATCTTTTGGATTCATCGTTTCCTGGTCTCATTGTAAGAATCTGTGTCGATCGATGCCATCTGTGGATCGGTCCCAATATACTTTGTTTATAGGAAAGCCATGAATGCATGAAAAGGCGTTCATGGTTTCCTGGTTTCATCATTGACAGTCCGATCCCCTACACCTTTTTTCCTTCGCTATCGAGCCGTGAGGTATGATCCAGCCTGACCGGCAGATGCCGTTGTACACCATCAGCGTGGTGGCCAAGATCGTCGGCGTGCACGAGCAGACCCTGCGCATCTACGAGCGCCGGGGCCTGCTGTGCCCGGCGCGGGTCTCGGGCCATTCGCGGATGTACTCCCAGGCCGACCTGGAACAGCTGGAGGACATCCTGTACCTGATCCGCGAGATGGGCGTCAACCTGGCCGGCGCGCGGGTCATCCTCCACATGGCCGAAACCTCGGAACAAATCCGGGGCGACCTGCGTAGTCACAGGATCAGCGAAGGAACCATCAACCTCAAGCAGGGGAACGACCATGACGAACTCGACCAGGACGATCCGGACTGACCGCACCCGCGCGCTGCTGTTCGGCGCGGCCGGCCTGCTGGCCGGGGTGATCATCGCCTCCGGCTTCGGGTGGACCGCCTGCAGCCGAGCCGAGAGCCCGGCCGTCCGCATGGCGGCCGCCAGCCTGCCATTGCCGACGGACGGCAAGAGCCCGTTCGTGGCCGTGGCCAAGAAGGTGGCGCCGGCCGTGGTCAACATCCGCTCCAAGAAGCTGGTCGACGCGCCGGGCCTGCAGCACTTCGGCCCGTTCGACGACTTCTTCCGCGACTTCTTCGGCGAGCAGCCGCGCCAGCAGGCGCCCCGCCAGCAGCGGGTGCAGGAGGGCCAGGGCTCGGGGTTCATCATCGACCGCCAGGGCCTGATCCTGACCAACAACCACGTGGTGGCCGGCGGCGGCGAGCTGACCGTGACGCTGTCCGACCAGCGGGAGTTCACGGCCGAGGTGGTGGGCACCGATCCCCGCACCGACGTGGCGGTGATCAGGATCAAGGACCTGAAGCACGACCTGCCCCAGGCCGAGGTCGCCCTGCTGGGCAACTCGGACGAGGTCGAGGTGGGCGACTACGCCATCGCCATCGGCAACCCCTTCGGGCTGGAGCGCACCGTCACCCAGGGCATCATCTCCTACAAGGGCCGCTCCGGACTGCCGATCGGCGGCGGCCCGATGTACCAGGACTTCATCCAGACCGACGCCGCCATCAACTACGGCAATTCCGGCGGGCCGCTGGTCAACATCCGGGGCGAGGTGATCGGCATCAACACCGCCATCAACCCGGCCGGGCAGGGCATCGGCTTCGCCATCCCCATCAACATGGCGGGCCGGGTCAAGGACCAGCTGGTGGACAAGGGGCGGGTGGTGCGCGGCTACCTGGGCGTGGTGCCGCAGGAGATCACCGCCGACATGGCCGAGGGCCTGGGGATCAAGTCCGCCCAAGGCGTGATCGTGGCCCGGGTGCAGGATGGCACGCCGGCCGAGCAGGCCGGCCTGCAGACCGGCGACGTGATCGTGGCGATCGACGGCCGGGCCGTCAAGTCGGTGAAGGACTTCCGCCAGATGGTGGCCGACGCCGCGGTGGGCGCCAAGGTCAAGCTGACACTGCTGCGCGACGCCAAGGAGAAGGTCGTCGCCGCCACCCTGGCCGAGCTGCCGGACGAGAGCGCGGCCAAGCCGTCCCCGCAAGCCGGCGACAAGCCCTGGCTGGGCATCCGCAGGATCATCGCCGCGTCCTCGGACGAGGCCCGGCGGATGGGCGTGACCGACCAGGCCGGCGTGGTGCTGCTGGACATCGAGTCTGGCTCGCCGGCCGATGACGCCGGCCTGCGCCAGGGCGACCTGGTCAAGAAGATCGCCGGCCGGGACATCCGCACGCCGGACGACTACCACAAGGCGGCCAAGGGCCTGGCCAAGGCGGCCAAGCCGGTGCTGTTCCTGGTCAAGCGCCAGGACCAGGGCGGCGACTACGCCCTGTTCGTGGTGGTCAAGCCCGGGAAATGACCGCGCCGCGGGCGGCGCGACAACCAGACGCAAAGGACGCGACGTGTACCAACCAGCCGCAATGCCGACGGCCCTGTTCGGCGAGACCGAGACCGACGCCGAGGCCCTGACGATGGCCATGGACCGGCCGGCCAGGGCGTCGTCCCGCGACGATCCCTCGCTGGACATCTACCTGCGGGAGATCAGCCGGATGCCGGTGCTGACCGAGGCCCAGGAGCTGGACCTGGCCCTGCGGGCCAAGGCCGGCGAGCAGCGGGCCATCGACCGCCTGGCCGAGTGCAACCTGCGGTTCGTGGTCTCGGTGGCCAAGGAGTTCCAGGGCCGCGGCCTCTCCCTGGTGGATTTGATCAACGAGGGCAACGTCGGCCTGATGAAGGCGGTGCAGCGCTTCGACGCCAGCCGCGGCTACCGCTTCAACACCTACGCGGTGTGGTGGATCCGCCAGGCCATCCTCAAGGCCATCGCCGAGGGCACGCGCACCATCCGCCTGCCGATGAACCGCATCGACCAGCTGACCCGGATCAACAAGGCGGTGCGCCGGCTGCAGAACGACGCCGACAACCCCCGGCTCAAGCCCAGCCCCGCCCAGATCGCCAAGGCGGCCAAGATGCCGGTGGCCGAGGTCAACGACCTGATGGGCTACAGCTCCAACGAGGTGTCGCTGGACCGCCAGGCCACCGAGGGCGAGGACAAGAGCCTGTCCGAGGTGCTGGTGGACACGGCGGCGGCCTCGCCCGAGGAGCTGCTCAAGACCAAGACCCTGTCGCGCGACCTGAAGCTGGCGCTGGCGGTGCTGACCCCGCGCGAGGAGAAGGTGCTCAAGCTGTACTACGGCCTGGAGGGCGACGAGGAGGGCACGCTGGACTCGATCGGCAAGGCGCTGTCGATCTCGCGGGAGCGGGTGCGGCAGCTCAAGGAGCGGGCGCTGAAGAAGCTGCGGATCGCGCAGGAGACGGGCAGGCTGAAGGCGTACCTGAGTTAAGATCCTTTGCCACAGAGACACTGAGACGCGGAGAACACGGAGATTGTGCTGATTGTCATTCCCGCCCCGTATCACCGTACGGGGTAAACTCCGGCGGGAATCCAGTATCAGGGCCGTCCTGAGAGCAGGACGGCCCTTTGTTTGTTCCCAGCGAAGACAGCCGGTCACTATGTGACCGGCTGTCGTGATGGTGGAGGCGGCGGGATTTGAACCCGCGTCCGGAAAAGGAGCAGCCC
>JALOPJ010000023.1 GCA_025453955.1 Candidatus Edwardsiibacteriota bacterium
ACATGAAGGAAATACTCAGCCAGATCAACGAGATCCCCGGCGTGCGGGGCTCGATCGTGCTCGACCTGGAGGGGCTGGTGATCGCCTCCAACATCATGTCGGGCCTGGAGGAGCGCACCGTCAGCGCCATGGTGGCCAACATCCGGAGCGAGATCGCCCGGGCCCTGTCGGCCGGGGAGGGCGCCGGCCTGTCGGCGGTGCAGCTGCTGGCCGAGGAGGGCCACATCCTGTTCATGTGCGGGCCGGAGTGCATCCTGACGGTGATCACCGACCCCGGCGCCAACATCGGCCTGGTGTCGATCAAGATGAAGGCCAGCCTGGAACGGCTGCTGGGGATGCTGTGAGCGACGTCCAGTTCATCTTCACCGAGGAGGTGTCGCGCGAGGTCGACGCCCTGCTGCAGCGCTACCTGCGGCAGTCCAAGGCGCGCTGCGTGCTGCTGATCGCCAAGAGCGGCCACCTGATCAACCAGTTCGGGTTCACCAGCAGCTTCAACGTCCAGCCGATCGCGGCGCTGATCGGCGGCATCTTCACCTCCACCCAGTCGCTGGCCCGGCTGGTGGCCGAGGAGAAATTCTCGACCATGTTCCAGGAGGGCCGGACCTGGAACGTCTATTTCACCCTGCTGGCCGACCAGTTCATCCTGGCCACCATCTTCGACAAGACCACGGTGGTGGGGATGATCCGCCACGCGGCCGACGACGTCCGGCAGGAGCTGGAGCCGCAGCTGCTGAAGACCATGGTCGTGGAGGAGGAGGCGCCGGCCCAGCCCCCGCCGCCCCCGGCCTTCGTCCCCGCGGCTCACCCCTTCGCCGGGACGGCGCCGGCGACGGCGCAGCCGGCGGCCGAGCCGGAGCTGCCGGACTTCAACAAGGCGGTCGAGGACGCGCTGTCCAAGCTGTTCGCCTGATCCTGGGACCGTGAAACGTCATCCGTGGATCGTGGACCGTGATCCGTGGGACGTGGACTATAGATCGTGAGCAAGGGCGCCGCCGGAGCATGATCATCCGACATTCGACACTCGACATTCGTTGTTCCCGTTTATGTCGTTAATCAACTATTCCTCAAAAGAGATCACCTGCAAGATCGTCTACTACGGCTGCGGGCGCTGCGGCAAGACGACCAACCTGCAGTACGTCTACAGCAAGATCCCGCAGGTCAAGCGCAGCTCGATGGTCAGCCTGGCCACCGAGAAGGACCGCACGCTGTTCTTCGACTTCCTGCCGCTGGACCTGGGCGAGATCGCCGGCTACAAGACGCGCTTCCAGCTGTACACCGTGCCGGGCCAGGTGTTCTACAACTCCACCCGCAAGCTGGTGCTGCAGGGGGTGGACGGCATCGTGTTCGTGGCCGACTCCCAGGTGGAGCTGTGGCAGGAGAACATCGACAGCCTGGGCAACCTGCAGGAGAACATGCGGGCGCTGGGGCTGGATGCCAACAAGGTGCCGCTGGTGATGCAGTACAACAAGCGCGACCTGCCCAACATCGTGGCCGTGGCCGACCTCGACCGGGCGCTCAACTTCCGCAAGGCGCCGTTCTTCGAGTCCCGGGCGGTGGAGGGCGTGGGCGTGTTCGACACCCTCAAGGCCATCAGCGCGCTGGTGCTGCAGTCGATCAGCGCCAAGTACAAGCGTTCGGGTACGTGTCATTCCCGCGGAGGCGGGAATCCAGGCCTGGATGCCTGCCTCCGCAGGCTTGACAATACGCTCGGTGGTACTGAACAAATGGCGATGGAGCAAATATACTATCAGTCATCTTTTTGCCCTGCTGCTTTCGGGATGCGCAACAACACCCACACTAGTGACCGTAGCATTTCATTCGCGAAGCTTGATGGCAAAAGGATAGTATCCAGGACGAAGGGATACTAGATCACATTGCATCACGACACGCTTGTGATGGGAAATGATTCCTTGAAGCACTGTTCGATTCGCAGAAGCGAACAACTCCTTTGTATGAATATCCCCGACCATATATGCCGCAGGACCTCCCCGACATCCTGAAGAGCACCCACCTCTTCGAGAACTTCGTCACCGGCCCCAACAGCCGGCTGGCGTTCGCCGCCGCCCGCAAGGTGGCGGAGTCTCCGGGCACGCTCTACAACCCGCTGGTGATCTGCGGCGGGGTGGGGCTGGGCAAGTCGCACCTGCTGCAGTCGATCGGCAACGCGGTGGCCGCGGCCCATCCCGACTGGAGCATCGTGGTGCTCAACGGCGGCCAGCTGCGGGTGGAGGACATCGCCGCGGCCGAGCGCGCAAACCTGCTGCTGGTCGACGACCTGCACCTGGGGCTGGCCAGCCGCGACCTGCAGATCCGGCTGATCCCGCTGTTCGACCGGATGACCGGCGCCAACCGCCAGATCGCGCTGACCACCGACATGGCGCCCCAGAAGATCGAGGCGCTGGACCCCAAGCTGCTGTCGCGGCTGCTGGGCGGCGTGATCGTCGCGCTCAAGGAGATCGACACCAACGAGAAGGTGATGATCCTCTCCCAGAAGGCCAGGGCCCGGGGCGCGGCCATCGCCGACGACGTGTTGTTCCTGCTGGCGGCCCGGGTGCCGTCCAACATCCGCGAGCTGGAGGGCGCGCTCAACAAGGTGCTGCTGTTCGCCTCGCTGTTCGACGGCCCGGTGACCCGGGAGATCCTGGACGAGACCCTGCCGCCCACCGTGCCCGGCGGGCAGTCGGTGACCGACCTGGTGCTGGCCGCCGCGCCGGAGCCGGCGGACCGCCCGGGCGACGACCTGGCGGGCGAGTTCGGCGATTTCATCACCGGGCTGGACCACAAGGTGAGCGGCCTGATCAGCGAGCAGCAGGACGCCGAGAGGCAGCGCCAGGACTACAAGGACCGGATCGACGTCTGGAAGATGAAGGGCTTCAACACCGCCGGCGTCGAGAAGCACCTGGGGCAGGACATCACGGTGCTGGTCGCGGAGTACGACCGGTTCACGGCCAGCGTCGAGCGGATGATCGCCCTGCAGCAGGAGTTCGGGGAGATGGCCGCCAGCGCCACCGCCGAGGAGATCGCCGGGATCGAGTCGCTGCTGTTCGACCCCGGGGCGGTCGACCAGCTGGACGCGGCCGTCGCGGCACTGCGCGGCCGGCTGGCCGCGCCGCCGGCACCGCCGGCTGCGCAGCCGCGGCCCGCGCCCGCAGTCCCGCCCCCGGCCCCGGTCGAACCGGCCCCGGCGCTGTTCACGCCGGAACCGGAGGGCGGCCACTCGGCGGCGGCAACGCCGCAGCTGCCGGCGGCCGCCGCGGGCGGCCGCGACGGCAACCTGATCGAGCGCTGGCCCTGGCTGGAGGACCGGCTGATCGACGACATCTGATCCGTCCCGTCCACGCATTCCGTTCATCGTACGCGAGCCGATAGAGATCCGATGGCCATCAAGGGTTCATTCAGGGAAGTCAGCCTGCCCGACGTGCTGCAGCTGCTGGCGGTGGGGTTCAAGACCGGGTGCCTCAAGGTCACCGACGGCCAGAACTTCGGCAACATCTACTTCAAGGACGGGCGGGTCTGCTACTCCAGCCTGCTCAACCGGCCCGACCGGCTGGGCGACCGGCTGGTGTCGCGCGGCCTGGTCAGCGCGGCCCAGCTGCAGCAGGCCCTCGACCGGCAGCGCGACGAGGGCGGCAAGCGGCGGCTGGGCGACATCCTGATGGAGAGCGGGCTGGTCAGCACCGAGGACGTGCAGCAGGACATCACCCACCAGATCGGCGACGCCATCTTCTTCCTGCTGCGGTGGCCGGACGGCGAGTTCTTCTTCGAGCAGGACGCGCTGCCGGAGCACGAGCCGGTGATGGTCTCGCTGGACGTGATGAACCTGCTGCTGGAGGAGGCGCGCCAGGTCGACGAGTGGCGCACCCTGGAGACCAAGCTGCCCACGCCCCAGACCGTGCTGGAGCGGGTGGCGATGGAGAACGGCCAGGTGGCGGAGCTGGGCCTGAACGAGGAGGAGCAGCACATCCTGCTGCTGATCGACGGCAGCCGCTCGCTGGAGGACATCTACCAGGCCTCGCCGCTGGGCGATTTCGCCACGGCCAAGATCATCTACGGCCTGCTGCTGTCGGGCATCGCCAAGCGGGGCGGCGAGAAGTCGAAGCAGGTCTCCAACTGGAAGGCCGGGGTGCTGGACGAGCACCGCAACCTGGGCATCGCCTTCTACAAGACCCAGATGTACGACGAGGCGGCCCGCGAATACCGGCGGATGGTGTCGATCAAGCCCGACGACCCCGAGCCGCGGTTCTACCTGGGCATGATCCACTTCCGCAAGGCCGAGTACGCCGAGGCGGCCACCGAGTTCCTGGAGGCCATCGCCATCGACCCCAAGCTGGCCCCGGCCTACAACAACCTGGGGCTGTCGCTGGAGGCGATGGGCGAGCTGGACGACGCCGCCCGCCAGTACCGGCGGGCCCTGGAGCTCTCGGCCCAGGCCTCGCTGCCCCGCGTCAACCTGGCGACCCTGGCCTTCCAGAAGGGCGACTACGGCTCGGCCCTGGAGCAGCTGTCGCGGCTGGAGGAGGAGAAGGGCAAGATCCCGATGGTCAGCTTCCTGCTGGGGATGATCGCCAGCAGGCAGGGCGACCCGGACGCCGCGCTGGCCAACTGGGCGGCCGCCAGCGCCGGCCGGCGCACCAACCCGGCGGTCGAGAACAACCTCGGCGCCCTGAAATACGGCCGGGGCCAGATCGACGACGCCGAGCGCCACTACCAGGCCGCGCTCAAGGCGGCGCCGGCCGATCCCGTGGTGCTGGGCAACCTGGCCGAGCTGTACTACAAGAACGGGATGATCCCCCAGGCGGTGGAGACCCTGCTGAGGATGGACGAGGCCGGCGTGGCCACCGGGGCGGAGCACGCCCGGCTGGGCAACCTCTACTTCAAGCAGGGCAGCCGGGACCAGGCGATCGAGCGCTGGCGGCGCTCGCTGGAGCTGGACCCCGACAACCAGATGGTCCAGCGCAACCTCAAGCTGGCGGAGAAGCGGTGACCCCCCGGGACGTCATCGACGACCCCGAGCTGCTGGCGCTGGCCGACCGGATCCTGGCGGACACCGGCTTCGACATCCGGCAGTACAAGGAACGCCCCCTCAAGCGCCGGCTGGCGGTGCGGATGCGCGCCTGCCAGCTGTCGTCCTACGCCGCATACGCGGAACGGCTGCGTCAGGACCCGTCGGAATACCCCCGGTTGTGGGACGCGCTGACCATCAACGTCACCGGGTTCTACCGCAACCCGGAGACCTACGCCGCGGTGCAGGACCGGGTGTTCCCGGCGCTGGCCGCGGAGGCCAGGGGCGGCGCCCCCCTGCTGATCTGGAGCGCCGGCTGCTCCTCCGGCGAGGAGCCGTATTCGATCGCCATCCTCTGGCAGGAGTTCATTGCGGCGAGCCGCGTCCCGTGCCAGGCCCGGATCGTGGCCACCGACATCGACGCCGACAGCCTGCGCAAGGCGGCGGCCGGCCGCTACGGCACGTCCAGCCTCACCGAGCTGCCGCCGCGGCTGCTGGCCCGCTACTTCGCGGAGCGGGGCGAGCAGTACCAGGTGGACGCCGCCACCATGGCCATGGTGGAGTTCCGCCGGGCCGAGCTGATGGAGCCGGCGCCGTTCCGCAACGTCGACCTGATCTTCTGCCGCAACGCCCTGATCTACTTCTCCCGCGCCGCCCAGGACGCGGTGTTCGGCCATTTCGCCGCCGCGCTGCGGCCCGCCGGGTTCCTGGTGCTGGGCAAGGTGGAGACCCTGCTGGGGCAGTCCAAGGAACGGTTCGCCGCCTACGACGTCAAGGAACGCATCTACCGCCTGAACGCCCGATGACCGACGACGCCGCACCACAGGAACTGATCGTCAAGATCGCCGACCTCCGGGTGGCCCGAGAGCCCGCCATCATCTCGACCCACGGGCTGGGCTCCTGTTTGGCCATCGTGCTGTACGACGCCGAGGCCCGGGCCGGCGGGCTGGCCCACATCATGCTGCCGTCGCCCGAGCTGGCCAAGGACCAGAGCCAGTTCGCCAAGTTCCCCCGCACCGCCGTCCCGGTGATGCTGGAGCAGATGGCGGCGCTGGGCTGCCTGCGGCACCGGATCACCGCCAAGATCGCCGGGGGCGCCAACATGTTCGCCTCGCTGCTGCGCAGCCGCAACCAGGGAACCAACATCGGCGCCCGCAACGTGGCCGAGACCAAGGCGGTGCTGGACGCGCTGAAGATCCCACTGGTGAGGGAGGACACCGGCGGCGACTACGGCCGCTCGGTGGAGCTGATCCTGTCGAGCGGCACCGTGCTGGTGCACTCGTTCAAGGCGGGCAAGCGCGAGCTGTGACCCGGCGGCGGCAACGACGATGACGAGAAGCGGCAAGAAGATATCAGTCCTGGTGGTCGACGATTCGGCCCTGATGCGCAGGATGATCGGGGAGATCGTCGAGCAGGACCCGGCCCTGTCGCTGGCCGGCACCGCCCGCAACGGGCTGGAGGCGCTGGAGCGGGTGGCGGCGCTGCGGCCGGACGTGGTGACGCTGGACATCGAGATGCCCCAGCTGGACGGGCTGCAGGCGCTGTCGCGGATCATGGCGGAGCGGCCCACCGCCGTGGTGATGCTGTCGGCCCACGCCAAGGAGGGGGCCGAGCCCACGCTGCTGGCCCTGGAGCTGGGCGCGGTGGACTTCGTCACCAAGCCGTCCGGCTCGATCTCGCTGGACATCGACCGGGTGCGGGGCGAGCTGCTGGAGAAGATCAAGATCGCGGCGGGGGTCGACCTGTCGATGCTGGGCCCCAAGGCGGGCCGCCCGGTCGCGCCGGCCTTGCGGGCACCGGCGGTCAGCGGCGGGAGCATGACCGTGGTGGCGATCGGCTCGTCCACCGGCGGGACCCGCGCCCTGTCCGAGCTGCTGCCGGCGCTGCCGCCCGAGCTCAACGCCACCTACCTGCTGGTCCAGCACATGCCGCGGGGGTTCACCCGGTCGCTGGCCGAGCGGCTCAACGGCCGGTCCAAGATCGCGGTGAAGGAGGCGGAGCACGGCGACCCCCTGCGGCAGGGCCGGGCCCTGCTGGCGCCCGCCGATTCCCACATGGAACTGGACGCCACGGGACTGCGGGTGGCCCTCACCCAGGACCCGCCGCGCTTCGGGGTGCGGCCGTCGGCCGACGTGATGATGCTGTCGGTGGCCGCGCGCGCCGAGAACCCGCTGGTGGGCGTGATCCTGACCGGGATGGGCCACGACGGCGCCAAGGGGCTGCTGGAGATCAGGCGCCGGGGCGGCGGCACCATCGCCGAGGACAAGTCGACCTGCGTGGTGTTCGGCATGCCCAAGTCCGCCATCGAGGCCGGGGCGGCCGGCCAGGTGCTGCCGCTGGACCAGATCCCGGCGGCCATCATCAAGGCCTGCCGGTGAAAGCCGATGGATTGGGCCGGTCGGAAACATCAGTTTATACACAGTGCTGTTATCCTAGCATCCATTGTAACCCTATTCATCACTGGTAGGGATCCTGGCAACTATCCGCGTACCGAACCGTTTGAGATTGCCGTGTGTAGCTTGTTTTCTCTATATGGCTGTTGTGGATTGTTGATAAATAAGCATTTGTTACGCTCCTCGAATGGCATTGACGCTTTTGATTCATTTTCGTTGTCCACTCTTTGCTATCTTAGTGCGATTTTATGGGTGCGGTTGTGGGGAGGAGAGACCAGCCACAATCCACCATCGCCAACGATCATCGTTGCTACCTTGATGTTCGGATTCGTACTGTTCTACGGTGTTTTATGGATGATTAAACAACGCGCGATGAAATCGACTATCTTAAGAGTCCTCGGCTCACTCTGGATCGCCGGTATCATGGGGCTGTCGCTGTATCTCGGGATGATCGGCCTCGGCGATACCATATTCGTTGTATTCGGATAGCAAATGAGCCAGTTGGAAACCATCATCAAGGACCTCAACGGCCGGATCGCGGCCCTGCAGGCCCGCATCGGCGGCGCCGGGGCCAAGGGCGAGGCCGCCGTCATCGAGCAGGACATCCGCGACCTCTACAAGGAGATCGCGGTCGCCGTCAAGCAGTTGACCGTGCTCCAGGACGCGGTCAAGGCGCTGATCGACCAGTACAAGTCGGTGGCGGTGTCCGAGGACGAGTCCAAGGTGATGATCCGCTCGTTCGTCGAGACCATCCGGGTGGACAGCCTGGGCAGCTCGACCATGATGGCCGAGGGCTGGAACCAGATCTGCGCCGGGGAGTTCGAGAAGGCCATCGAGTCGCTGACCCGCGCGGTCAAGCTGAACCCCACCGACACCAAGGCGATGGAGCTGCTGGGCTGGGCCTACAGCTACCAGGGCCGGTACGACGAGGCGCTGGAGTCCTGCCTGCGCGTGCTGCAGCACGAGCCCAACAACGACGCGGTGCGCAACAACCTGGGGTTCGTCTGCCTCAAGAAGGGCATCTACGGCGAGGCCATCGAGCACCTGTCCCGGGTGATCAAGTCCGGCAAGGACCGCACCGCCAAGCTCTACGCCCACTACTACCTGGGGCTGGTCTACCTGGAGCGGCAGATGCTGGAGGACGCCATCTTCTTCTTCTCCAAGGCGACGGTGCTGGGGCCCAACCTGATCGAGGCCTACTACCACCTGGGCCTGGCCTACGCCGCCAAGAAGATGACCGGGGCCGCGGTGCGCGAGTGGGACAAGTGCCTCAAGCTGTCGCCCCACAACTGGTGGGCCAAGAAGGCGGCCGAGCAGATCGAGGTGGTGCGGAGCGAGGAAGGATGACGGCCGGGCGGGACCAGCGCTGGCTGCTCTGCGAATGCCTGGGCGAGACCTTCGGGCTGGAACTGTCCGGCATCCAGGAGATCATCTACCGGCCGAGCGTGCTGGCGCTGCCGGGCCTGGAACCGCCGCGGTGCGGCCTGGTGCTGTGGCAGGGCCGGTCGCTGACGATGGTGAGCCTGCGGCTGCTGCGGGGCCGGCCGGAGCCGCCGGTGTCGCCGGTGGCCGTGATCGTGGCCGACGGCGGCCGCCAGGCCGGCCTGCTGGCCGACGGCATCGGCGAAACGGTCCGCGGCCCCGAGCTGTTCCCGCTGCACCCGTCGCTCTGCGCCGGTCGGGCCTACCTGACCCGGGCCTTCCTCTGGAACGGCGCGGCGGTATTCGTGCTTGACCTCGGCATCCTGCTGGCGGGGCTGGCGCCGCAAACCGGGCGGCCGGCCGCTCCGGCGGACTGAACGACCATCATCGCATCGGCAATCATAGACGCGGAGGTTGCACCGTGAGCACCACCACCACACGCCACCGGCTGTACGCCTGGGCCGTCACCATCGCGGGCACTGCCTGGCTGCTTACCCAGCTGCCGCAGTTCCAGATCTCCCCGTGGCTGATGCTGGTGCTGTTCGCCGCCGAACTGGGCGCGGAGTCGTTCTCGGTGCCGCTGCCCGGCGGCATCCACCTCTCGCTGGACTTCGTCGTGGTGTTCTTCGTGTTCCTGGGGTTCGGCCCGCTGCCGGCCACCATCGCGATCTTCCTCAGCTCGATCATCCACAAGATCAGGCTGAAGAATCCCTGGGACCGGGTGTTCTTCATCGGCGCCCAGTTCGTGTTCGCGGTCTACGCCATGGCGGCGGTGTACGGGCTGCTGGGCGGCCGCAGCGGCGCGGCGGTGCTGTCCTGGGGCAACGTCCCGGCCCTGGCGGCGGCGGCGGTCAGCTACGTGGTGGTCAACGACCTGCTGGTCGGCATCTACCACATCCTCAAGGGCGACATGACCTGGCGGGACATCGGCACCTTCACCGTGGCCGACCTCAAGATCAACGCCATCCTGGCGCCGTTCGCGGTGCTGGGGGTCTACCTGTTCGCCACCCTGGGCGTCAGCGGCGTGTTCCTGATGGTGGTGCTGGCCGTGGTCTTCGGCTGGCCGCTGCTGATGCTGCTGCGCTCCGGTTCCGGCGGCGAGCGGGTGGGGCTGGAAGGCAAGATGGCCGCCGTCAACGTGCTGTTCATGTTCACCACCCTGGTGATCACCGCCATCGCCTTCATCGTGATCGGGCGCTCGGTGCTGATGTCCCCCGACGTGGAGACCCAGCTGGCCGCGGGCCTGGTGCCGCTGGTGCTGCGGCGGCTGCTGCCGGCGGTGACGGTGGTGATGCTGCTGGGCTTCGCGGCCTCGGCCCTGACGGCGCAGCTGATCTACCGCCGGATCCTGATCTGGCCGATCCGCAACATCAACGCCATCCTGCGCGACCTGGCCGAAAGCTCGGCCGACCTCACCAAGCGGCTGGCCCACGCCAGCGCCGACGACCTGGGCGAGCTCACCCGGTACTTCAACGCCTTCGCCTCCAAGCTGGAGAACCTGGTGCGGTCGGTGGTCAGCAACGCCAACCGGGTGGCCACCACCTCCGAGCAGCTGGCGGCCTCGACCGAGGAGATGAGCGCGTCGCAGCAGGAGATCTCCTCCACCATCCAGCGGATCTCGCAGGGCACCGCCACCCAGGTGGCCTCGGTGCGGGAGACCAAGGACGCGGTGGAGGAGATCACGGCTTCGGTCGAGCAGGTGAACTCCAACGCCCAGATGGCGGCGGTCTCGGCCGGGCAGGCGCTGCAGAAGGCATCCGAGGGCGGCACCGCGATGGAGACCATCGTCGGGCAGATGACCGACATCGACGGCACCATGGCCCGGCTGTCCGACGTCGTCAGCAACCTGGAGCGCAAGGCCGTCGAGATCAGCCGGATCACCGAGCTGATCTCCTCGGTGGCCTGGCGCACCAACCTGCTGGCCCTCAACGCCGCCATCGAGGCGGCCCGGGCCGGCGAGAGCGGCCGGGGGTTCTCGGTGGTGGCCATCGAGGTCAAGAAGCTGGCCGAGCGCACCACCACCGCCACCGGCGAGATCGACAGCCTGATCAAGCAGATCCAGGCCGAGATCGCGCAGACGGTCGACACCATGCGCGAGGGCGTGGCCAAGGTCGCCAAGGGCAAGGACCTGGCGGCCGAAAGCAACCAGGCCTTCTACCAGATCGTCGACGCGGTCAAGCACTCGGCCGACGGCGTCCAGCAGATCTCCGAGGCCACCTCCCGCCAGGTCGACGGCGCCAAGAAGATCGCCAAGGCCATCGAGTCGGTGGCCATGGTGGCCGAGGAGATCGCCTCGGGCATGGAACAGACCGCGGCCGCCCAGCAGCAGCAGATGGCCTCGATGGAGGAGATGACCGCGTCGGCCCAGGAGCTGGCCCATGCCGCCGAGGAGATGAAGAACTCGGGCGGCAGCTTCGTGGTCGAGGAGGGGGGCGCGAAATGAAGCTGTCGAAGTTCCGGCAGCTGGACCTGATCCCCAACCTCGCCGGGATCGGGTTCGGCGTGCCGCTGCTGCTCGTCTTCGTCAGCCATGCCGTGGCCCTGACGCCGACGGCCCTGCGCTGGCTGCCCTACGTCGGTTTCGGCATCGCCCTGGCCGTGGTCGGGATCGCCCGCGTGGTCAGCCGACGGCTGCTGGCGCCGCTGCGCCAGTACTTCGAGGGCGGCGAGATCGACGATCGGTCCGCGGCGGCGGCGCTGTCGCTGGCGCTGAAGTACCCGCTGCTGCGGGGCGCCCAGCTGGCGCTGGAGTTCGTGATCGGTTCGCCGCTGGTGATCCTGGCCCTGATGGCGGTCGACCCCGCCCTGACGGCCCGGGCCCTGTGGGACGTCCTGTTCCCGTCGTTCATCACCGCCGTGGTGGTGGGGGCGATCGTCTTTCTGACGGTGGAGCGCCTGCTGCGGCCGATGCTCGCGATGCTGGCGTTGTCCGGCATGACGGGGCAGGCGGAGATCATCCGCCGTTCGCCGCGGGTGGGCATCGTCCAACGCCTCGTCGCGCTGTTCCTGGTCGTGATGACGCTCTCGGCAGTCTTCGGCGTGATGATCGCGAAGTACCCGTCGATCTTCTGGGTCGGCCTCGTCGGGATCATCGCCACCCTGTTCATCGCGGTGATGACCGCCCGGAGCATCACGGGCAATGCCCGGTCGGTCACCGACCAGCTGCGGGGTTTGTCCGATGAGCGGGGAGGCATCACCCAGCGGCTGGCGGTGATGGGCAACGACGAGCTGGGCGACCTCTGCCTGGAGTACAACCGATTCATGGAGAACTTCCAGCGGCTGGTCGAGGACATCACCAAGGCGGCGGTGGAGCTGGCGGCCAGCTCCCAGCAGCTGGCCGCCTCGTCCCAGGAGATGAACGCCTCGGCCCAGGAGATCTCGTCGACCATCCAGCACATCTCCAAGGGCGCCTCCACCCAGTCCGAGCGCCTGACCCAGGTGGCCAAGGAGGTGGGAAACCTGTCGTCCTCGATCAAGCAGATCGATTCCCTGGGCCGGATGACCACGGTCTCGTCCCAGAAGTCGATCGAGGCCTCGAAGAACGGCGCCCAGAAGACCACCGAGATCGTCGGCCGGATGGCGGAGATCTACCAGTCGTCGACCTGGGCCACGGAACAGGTGCAGGGGCTGCAGCAGAAGTCGAAGGAGATCGGATCGGTGATCAACCTGATCTCCAACATCGCCCAGCAGACCGACTTCCTGGCGCTCAACGCCGCGATCGAGGCCGCCCGGGCCGGCGATGCCGGCAAGGGGTTCTCGGTGGTGGCCGACGAGATCCGTTCGCTGGCCGTGGAGGCCGGCAACTCGGCCCAGCAGGTGACGGCCCTGATCCGGGAGATCGAGCGCGAGATCGGCCGCACGGTCGAGGGCATCACCCAGTCCCAGCAGATCATCGAGGCCAGCCGCACCGCGGTCGACCAGACCGAACAGTCGCTCAAGGTGATCAACAGCACCGTGGCGGTGGCCGGCACCATGGTCAAGCAGATGGCCGAGGCCAGCCGCCACCAGAGCGAGAGCGCCGGGCAGGTGGTGACCCTGGCCTCGGAGGTGTCGACCATTTCCATCGAGACGGCCTCCTCGACCGAGGAGGTCGCCGCGGCGGTGGAGCAGCAGACCGCCTCGATGCAGGAGCTGTCCGCGCTGTCGCAGACCCTCTCCCAGACGGCCGAGGGGCTGTCGGCGCTGGTCAAGCGGTTCCGGAGCGAACGGGAGGCCTAGGCGTGCAGCTGCTGACCTTCCGGATCGGCGCCCATTTGCTGGCGTTGCCGGCCCAGAACGTCACCTCGGTGGGGCGGGAGGCCGGAGCCGCCGCGACCGACGGCACGGCCGTCCTCGACCTGTCGGCGCTGATCGATCACGGCGGACAGCGCCCCGACCGGCCGCCGGTGATCCGCTGCCAGGACGGAACGCGCACGGTGGAGATGTTGGTCGACCGGATCCTGGGATTGGAACACTGCGCGGACGGCGACATCCGGCCCTGGCCGGGCCTGCTGGGACACCTGGCGCTGTTCGGCGGGACCGCGCTGATCGGCGGCAGGGTGTTCCAGCTGCTCGATGTCCCCGCGCTGATGAAACGGGGGAAGGGCCGCCGGCGGTGAGCCCCCGGGTCGGCAACTACCTGATCGAGCGGACCCTCTCCACCGGCGGCATGGCCACCATCCACCGGGGCCGCCACGCCGAGCTGGGGCGGGCGGTGGTGATCAAGCAGCTGCACCCGCACCTGTCGGGCGACGCGGGGTTCGTGCGGCGGTTCGAGCGCGAGGCCAAGATCCTGGGCGCGCTGCGCCACGAGCACATCGTCGACATCATCGACTACTTCGAGCAGCAGGGCTCGTACTACATCGTGCTGGAGTACGTCGACGGCGGCTCGCTGCGCGACCTGCTGGACCGCCAGCGGCGGCTGCCGTTCCAGATCGCGGTGCCGCTGGCCCTGCAGGTGGCAGCCGGCCTGGGCCACGCCCACGGCGGCAACATCGTCCACCGCGACATCAAGCCGGGCAACGTGCTGCTGGCGCGGGACGGGACCGCCAAGCTGACCGATTTCGGCCTGGCCCACGCCACCGAGACCATGGCCATCACCGATCCCGGCACGTTCGTCGGCACGCCGGCCTATCTGGCGCCGGAGCAGATCAAGGGCAAACCGGCGGACGCGCGCTCCGACCTCTACTCGTTGGGCGTGGTGCTGTTCGAGGCGCTGACGGGTGCCAACCCGTTCGCGGGGGCCAACCATTCGGAGAGCATCGACCGCACGCTGCGGTTGATGCCGAAGTCCCTGGCAGGGGCCGAACCCGAGCTGCCGCCCGGGTTGGCGCGCATCGTCCTCAAGCTGCTGGCCAAGGACCCGTCCGCGCGGTACGGCAGCTGCGCCGACCTGGCATCGGACCTCGAGCCCTACCGGCTGGTGCGGCAGGAGGCGGTGGCGCGATTCTTGTCGGACCCCGCCTGCTACATCCCGCGCGAGGAGGACCAAGCCGAGATCACCCGGTTGGTGCAGCGCGAGAAACGGGCCCTGCTCGCGGTCCGGATCGTGAACATTTCGCTGCTGGCTGGGCTGACGGCGGCGCTGACCGTGCTGGGATACCAGAACGGCAGCGAGTACCTGCGGCGGCGGGCGTCGCAGCGGCAGGACTCCGCGGCCCGGCCCGCGAACGCCGAGCCGGCGGTCGCCATCCGGCAACGGCAAACGCTGCGGGTGCTGGGCACCGAAAACGCCGACATCCAGATCAATGGCCGTCAGGCCGGGAAGGTGCCGGCCATCATCGACAGCCTCAGCCCAGGCTGGGTCGAGCTCTCGGTGTCCAAGCCGGGATTCGTCCCGCAGCGCCGCCGGCTGGAGCTGGGGCCGGGCGCGGCCCGGACGGTCACCATCGAGCTGGCCGCGGCCAGCCTGCCGCAGGGGTACGTCGAGGTCGCCGCCAAGCCGTGGGCCGAAGTCTACGTCGACGGCCGGTTCATCGACCGCACGCCGTTGCCGGCCCCGCTGCCGCTGTCAGCGGGCGAGCACCAGTTGCTGCTGCGGCACCCCAACCGCAAGGAAGTGGCGCGGTCCATCACCGTGGCGCCCGGCGACACGGTGCGGTTGATGGTGACGATGCCCGAGGCCACCGGTTTCCTGAAGCTGACGGTCGTCCCCTGGGCCAGGGTGCTGGTCGACGGCGCGGAACTCGGCACCACGCCGCTGGGCGAGCCGCTGACCCTGTCGATCGGCGAGCACCAGCTCCGGCTGATCGGTCCAGCGGGCCGGGAATGGCGGGAGACGGTCACCATCCGGGAAAACCTGATCACCGAACGCCAGATCACCATGCCATGACCGTCCGCGCCATCATCCCCCTGGCCCTCTGTCTGGCGGCGACGCTGGCGGCCCAGCCCCGGCCGGCGCTGGACGCGCTGGTCGAGGCCTACGAACGGGGCGACTACCGGCGGGTCGCCGCCATCGCCGAATCGGCGGCGGCCGATACCACCGCGCTTTCGGCGGACGACCGCGCCTATCTCCTCACCTACTGGGCGTTCTCGCTGGTGGCGCTGTCGCGCGAGGACGACGCCGTGGCGCGGTTCCGCCAGCTGCTGGAGCTGCGCCCGGCGACCGAGCTCAATCCGGAGTTCGTGTCGCCCAAGATCATCGGCGTGTTCCGCCAAGCCCAGGCCCAGCACCGCCGGGCCGACGCGCCGTCGGACGGGATCACGCTGCAGGTCGAGGACCGCGCCCCGTCGAAGCCCGGCGCGCTGCTGCGAACGATGGCCTGGCCGGGATGGGGGCAGAGCTACCGGGGCCAGGCCCGCAAGGGGAGGATCTTGAGGATCGCCGCGCTGGCGGCGGCGGCGGCGCTGGGCGCCACCGAGGTGGGCTGCTACGTCACGCACCAGCAGTACCTGGACGCCCGCGACGCCGACCGCATCGCCGACACCTACACCACCTACAACCGGTGGTACCGCTCCCGCGCCCTGGCCGTCAACCTGGCCGTGTCGGTCTGGGTGGCGGGCGTCATCGACGTGATGATGGACGACTGATGCGGAGGACGATCATCGGGCTGCTGCTGGCGGCGACCGCCGGCTGCGGCGCCAACGCGCCGCGCGACAACCCCTACGACGTGTCCCAGACCGGCGTCTACGGCACCACCTACCGCCGCAGCGGCGGCGCGCTGGGCGGCGTCAGCATCACGGCCAGCCCGGCCAGCGTCACCGCCAGCAGCGACGCCCAGGGCGGCTACTCCCTGGATTTGACGCCCGGGTCGCGGCAGACGCTGCAGTTCTCCAAGCAGGGCTACCAGACGGTGACGGACACCGTGGACGTGCCGGAGCGGGGCCTGACCCGGCGCAACGCCATCCTGCCGGGGCAGGCCATGGTCGACACCGCCGCGGTCCGGACGGTGGTCCAGCGGCTGTGGAACGGCTCGCTGCGGTACCACATCGAGCCGGCGCTGGTGGTCTCGCACCAGGACGGCAGCACGCTGCTCGACAGCTTCGCGTTCCAGTGCCGGATCGACACGTTCTCCTGGGTGCTGGTCGAGACCGGCTCCCGGGGCGACTACACCATGCTCTACGGACGCGCCATCGACACCATCCCCGGCGTCACCGGGTTCAGCGGCTGGATCGTCGGCCGGCTGGCCCAGCTGCTGGTCACCTCGACGGGGTATTCGCAGCTGATCAACCGCACCGTGCCGGGGTTCCTGGCGGCCCCCGACGGCCTGACGCCGTCCGGCGGCGCGACCTTCACGCCGCCCGACACGCTGCGGTGGATCAACGGCCAGCCGGACGTCGACATCACCGTGGAGGTGTGGCAGGGCACCGCCCTGGTCTGGACCTGCGACACCACCAACGTTTCCCGGCTGCTGCTGCCCGTCCCGCTGGCGTCCGGCAACTACGTCTGGCGGGTGGTGGGGCACGACCGCAACGGCAACCGGTCGCAGGCCGAGGCGACCTTCACCAGGCCATGAACCGATGAACGGGAACCAGCTGACCAGCACCGACCGCGACAACATCCTGGCCCTCTACCAGATCAGCCAGGTGATCAACTCCATCCTCGACCCCGAGGAGCTGTTCGAGCGGATGATGGACCTGGCGATCTCCGCCCTGCGGGCCGAGCGCGGCGTGGTCTGGCTGAAGGACGGCGGCGCCGGCGAGTTGTCGGTGCGGGTGGCCCGCAACATCGACCGCCAGGCGATCGACGACACCTCCGGGATCTCGCGCACCGTGCTGGACACCGTGCTGCAGAGCGGCGAGGTCCTGCTGACCTCCGACGCCAAATCCGATCCCCGGTTGTCCGGCGCCGAAAGCGTCGTGCTGTCCGACATCCGGTCGGTGCTCTGCGCGCCCCTGGCCAACAAGCGGGAGGTGATCGGGCTGATCTACGTCGACAGCCGCACCAGCGCCAACGTCTTCAGCGACAAGGACCGCGAGTTCCTGGCCGCCTTCGCCAACATGGCGGCCATCGCCATCGAGAACGCCACGCTCCAGGCCAGACTGCGAGAGGAGAACATCTCCCTGCGGCAGGAGATCCGCGGTCACTACCAGTTCGAGAACCTGGTGGGCCGGGCCCCCAGTTTCCTGGCGGCGATGGACCTGGTCCACAAGGTGCTGGACAGCGCCGTGCCGGTGCTGATCCAGGGGGAGTCCGGCACCGGCAAGGAGATGGTGGCCCGGGCCATCCACTACAACGGCCCCCGCCGCGACCGGCGGTTCCTGGCCCAGTACTGCGGCGCCCTGCCCGAGACCCTGCTGGAATCCGAACTGTTCGGCTACAAGCGGGGGGCGTTCACCGGCGCCAACGCCGACAAGAAGGGGCTGTTCGAGGCGGCCCACGGCGGCACCTTCTTCCTGGACGAGATCTCCGACATCGCGCCCTCCACCCAGGCCAAGCTGCTGCGGGTGCTGCAGGACGGCGAAGTGCGGCGGGTGGGGGACAACGAGAGCTCCCGGGTGGACGTGCGGATCATCTCGGCCACCAACAGCGACCTGCTGCGCGACGTCAAGGAGGGCCGGTTCCGCGAGGACCTCTACTACCGGCTGAACGTGGTCAGCATCACCCTGCCGCCGCTGCGGGAGCGGCGCGAGGACATACCGCTGCTGTGCCGGCATTTCCTGGAGAACGACCCCGCCGTCAGGACCAAGGGCATCCTGCAGATCGAGAAGAAGGCGTTGGACCTGCTGATGGATTTCCCCTGGCCCGGCAACATCCGCGAACTGCAGAACGCCATCTCCTACATGGCGGTGATGGCCAAGGGCGACACCATCCGGCCGGCAGACCTGCCGGAGAACATCCGGTCCGTGAAGCCGGGACCGCCCTCGTTCACGCCGGGTCGCTCGATGCGCGAGGTGGAGAAGGAATACCTGCTGGCGACGCTGAAGGAATGCGGCGGCGACCGCAAGCTGACGGCGCAGAAACTGGGCATTTCGTTGAGGACCCTGCAGTACAAGCTCAAGGAGTACCGGAACAACGTCTGATCCCCGGCGGTCCGGCCCCGCCGGAGCAAACCGGCGGCGATCGGCACCATAAGTATTTGTTAAGGAGCATGCCCATGAGACGGTTGGTCCTGTCCCTCGCGGTGGTCGGTCTGATCTGCACCGCTGCGGCCTTCGCCATCCCGGCCAAGCCCGGACCCCGGACCTTTGAACAGCCCGATGGCAGCACGTTCGTCGGGCGCCTGATCGGCGACGAGCACTACTCGTCGGGATGACGATCGTGCGCAACAGCACCGGGTGGTGGACCTACGCCCGGCAGGAACAGGGCCTGCTGGCTGCGACGTCCTTCGTCGTCGGCCGGGACGAGAGCCCGTATGCGGCGCACCTGCGGCCCAGCGCCGAGGCGGTGGCCAAACTGCCGGAGAACGCCGGGAAGATGATCAACGTCTCGGCCGAGATCAGGGACCAGTGGGCCAGGCAGACGCTGTACGGCCCGGGCGGGACCAAGGAGCACCCGGCCAAGGCGGCGTCCGGACGGCAGTACGTCAACGTGATCCTGGGCGACTTCTCCGACAGCACCTTC
>JALOPJ010000134.1 GCA_025453955.1 Candidatus Edwardsiibacteriota bacterium
GCTGCCGCGACGCCATCGCCACGGCCCTGGACACGCTGGAATCGGTGGCGCCAGCGGCGGCCGAGCCGGGCCAGCGGTCGGACGAGCTGATCCGGCAGGTCCGCGAGCGGGCCGACTTCGAGCGGATCGTCAACTTCTACCGCTACCTGCTGACCAAGCCCCGGCTCAAGGGGCGGGCGCTGGAGCAGTTCCGCTACGTCTCCCGGATGCTGCACCGGCTGCTGCTGGAGCCGCTGGCCGCAGAGCTGTCCGGCAAGACCGACCTGATCGTCCTGCCGGACGGCATGCTCGGGTTCATCCCGTTCGAGACCCTGCTGGACGCGGACTCCGCGTACCTGGCGCAGCGCTGCGCCGTGCGCTACTCGCAGTCGCTCTCCGTGCTGGACAACATCGCCGGACGCGTCTGGGCCGACGACCGGCTGCCGCTGGCGGCGTTCGGCGGCGCGATCTACCGGCCGGATAGCTACGCCAGGGAGATGGCGGCCGGCGATGCCCAGTACCGGGAGATGAGGCGGGCGGCCGACCCGCAGCGGGGGACGGAGGGAACGGCGGCGGCGCCCTGGCACAACCTGCCCGGCACGCTGGTCGAGGTCCGGATGATCCGGGACGCAGTGGACGGCAGCGATATCTTCACCGGCGACGAGGTCGATGAGTCACGGATCAAGCGGCTGTCGGCCGACGGCCAGCTCCGCAGGTACCGGGTGGTCCACTTCGCGACCCACGGCCAGGTCGACCTGGCCCGGCCCGAGCTCTCCGCCGTCGTGCTGTCGCAGTACGACCCGCCGCGCGGCGGCGAGGACGGCTACCTGCGGGTGCCCGAAGTGGCCGGGCTGGAGCTCAACGCCGACCTGGTCAACCTCTCGGCCTGCGAGACCGGCCTGGGGAAGATCTACGGCGGCGAGGGCGTGGTGGGGCTGACCCAGGCCTTCCTGCTGGCCGGGGCCAACGGCCTGTCGGTCTCGCTCTGGCAGGTGGCCGACGAGAGCACGATGCGGTTCATGGTCGCGCTGTACCGGCTGGTGCGGGAGACCGGCATGCCCTACCCGGCCGCCTTCGCTGCGATCCGCCGCCAGTTCATCAGCGGCGAGGTCGGCGGCGGCGCCTACCAGAACCCCTATTTCTGGGCCCCGTTCGTCTACTACGGACAGTGAGTCCGGAAGCCTCGAAGATTTTTCCGGAACGCACTTGATTTTTCCCGTGGAAATGGGGTAAAGTAGGACAGCAACGCACAGCATCAGCAGATCAATCGCAGCGGAGGATAGTTCCATGAAGATGTTCCGTTTCATCCTGATCGCCGTCCTCGGCGTGGTGCTGGGATCCGCACAGGCACAGGCCCAGACCCCGGCGGCGGGCGGCACCCAGCGCCTGCGGGTCAAGGGCATCAAGTCGGCGCTGGGCAAGATGGACGCCGCCAGCAGGGACAAGACCCGCGCCGCCGGCGAGTCCTTCGAGGTGGAGGAGGCCGACCTGGCGGAGGGAGCCCAGCTGGAGAAGAGCAAGGCCCGGCAGTGCTTCTACTGCGGCACGATGATGATGGAGGTGATGGGCAAGAGCGTCTACAATCCGGCCAAGGCCGACAACCCCAAGGCCAAGAAGCGGGTGGCCGCGTACTTCAAGCGGTTGCGCCGCTCGTTCCGCGCCGTCGGCATCGAGGCCGCCGCCCAGGCCGACCTCGACGAGGTGGCCGCGGCGTTCCAGCAGGGCGACCTGGACGCGCTGGGCGCGGCTCTGGAAAAGCTTTCCGGGACGGTGCAGGACAACCTGGAGGAGGCGCTGGGGCCGGACGCCAATTGGTACTACGGCCTGGGGTATTCCGCCAAGGGCTACAAGCTGGCCGGTCAGGCCCGGCTGTACGACATGGTCTCCCTGATCGCGCCGACCCCGGAGGACCTGCTGTCCTACACGCCGGACAAGGTCGACCAGAAGGTCACCACGGCGCTGGGCGACCTGCAGCCGGTCAGCCAGAAGAGCGAGGACGAGATCGGCCCGCGCGATTACGTCCTGCTGAAGTCGAAATCGACCGTGATCCTCAACGCCTTCCGCAAGCCGAGGCCCAAGTAGCCGGGCCGGGACCGCGGGAAGGGCTTTGCCTCGGCAAGGCCCTTTTCCATGCCCGGCCGCCCGTTAGATTTTGATTGACAACGGCTTGAAAAATTAGTAAACTTCAGTACTATATGCTTCGTTTGGACACCCTGCGCCAGCACGCCGCCCAGAAGAAACTGTCGTCCTGCTATCTCTTTTTCGGCGAGGAAGAGCACCTCAAGGACCAGATGGTGCGCTCGCTGGCGACGGCATTCCTGGGAACCGATCCGCCGGGGGCCGGCCTGGAGGTCCTGTACGGGTCCGAGACCGACGGCATGCAGATCGTCGACCGGGCCCTCAGCCTCGGCATGTTCGCGCCACGCACGATGCTGGTGGTGCGGGAGGCCGACGCGCTGTCCGCCAAGAGCCGGGCCGCGGTCGCTGGGTACCTGGCGGCGCCGAATCCCGACGCCTGCCTGGTGCTGACCACTGCCAAACCCGACGCCAAATCGGCGCTGGTCCGGCAGTTCGAGCCGGTGGCCGCCGTGGTCAACTTCAAGCCGCTGACCGAGGCCGAGGCGGCGGACTGGGCCCGCAGCGAGTCGGCGCGGCGCGGCCTGCGGCTCACGGCCGAGGCAGCCCAGCAGCTGGTCGCCCGGGCCGGCACCGGCCTGGGCGTGATCGACGGCGAGCTGGCCAAGCTGGCGACGCATGCCGGTGCTGCAGGCGGGGCGGAGATCGGCGCCGCCGCGGTCCGGGCGCTGGCCGGATCCAACCCGCAGTACGGGGACTACGAGCTGGCCGACGCGGTGTCCCGCTGCCTGCGCCGCGAGTCGCTGGCGATCTACCAGACGATGCTCTCCGCCGGCGAGGACCCGGTGCGGATCCTGGCCTCCATCTGTTCCGGGATGCTGCGGCTGTGGAAGGTGGCCAGCGTCCCGGGCGATCCCGCCGCGGTGGCGCGCCGCACCGGCATCCACGAGTACGCGGTCCGGCAGCTGCTGCCGGCCGCCCGGCGCCGGACGCGGGCGGAGTACGCCGACGCCCTGGACCGGATCTACCGGGCGGAATGCCGGCTGAAATCGGGGCGGGGCCAACCGGCCGCGCTGGTGCAGCGCCTGATCCACCATCTCACGACCCAATCACTGCGGAAGGCTTGAGCCCATGGCCATCGACAAGATCACCGGCGCCGAGAGCGTCGAGGAGCTCCAGCGGCAGTATGCCCTCGCCGAGGGCCGGATCCGGATGCTGGACGAGAAGCGCGAGTACACCAAGCCCGAGATCTACCAGAAGGTCCGGGCCGAGTACGAGGCCAAGCTGTTCGAGCTGCGCGTGCTGCTGGAGGAGAAGGGCGCCGGCGTGCAGGAAGCGCTCGATGCCGCCACCGCCGAGAAGGGCGCGCTGGTGGCGCGCCACCACCAGATCGGCGACGAGCTCGAGGAACTGGAGCTGCGCGCGGTGATCGGCGAGCTGGACGAGGCGGATTTCGCTGCCAGGCAGCAGGCGCTGCAGCAGGAACAGGCGGAGATCGACGCCCAGGTCGAGCAGCTGACAACGACCATCGAGAACTACCAGCAGCTGCTGGGCGGCGCCGCGGCACCGGCCGCCGAGGAGGCGCCGGCACCGGCGCCCAAGCCGCCGGCGGTAGAGCCCCCGGCTCCGCAGCCCCGGCCGGCACCAAGACCGGTGGTGGCCCCCGCGGTCGCGCCCGTCAGGCCGGTGCCGCCGCCACCGGCCGCCCCGCGGCCGGCCGCGGTCAGCGCACCGGCGCCCGAGCCAGTGCGCCCGGCCCCGCAACCGGCGGCCGCCCCCCGGCCGCCGGCACCGGCGCCACGTCCGGCGCCCAAGCCGCCGGCGCCGCATCCGGTCGAGCCCGAGCCCGCGCCGGCACCGGCCGATGCCGCTCCGGCGCCCACCGCCGAGATGGAGGAGCTGGAGCGCCAGTTCGCCAGCATCCTGTCCTCGACGATGGCCGAGTCGCCCCCGGTCGAGCAGCCGTCGATGCAGGAGGTGTTCGCCCCGGCACCGTCCGCGCCGGCCCCGGAACCGGCGCCGGCGGAGGAGGGCGCGCCGGCGGACGGGGAGAACCACGAGGGCGAGCTGAAATGCCCGAAGTGCCAGGCCTTCAACCGCGCCGACAACTGGTACTGCGAGAAGTGCGGCAACGAGCTGCTCAACGCCAACGACCTGCTGGGCGGGGCGAAATAGGCGCTCCGGGGCGAACGACAGCGGCACGACCGAACCTTCAGAGTCCCGAGCGTTGACCCTGAAGGTTCTTTGTTTCACGGCAACGGACCTTAACGACTGCGAGCTTATGCACTACGACCCCAAGGCCATCGAGCCCAAGTGGCAGCGGCGCTGGGAGGAGGAGAAGACCTTCCGCTCGGCCGACGCCTCGGGCAAGCCCAAGTACTACGCGCTGGAGATGTTCCCGTACCCGTCGGGCTCCGGCCTCCACGTCGGCCACCTCAAGAACTACGTGCCGATGGACGCGTTCTGCCGCTACCAGAGCATGAACGGCTTCAACGTGCTGCACCCGATGGGCTGGGACGCCTTCGGCCAGCCGGCCGAGAACGCGGCCATCCAGACCGGCCGCAACCCGCGCGACCTGGTGCCCGAGTACGCCGCCAACTACCGCAGGACGCTCAAGCTGGCCGGCTGCAGCTACGACTGGGACCGCGAGATCAACTCCAGCGACCCCGCCTACTACAAGTGGACCCAGTGGTTCTTCCTGCTGCTGCACCGGCGGGGGCTGGCCTACCGCTCGACCGCGCCCATCAACTGGTGCCCGTCCTGCAAGACCGGCCTGGCCAACGAGGAGGTGAAGGAGGGGCGCTGCTGGCGCTGCGACTCGCCGGTCGAGAAGCGGCCGATGCCGCAGTGGTTCTTCCGGATCACGGCCTACGCCGACCGGCTGCTGGCGGACCTCGACGGGCTGGACTGGTCCGACGGCATGAAGGAGATGCAGCGCGACTGGATCGGCCGCAGCGAAGGAGCAACCGTTGAATTCAGAATTCTGAATTCTGAATTGAGAATTCAGGTGTTTACCACCCGCCCAACCGTTGAATTCAGAATTCTGAATTCTGAATTGAGAATTCAGGTGTTTACCACCCGCCCCGACACCCTGTTCGGCGCGACCTTCATGGTGCTGGCGCCCGAGCACCCGCTGGTGGACTCAATAACGACCGACGCGCAGCGCGCCGCGGTCGACGCCTACGTGAAGAAGGCCCAGGGCGAGGCCGAGATCGACCGGCTCAACGCCGAGCGCACCAAGACCGGCGTGTTCACCGGCGCCTCCGCGGTCAACCCCGTCACCGGCAGGGAGGTCCCGGTCTGGATCGCCGACTACGTGATGATGGGCTACGGCACCGGCGCCATCATGTGCGTGCCCGGCCACGATGCGAGGGATTTCGAGTTCGCCCGAAAGTTCGGCCTGCCCATCGTCCAGGTCGTCAGCAAGGACGGCTCGAAATACGAACTGGCCGCGGCCGAGCCGGGCGAGGGGATCGCGGTCAACTCCGGCCCCTACGACGGGCTGGCCACGGCCGAGTTCGCGCGGAAGATCACCGCCTGGCTGGAGGCCGAGGGCATCGGGAAGCACACGGTCAACTACCGCATCCGCGACTGGCTGATATCGCGCCAGCGCTACTGGGGCGCGCCGATCCCGATCATCCATTGCCCGACGTGCGGGGAGGTGCCGGTGCCGGAACAGGACCTGCCGGTGCTGCTGCCCGAGGTCGCCAACTACCAGCCCACGGGCACGGGCGAGTCGCCGCTGGCGAACATCCCGGAGTTCGTGAATACGACCTG
>JALOPJ010000135.1 GCA_025453955.1 Candidatus Edwardsiibacteriota bacterium
ACCGTGGCCACGGCCGCACCGGCCACGCCCATCCTGAAGACGAAGATGAACAGCGGGTCCAGCAGCGCGTTGCAGACGGCCCCGACCAGCATGGTGTACATGGCCGTCCTGGCGTTGCCCTCGGCCCTGATCAGGTTGTTCATCCCGAAGCCGGTGCCCTGGAACACGTTTCCCCACAGCACGATGGTGATGTACTGCCGGGCGTAGCCCAGCGTCTCCGGGCCGGCGCCGAACAGCGCCAGGATCGGGTCCCGGGCCAGCAGGCCCAGCACGGTGACGCCCAGCGAGATCAGCAGCGACAGCGTGAAGGCGTTGCCCAGGATCCGCTCGGCCTCGGGCTTGTTCCCCTGGCCCAGCCGGATCGACACCAGCGAGGCCGCGCCCATGCCCACCAGCATGCCGAAGGCCATGGCGATGATCATGATGGGGAAGGTGACGCTGAGGCCCGACAGGGCCAGCGACCCGACGCCGCGCCCGATGTAGATGCGGTTGACGACGTTGTAGAGCGCGTTGGTCAGCACGCCGACGATGGCCGGTACGAAGTACTTCCAGAGCAGCTTCCCGACCGGGGTCTGCCCGAGCTCCAGCGAACGGTCCACGCGGTTAGCTCCGGTCAACGTTCATCACTGCGGCGAATGAATACAGGGGCGACCACGCCCCCGTTTGAGCACCGACGCCTGCCTGATCCCGAACAACGATGCGGCCCCCTCCCGTCCTTCGACCTGCCATCGAGCCGATACTCAGTTCCCGTCCCAGCCCTCCAGCCGCGCCATCATCCACCAGAAGGCCCGGCCCTTCATGATACAGTTCATTCGTTCCGAATGCTGGCAGGTCCCGCACGCGTTCGCCAGCCGTGTTAGTTCGTGCGTGGGATTGCGCGTGATCCAGGATACAGCCCAATTGACCGTAGTGCCGTTGCTATCGTAATTACATCCGTCGTCGCAACCGAGCGGCATGTAATTGACCAAGCCGTCGGGATCATAGCTCTCGATATCGGCGAAGTCGAACAGCACCTTGTTATTGGCCCGGCAGTAGGCCCGGATCTGTTCGTTGCGCTGGTTGAGATTCCCGCTGGCCCCGCTGCCGTCGAGGTGCCCGGTCATGTAGACGAAGGTAACGTTGGGGTACGACTGCTCTAAATCGCGCATCAGGGAAAGGTAGGTTTCGATGTCGCCGGCGGTGGCGCTGGAGACCTGGCCACACCACGACCACAGCACCACGTTTCGCCCGTGGGGGAAGACCGCGTAGGCGCCGTCGGCGTTGGCAAGCATGGTGTCGGTCAAACCGGCCCAGGTCACCCTGTCGGGATTGCCCAGGTCGCCGCCGGGCACGCCGTCCCAGAGCGAGAGCGTGCCAGAGGGCACTGGGCTTCCGTTGCCGGACTGGTAGTAATAGTGGTCGTTGGCGAACTGGAAACCGGTCAGGCTGTCGGCCAGCACGTCCATGCCGGTGGGGACCTGGCTGCCGTGGGACGTATGGCCGTAGGTCAGGCGCAGGCCGGACCTGGCGGCCGCGATCCACTGCGCCGGCACCCGCGCCAGGTCGGTGCAGGCGTGGTCGATGATCAGGTCGTGCGCCGGGACCGTCGTCCCCGCGCCGGCTGGGTCCTTTTTGCCGCAGCCGCAAAGCGCCAGCGCCGCCGCCAGGGCGATCGGTGTCACGATCCGCATGGCGATCCCTCCGTTGGTGTTCCGGTCGTGATGGTGCCCGTCAGGGCCTTCCCCGCTCGATCCAGCGGATGGCCCGTTCCAGCTCGAAGTCCCGGTCCTCGGGCAGGGCATGCCCCACGCCCGGGTAAAGCGTGTACGACACGGCGACGTCGCCGGCCGCCAGCCGGCGCACCGCGTCGCGGTTGACCGCCTGCCGCTCCTCGTGCTCCAGCGCGCCCAGCATCACCACAAACCGCATCCCGCGCCGCGCCGCCTCCGGGATCCGCGCGGCCAGGGTGGTGTCGAACCAGCCGGCGCCCATCGGGATCGCCCCCCGGAACAGGCCGCTCAGCCGCAGTCCCAGGTCATAGGCATAGCCGCCCCCCTGGGAGAAGCCAGCCAGAATGATGCGCGTGGTGTCGATCGCATACCGCCGCCTGATGTCAGCGATCGTCTCCCGCACCCGGCGCTCGGCATCGTCCGTCCCGCCCCAGCTGAAGCTGGTCATGCCCATCACCTCCGGCCCGTAGGGGCAGCAGACGATGTAACCCAGCCGGTTCGGGATCCAGGTGAAGGCCCGGGAGAAGTCCTCCGCGTTGCTGCCGTAGCCGTGCAGGGCCACCAGCAGTGGCCGCGGCGTGCCGGGATCGCCGGCCGGCGCCAGGATGACTGGCGGATAGGGCTTGGCCCGGGCGGCGCCCAGCAGCTTGTCGGCGCGTTTCCTGAGCGCCGCGTATTCCCTGGTGCCGCGGATGTTGTCGAAATCGCCGTCGTTGTCGAACATGTAGTTGCCGAGGTCGACCGCCCGCGACAGCCACTTGACCGCTTCTTTTTTCCTTCCCATCAGGCTGTAGGCGCAGGCCGTGTTGTACACCGCGCCGGACAGGTTGGGGTCGAACCGCAGGGCCCGGGCGTACTGTTCCACCGCTTCCTGGTGCTTGCCGCCGAAGATCGCGGTGTTCCCGCGCTGGAGATAGGTCCTGGCAGAGTCGGTTGACTGTGCCGCGGCGGTTGCTGCCGCGAGTGCGAACGGAAGGATCACAAGACAGACCAGCGACCTGTTCATGGCCGACGCCTCCGGTTGCGTTACATCATATTGTACGACCGGGCATCGATGAAATCAAGCGGAAAATGGAAGGGGCCGGGACCGTCCCGGTCCCGGCCCCGCGCCGAACCTCCGTCAGCGGACCACCACGATCCTTCCGGTCGCCGCCGCACCTCCCGTGACCGGCGCCAGCCGGACGAGGTAGACGCCGCTCCGGCCCGTGCCTGGGTCCCAGGCCGCCGAGCCGCCGGCGGCGTCCAGCCTGGCCGCCAGCCGCCCGGCGATGTCGTACACGGACAGGACGCCCCGGTCGATCCCGCCCTGCCAGCGGATGCGGCCGCCGTAGTAGCGGATCCGGACCGCTGGGGTACGGCCGGCAACGGCTGCCGGCGCGCCGGTCAGGCCGGCGGGGGCGGTCCAGCCGAAGCTGTCACGCTGCGCGCCGTAGGAATCGATCACCCGCGCGCTGACGGTGGCGCCGTCGATGTCCCATACCACGAAGTGGTAGAACTTGCCGCCATACCCGCTGACCAGGCCGCCGCCGGCGCCGCCGCAGACCACCTGTCGGGTTGTGGTGACGGCAGGCGCGTTGCCGTAGCCCGAGGCGACGAAGTAATCGCGGTTCCAGAGGTGGATATGGCCGCAGACGTAGGCCGCCACCCCGTGCGCGGTCATCACCTGCCAGAAGGCGTCGCGGTCGGACGGGTTCCACTCCAGGGAAGAGTTGCTGCTGTTGGATGGCGGCCAGGCCTCGGCGTGCCCGATCACGAACTTGTGGACCGCGGTGGTGGTGTCCAGCACCGCGGACAGCCAGGCGCGCTGGGCGGCGTCGACCTTGTAGGTCGCGCTGTAGCTTGCGCCGTCGTACGTGTTGGTTTGGACCACGCAGAAGATGCTGTTGCTGTACCGGAACGAGTAGACGACCCCCTGGTAGCCGGCCGGTCCGTTCTGCGGCAGGTCCGGCCAGCTGGCCTTGAACGGACCGGTGCCGTCGCCGGACCATCCCGACCCGTAAAAATGCCCGTAGTTGTTGACGTCGTGGTTGCCGATGGCGACGTATATTGGGACGTCGGAGATCGGATCGGCGATGTCCTTCCATTCCTGCCACAACGCCACCGCGTTGGCGGAATCGGTCGCCTCGTCATACCCGTCGCCGCCGAAGATCCAGAAGTCGGGCCTGGGGTTGAGCGCGTCGATGTGGGAGACGACGTAGCCGAACGCCGTCGAGGATGCTGGGCCCTTGTCCAGCGCTATGTGAGCATCGCTGGTGGTGACGAACCGGAAGACCTGCGCGGCCGCCGGTCCCGCCGCGACCAAGACCGACACGGCCGCCAATGCGACTATCGGGATCATTCTCCTGGACCGCATGCTGGCCCTCGCCTCCTTTGGTATTGATGGCCGGAACAACAACGTATACGGCCGCTGCCCCGAGAACGCAGGCCCGTTTCCGCCGCTAGCGCCACTGCCGCAGCCGCAGGCTGTTGGCGATCACGCTGACCGAGGAGAATGCCATGGCGGCCGCGCCGATCATCGGGTTCAGCAGGATGCCGAAGACGGGATAGAGGGCGCCCGCCGCCACCGGGATGCCGATCACGTTGTAGATGAACGCCCAGAACAGGTTCTGCTTGATCGTTCGCAGCGTGGCCCGCGACAGCCGCAGGGCGTCCGCCACCAGTCCCAGGTCCTCGCCCACCAGGATGATGTCGGCCGACTCGATGGCCACGTCCGTGCCCGCGCCCATGGCGATGCCGACGTCGGCCTGGGCCAGCGCCGGTGCGTCGTTGATGCCGTCGCCGACCATCGCCACCACCAGCCCCTGCCGCTGCAGCCGGCTGATCCGCTCGGCCTTGTCCTGCGGCGGCACCTCGGCCAGCACCTGGTCGATGCCCAGTTGCGCCGCGATGGCATCGGCCACCGCGCCGTGGTCGCCGGTGATCATCATCACCCGCAGGCCCATGGCGTGCAGCCGCGCCACCGCCGCCGGGGCGCTGGCCTTGATCGTGTCGGCCACGGCGATGACGCCGGCGAAGGCCCCGTCGATGGCCACCAGCACCGTGGTCTTTCCCTCCTGCCGCAGCCGGTCGACCAGCTTCCGCAGTTCGCCGCCGTCGACGCCGTTCCCTTCCAGCAATTGCCGGGTGCCCA
Source organism: Candidatus Edwardsiibacteriota bacterium (assembly GCA_025453955.1). Taxonomy (GTDB): domain Bacteria; phylum Edwardsbacteria; class AC1; order AC1; family EtOH8; genus UBA2255. The sequence continues at coordinate 4,840 of JALOPJ010000135.1, forward strand.
GCAGCACCCGCGTGCCGTCGACCGTGGCTGCCACCCCGAAGCCCGGCTGCGCCGCGAAGTCCCGGACGTCGGCCGGGCCGGTCCGCCGGGCCGCGGCGTAGCCCGCGATCGCCCTGCCGACCGGATGCTCGGAACCGGCCTCGGCCGCCCCGGCGTACCGCAGCAGCCGCTGCTCGTCGCAGCCGGACGCCACCGCGATGTTGGCGATGTTGGTCACGGCGACCCGGCCCGTGGTCAGCGTGCCGGTCTTGTCGAACACGACGGCGTCGACCGTGCGCGCCCGCTCCAGGACGTCGCCGCCGCGGACCAGGATGCCGCGCTCCGCGCCCCGGCCGGTGCCGACCATGATCGCCGTGGGCGTGGCCAGGCCCAGGGCGCAGGGGCAGGCGATGATCAGCACGGCCACCGCGTTGACCAGCGCCTGGTTGAACGTGCCGAGGGCCAGCCAGACCAGGAAGGTCAGCGCCGCCACCCCCATCACGACGGGCACGAACACGGCCGCGACGCGGTCGGCCAGGCGCTGGATCGGCGCCTTGGAGCCCTGGGCCTGCTCCACCAGCCGGATGATCTGGGCCAGCACGGTCGCGGCCCCCACCGCGGTGGCGCGGAACGTGAACGTTCCGGTGCGGTTGACGGTGCCGCCGATCACCGCGTCGCCGGGCCGCTTCTCGGCCGGCATGCTCTCGCCGGTGACCATGGCCTCGTCCACGGCGGAATGGCCGTCGACCACCGCGCCGTCGGTTGCGACCGTCTCGCCCGGCCGCACCACGATCAGGTCGCCCGGCGCGACCCGGGCGACCGGCAGCTCGGCCTCGGCGCCGTCCCGCAGCACGCGGGCCGTGCGGGCCTGCAGCCCCACCAGCCGCCTGATGGCCTGGGAGGTCCGGCCCTTGGCCCGCGCCTCCAGCAGCCGGCCCATCAGGACCAGCGTGATGATCACCGCCGACGAGTCGAAGTAGGTGGCCGGCGGCAGCCCGGCGCCGGCCGCGGCCGCCGGGAACAGCGTCACGGCGGTGCTGTAGCCGTAGGCGGCGGTGGTGCCCACCGCCACCAGCACGTCCATGTCGGCGCTGCGGCGGCGGATGGAGGCGGCCAGCCCCCGGTAGAACGGCCACCCCGAGAAGAACTGCACGGGCGTGGCCAGCAGCAGCAGCAGCCGGGGATCGGCCAGCCAGTGCGGCAGGAAACGGAACACCATGTGCATCCCGCCCAGGAACACCGGGACCGCGAAGGCCAGCGCGACCAGGAACCGCCGTTTGGTCCACCGGTAGAGCCGCGCCCGCTCCAGCTCCTGGGCGCTTTGCCCGGCGGCGGCCTGGGGATCGGACGCCGCCTCCGCCGGGGCATCGTACCCCGCGTCGACGATCGCCCGCCTGATGCCGTCCGGCCCGATGCCCCCCGGAATGTAGGACACCGTGGCCCGCTCGGTGGCCAGGTTGACGCTGGCGGACACGACGCCATTTGATCCCTGGAGCGCGTGCTCGACGTTGAGCACGCAGGAGGCGCAGTGCATCCCGGCCACCGCGACGGTCGCGGTCTCCAACGGGACGTCGTAGCCCGCCACCCGCACGGCGTCCACGATCTGCGCCACCGACGTGATCGCCCCATCGTATTCGACGGTCGCGCGCTCGGTGGCCAGGTTCACCGACACCGACGCGATCCCCGGCGCGGCGCGCAATGCGCCTTCGACATTGCCGGCGCAGGACGCGCAATGCAGGCCGGACAAGGGCAGGGTGATGGTCTTCATCATAGAGTAGGATGCGCGGGGAGCGGATCGGATTCGACGCCGGACCGCGCCATATCAGAAATCCCGGCCACTCTGTTCCCGCAGGTGCCCGGTGTCGTTGAGCCGCTCCAGCATGAAGCGCGAGCCGTCCCAGTCGGCCACCGTCAGGCCGCAGGGGTCCAGCGCGACCCGCCAGAAGCCGCGGGCGCCGGCGCCCAGCATCCTCAGCACCAGCAGTTTCAGCACCACGCGGTGGGTGACGACCGCGACCGCATCGTCCGTTCGGTGCTGGGCGACGATGGCCCGCAGGGTCCGCCAGGCCCTCTTTTCGACCTGCCGCAGGGTCGTTCCACCGGGTATCCGCAGGTTCCACGGCTCCCGCTGCCAGCATGAGAACCGCTGCGGCTGGGTCCGCTCGACATCGGCCAGCGGCCGCCCCTCCCACGCGCCGAAGCGCATGTCGTCCAGCCCCGGCAGCACGGTGACCGGCAGCCGGTGGGGCGCGGCCGCCAGCTCCGCCGTGCGCCGGGCCCGCGACAGCGGGCCGCTGTAGACCGCCGCCAGCCGGACGCGCCGCAGCCGCGCCGCCAGGCTGCTGGCCTGGGAAACGCCCGCGCGGTCCAGCGGGACGTCGGCCCCGCCGCGGAACACCAGCTCCTTGTTCCAGGCCGTGCGGCCATGGCGGATCAGCAGTATCTTCATCTTCGTCGCCTCCGTCCCATAGTATAGCATCGCGGAGGGGTTTTTGCAAGGACGGGACGGCCCGGGACGGGGCGCCCCAGGAAAATCGCCCGGGGCCGCATTTCGTGATTGACAACGCGCCGGCCCCGGTCTATAATGGACCAACCATCCGCAGAGCAAGGAGCGCGCCATGGCCGACAGCAAGATCCTCCCGCCCGAGATCGACAAGCTGACCCAGCAGCTGGTGCTGGACCCCAAGTCCAAGGTGTTCGCCCAGCTGGCCGACGCCTACCGCAAGGCCGGCATGCTGGACGAGGCGATCGAGACCTGCAAGCGCGGCGTCGAGCAGAACCCCGAGTTCGCCACCGGGCGCCTGGTGCTGGGAAAATGCTACCTGGCGAAGAAGATGTCCGCCCTGGCGATCGAGGAGCTGCAGGCCGCGGCGCGGATCGACCCCCAGAACCTGGCGGCCTACCGGCAGCTGGCGCAGGCCTACGAGGAGCAGGGCCAGAAGGACGAGGCCATCCGCTACTACCAGCGGATATTGGACCTGGAGCCGGGCGAGTCCGAGATCGAGCAGAAGATCGAGCAGCTCAAGGGGACGGCCTGAGCCGTCCCTTTTCGCTTGACAGGGAGGCTGCTTTTGTGATACAGTTAGAGTGACAAAAGCCTGCCATCGCGGCAGGCTTGGCGTTTCTGGGGGCGAAACCGCGGGGTTTCGCCTCTTTCCGCCGATACTCCTCATTCCGACTCAACCCTCTCTCCCTTCTCTTTCGGAAGAGAAGGGACGGGGATGAGTCAAAGGACAATCAAGGGCATCGTCAATGAACCACAAGCAGATCGAGATCCAGATGGACGGCCAGCGCCTGCCCGGCAAGCCCGGCGAGCGGGTGCAGGAATTCTTCAAGCGCTACCCGCCCAAGGCCGCCGGCAAGGTGATCGCCGCCAAGATCAACCAGCACCTGGTGTCGCTGGACGCGGCCATCCATTCCAGCTGCCGGGTGACGCCGGTGACCTACTCCGACCGCGAGGGCACGGCCGTCTACCGCCGCACCGCCTGCCTGATCCTGTACGAGGCCATCAAGGAGCTCTACCCCGGCGCCCGGGTGGTGGTGGGCCAGTCGCTGGCCAACGGCTACTACTTCGACTTCGTCCACGACCGGCCCGTCGACAAGCTGATCCTGGACGAGATCGAGTCGCGGATGCAGCAGATCGTGGCCGAGAACCGGCCGTTCGTCAAGGAATCGATGTCGATCGAGGAGGCCCGCGAGTACTTCACGGCCGAGGGCTACGAGGACAAGGTCAAGCTGCTGACCACGGTGCGGCTGACCGAGGTGCGGCTGATCGGCTGCGGCGTGTTCAAGGACATCCAGCACGGCCCGATGACCCCGGCCACGGGGCTGATCGACAAGTTCGAGCTGACCCTCTACCCGCCCGGCTTCGTGCTGCGCTTCCCCCAGCCGCGCAACCCCGACCGCATCCCCAACATCTCGCCCCAGCCCAAGCTGTTCGGGACCTACAAGGAGACCAAGGAGTGGAACCGCATCCTGGGCGCGGTCAACGTCGGCCAATTGAACGAGATCTGCCTCTCCAACGAGATCGACGAGCTGATCAAGATCGCCGAGGGCTTCCATGAGAAGAAGATCGCCTCGATCGCCGACCTGATCACGTCGCGCCGCGACACCGTGCGGCTGGCGCTGATCGCCGGGCCGTCGTCCTCCGGCAAGACCACCTCCACCAAGCGGCTGATGGTCCAGCTGCGGGTCAACGGCCTGCACCCCATCATGCTGTCGACCGACAACTACTTCCTGGGCCGCGAGCAGACGCCCAAGGGCGACGACGGCAAGCCCGACTTCGAGTCGCTGTCGGCGGTGGACGTGCCGCTGTTCAACGAGCAGATGCGGCGGCTGCTGGCGGGCGAGGAGGTGGCCACGCCGGTCTACAACTTCCACACCGGGACGCGCGACGAGCGCACCGTGCCGCTGCGGCTGGGCCCCAACGACATCCTGCTGGTGGAGGGCATCCACGGGCTGAACCCCAAGCTGACGGCCTCGGTGCCGGCCGAGCAGAAGCTCAAGGTCTACATCAGCGCGCTGACCCAGCTCTGCCTGGACGACCACAACCGGATCATGACCACCGACGTCCGGCTGCTGCGCCGCATCGTGCGCGACCGCAAGTTC
>JALOPJ010000024.1 GCA_025453955.1 Candidatus Edwardsiibacteriota bacterium
GCGATGATTACGCCGGTGACGACCGCGACAGCATGAAGGTCTACACCAGCACCCTGACGGAGATCAACTACTCGGACGGCCCGGCCGCGCTGTGGATCATCGACGGCGGCGACGGCGTCACCGACACCCTGTACCGCGGCGTGCGGTTCACGCCGGAGCTGCCGTGTTCCCTGGTGGGGATGTGGGAGTTCATCTACCGCACCAACACCGGCCGGGCGTGGCGGGCCTGTTCATCGTTCGCCTGGCACCGCACCAACGGCTACAAGAACTGGCCGTCCGACCGCCATATCCTGCAGGAACAATGGACCCCGACCTTCACCGGCGCGGGCGGCTGGGCGCGGCGCACCATCACCCCGACCTACTTCGATGCCGGCACCGACTTCTGGCTGGGCGCCTGGACCCCGCCGTTCGCCGCGGCGCAATGCTCGATGTTCGTGACCACCGATTCCCGCGCCGACGGGCGGAGCTTCTTCCGCTGGAACCCGCGCGACTCGGCCAGCAACGGGACGAACTACACCTGGCTGCCGATGTTCGGCGACTGGGACATCACCGCCCTGGTGAAGTTCCTGGGCGGCTCCAGCCTGACGGTCAAGGGCCTGGTCAACACGGTGCCGGGCAACGGCGAGATCCACTTCCGCACCATTTCGCTGGAGGACAGCAACCACGTCTACACCGACGGCAAGCCGGGGGCGGCGGTGTCGGTGCTGTCCGGCTCGCAGGCGATGTGGCAGTTCGACGCCAAGCACTTCTGGCCGGCCTGGGACCGCGGCGACACCATGATCACGTACATCGATTACGAGACCGACGGCGGCACGGCCAGCCACGCCGGGTACTACGCGACGATGAACGACACCCTGCGGGTGGGCGCGACCGAGCTGGTGATGAACACCACCGTGCTGCGGGCCATCCCGGTGCCGACGGCGACCAAGGTCAACAACGACTCGGTGCAGCTCACCTGGACGGTCCCGCTGTACACTCAAGGCAGGCCGAACATCAATCCCACAGTGGGCTACCGGGTCTACCGCAGCACCGACGGCATCACCTTCACGCCGATCGCCACGATCTACAGCCGCTCCACTACGAACTACATCGATCCCAACCTGGCGGCGGGCAGCACCTACTACTACGCCATCGCGCTGCGCTACCGGGGCTCGGTCAGTTCAAAGGACGGCCCGGCGGTGACCATCGAGTCGCAGTACACCTCGGCCAATTCCAACGGCATCAGCATCACGCTGTCGGTCGAGTTCAGCCAGATGGGCGCTTCGGTGACGGGCAACGACGTCACCATCAACTGGCGCACCGAGTCCGAGGACGACTCCTACCACTGGATCGTGGAGCGCTCCAGCGACAACGGCGCCACCTACGCGCCGCTGGCGACGTTGAACGCCAATCCGGGCAGCACGGTGCCGACCGACTACCGCTACACCGACCGCGGCCTGGCCGGCGGCATCGTCTACCTGTACCGCCTGGTCGAGGTCAGCGCCAACGGCGGGATGGCGTACTACGGGCCGATCTCGGTGGGTCCGTTGCAGGGCAAGCCGTCGGCTTACGCCCTGGAACACGCCCGTCCCAACCCGTTCCGCGACGCCGCCACGATCAGGTACCAGACCAAGGAGGCCGGCCGGGTGTCGCTCAAGATCTACAACATCCAGGGCCAGCTGGTGAGGACGCTGGTGGATGCCGTCCAGGAAGCCAATTACTACGAAGTACCATGGAACGGAAGGTCCGACGACGGCGCCAAGGCGGCCGCGGGCATCTACCTCTACAAACTCGATGCCGGCGGATACTCGGCGATGAAAAAACTGACCCTGTTGAAGTAACCGGGGATGGCCCGGAACAAGCCCCGCGCCACGGGGCTTGTTCCTTTCTGGTGCGGGACGTGAGGGATGGACCGCGCGCCAATCGGATCCCCTCGGGGCCGATATCGCTTGACAAACAAATGGCGCGATGCTACCATCGAAACAGCAGTGAACGATACATCATCTCTATTAATGAGGAGGAGGGCCATGAAACGATGGTGGTTGGTGATCGCCATGCTGGGGGCCATGCTCGGCATGGCAATAGCTCAGCCCGTGCTTCCGACCGTGCTGTTCATCGACGACGATGACAACAGGACGGACTGGAGCAACAACAAACCGCTGTCCAGCTACACCACGGACGCGCTGGGGCACATGGGGTTGTCGTTCACGACCTGGACCGTGCTCGATTCCGCCCGCCGCCCCGATTCGACCGTGCTGGCAGGCTATGACCTGGTGGTCTGGGACCAGCCGGACCTGTACTCGTTCGTCACCACCCCGTTGTCGACCGATGACACGGCGAGCATTGCCGCCTATCTGCTGGCCGGCGGCAAGCTGTGGCTCAACGCGCCGGACATTGCATTGAACTATATCTGGGCAGGGTCGCCAGAATGCCCCAGTTGGCTGCACATCTCCAGCTACCGTCCCGACGGATCGAACGAGTCGATCGCCATCGACAGCATCATCGGCATGGCCGGCGATCCGCTGGGAGACGGGCTGTTGATCAATACCGACGTCGGCGTCCACATCGAGGGCGAGTACAGCGACCGCCTGCGCCCAGGAGCTGGCGCGGCGGGCTGTTTTGCCGGCCCGGCGGGGGATCCCGCCTGGAACCATGGGGACAGCATCTTCTACTGCGCGGTGCGGTTCGACAGCGTCGAGACAGGACAGAAGCTGTTTTACATGTCCACGGCGTTCCAAGGGATACCCCTCGAGGCCGATCGCGACACGCTGATGGCCCGGGTGATGGGATGGATGGGATGGTCGCCGTACGCCATCGTGGACGCGCGCCTCGCCCGCATCGCCCAGCCGGGCGACGTGGTCTCATCCAACAGCAGTGTCCCGGTGGCCCTGGAGATCGGCAGCGGCAACCTCAACCGGCTGGAAAGCGTCTGGGTCCACGCCGTCGCGGAGACGCTGCCCGGGTATCCGGTCTACCGCGACTCGGCGCTGCTCGATTCGGTGCCGCCGTTCACGACCGTCGTCGCCACCCTGCAGCCGTGGAACACGGGCGCCGGGGACACGGTCCAGTTCACGGCCTGGGTATCCCTGGCCGGCGACGTGGCGCCCGGTAACGACACGCTCTCCAAGCAGGTTTTGGTGATGCCGGTGCTGTACCAGACCGGGTTCGAGGCCGGCCTCGGCGGCTGGACCGGCGACTGGGCGCTTACCACGGAGTACGCCAGTGCCGGCAGCTACAGCTTCACCGACCTGCCCTACCAGAACTATCCGCTGAACTCCGACCGGTTCTCGCTGCTGGACACCGCGTTCGACCTCACCGGCTACACCGGGGCGACGCTGTCGTTCCAGCACCGCCACTGGCTGGAGAACGGCTTCGATTTCGGCTACGTGATGGTCTCGCCGGACGGCGGCGCCAGCTGGGACAGCCTGGGGAACTTCACCGGGCTGGACACCGCCTGGCACGGCGCGTCGGTCGACCTCGGCGCCTACGTCGCCAGCGCCAGCGTCAAGATCGGATTCCGGCTGGGGTCCGACGCGCTGCTCAACATGAAGGGCTGGTTCATCGACGACCTGGTGCTGGCCGGCTCGACCGCCAAGCAGCTCGGCGCCGAGGGCGCCCCGGCGCGGGGCGCGGGCGGCGACGCGCTGACCCGGCTGGCCCCCAACCCCAGCAGCGGCAGGGCCGCGCTGACCTTCCAGGTCGGCCGCGACCACAGCCGGGTCTCCGTCAAGGTCTACAACCTGGCCGGCCAGCTGGTGCGCACGGCGCACGAGGGCGCCCTCAACGCCGGCAGCCACACCCTGCGGCTGGACGGCTCGAACCTGTCGGCCGGCGTCTACTTCGTGCGGCTGACGGTCAACGACTTCGCCGCCACCACCCGGCTGACCGTGTTGCGGTAGAGAGGAGCATGCGATGAAGAAGATCATAGTTCCCGTTGTTGCCCTGCTGGTGCTCGGCTCGCTGGCCCAGGCGGCCGGGCGGCCGGCGGGCCAGCGGTCCTTCGGCAGGTACGCCCCCGGCATGCTGATCATCAAGCTCAAGCCGGCGTTGCGCGGCACGTTCCCGGCCCTGACCGCGGACGCGCCCCGCACGGCGCTGGGCATCCCCGGGCTGGACGGCCTCTCCGCCAAGCACGGCGTCACCCGCATCGAGCCGGCGTTCTACGACCCGCGCATCGCGGAGAACAAGCTGGCCGCCGCCCACGGCCTGGACCTGATGTACGTGGTGCATTTCGACGCCAGCACAGACGTCGAGGCGGTCTGGCGCGATTACCAGTCCCACCGGGCCGTGGCCACGGCCTCCCCCAACGGCATCCGCGACTACTGTTACACGCCCAACGACCCGCAGCTGGGCAGCCAGTGGCACATCGCCAAGACCCAGTCGCCCCAGGCCTGGGACGTCACCCAGGGGGACAGCACCGTGGTGCTGGCGATCGTCGATTCCGGCTGCGACTGGACGCACGTCGACCTGGCCGGCAACTCCTGGGTCAACGCCGCCGAGGACATCAACCACAACGGGGCGTTCGACAACAGCGCCGTGGGCAGCGGCGGCGACCTCGACGGCGTCGACAACGACGGCAACGGCCTGATCGACGACGTGGTGGGCTGGGACTTCACCGACAACGACAACAACCCCTATCCCGACGGCGACCCCAGCGACCACGGCACGCACTGCAACGGCTGCGCCGCCGCCACCACCGACAACGGCATCGGCGTGGCCGGGCCGGGATTCGACTGCCGGCGCATCTCCTTCCGCTGCACGGCGGGCGGCGGCATCGGCATCGTGGCCGCGATCAACGCCATGTACTACGCCGTGCAGCAGCGGGCCACGGCGATCAGCCTGAGCTGGGGCGGCTACGCCTGGTACCCGGAGGAGCAGGACGTCATCAACTACGCCTGGGACAACGGCGCAGTGATCGTGGGCGCCGCCGGCAACGACGGCGTGGCCGACCCCCACTTCCCGTCGGCCCTGCCGCACGTGGTGGCGGTCTGCGCCTCCAGCAGCAGCGACGTCGTCAGCTGGTCCAACTACGGCGCCTGGGTCGATATCACGTCGCCGGGCGAGGGCATCCTCAGCACCACGCCCAACAACGGCTACCAGTCATGGGACGGCACCTCGATGGCCACGCCGATCGTGGCCGGCATCGTGGGATTGATCCGGGCGGCGCATCCCGGCTGGACCAACGACCAGATCGTTTCCCAGCTGCTGAACACGGCCGACAACATCGACGCCGTCAACCCGTCCCGCATCGGCAAGATCGGCAGCGGCCGCGTCAACGCCTACCGCGCGGTGTCGACCGCCCCCTCGCCGCTGCTGGCGTACGCCGACCACAGCTTCACCGAGACCGACGGCGACGGCCGGGTCGAGGCGGGCGAGACCGTGGCGCTGACCGTGTGGGTCAAGAACTCATGGGGCGACGCGCTGGGGGTGCAGGGGACGCTGTCGACCGATGACCCGTTCCTGGCGGTGACCTCCGCCGGCTCGGGCTACGGCAGCATCGAGGGCAACATCTACGGCGGGCAGACCCGCGGCAACAACGCGGCGTTCCTGCTCCAGGTCGCCGCCGACGCGCCCAACCACGTGGCCCGGCTGGCGCTGCACCTGACGGCCGCGGGCTGCGACACGACGATCGCCTTCGATCTCAATCTCGGCCGCGCCGGGCTGCTGCTGGTCAACGACGGCGAGGGCTACCCCGGCTGGCCCTACGACCCGGTCGACCAGCCGGAATCGTTCGGCGACCGCCTGATCGAGCGCTACTACACCAGCTCGCTCGACACCCAGGGCTACCGCTACGACATCTGGCGGATCACCCGGCAGCAGGGCCCGACCCTGGCGAAGCTCAGGCAGTACGGGACGGTCTTCTGGGTCACGGAATGGACCTCGCCCTCGCTCGACACCGCCAACATCGACACCCTCAAGGCCTACCTGGACCAGGGCGGCGGCCTGTTCATCAGCGGGCAGGACCTGGGGTGGGAGGCCGACTACTACCACGAGTACCTGTACTCGTTCTACACCGATTACATGCGGGCCCAGTACGGGGATGACGCCGCCGAATCCTTCGGGATGACCGGGATCGCCGGCGATCCCATCGGCGACAGCATCGCCTTCAGTTTCTGGCAGCCCTACTTCGGGGCCAGTTTCCAGTACGCCGACTACTTCACGCCGATCAACGGGGCCACCGCCGCCGTCGCCTACAACGGGTCGGGCGGGCAGATCGGCCTGTCGAAGTACGCCGGCGCCTACCGGCTGGTGTACATGCCGATCGGGCTGGAATCGGTCGGCAACAACCAGGCCGGGTCGGCGACCTATGACGCCACCCGGTCACTGCTGGCCGGCCGGATCGTGCGCTGGCTGCAGGGCAACATCCGCGTCACCGCCGACCGGGCGGCGGACCAGGAGGACGTCGACCAGGACCTGACCCTGACGGCCCGGATCACCTCCGACACACCGCTCAATCCGTCGCGCACCAGCGTCTATTGGATGCGGAAGGCGGTGGGCACGTTCTCCGCGACCCCGCTGGCGCCGGTGGCGGGCGACCAGTACAGCGCGACGATCCCGGCGTTCCACGCCTCCGATTCGGTCTTCTTCTTCATCCACGCCGAGGACGACAGCGGCCACGCGGCGCTGGCGCCGGTGGCGGCGCCGGACCGGATGTACTCGTTCTTCGTCGGCCCGGACGTGGTGCCGCCGGCGATCTCGTTCGCGGCGCTGCCCGACACCATGGACGTGATCGGCCCCTATCCCGTCAGCATCCAGGTGACCGACAACATGGGCGTCGACAGCGGCGCGGTGTTCGTCCACTTCCACCGCGATGGTCAGCCGGAGGACAGCGCGGCGCTGGCGCCCCTCGGCGGGGACAGCTACGGCGGGTCGATCGCGCTCGACAGCACCGGGATGCTGGGGCAGCTGGTGTCCTACCGCTACTCGGCCCGGGACGTCGCGATCGGCCGCAACCTGGCCACCACCCCCCAGCAGCAGTTCCGCTTCAAGGACAGCCTGTATCTGGACGATTTCCGGACGATGAACACGGCGCGATGGGACACCGGCTCGGGCTGGCAGCTGACCACGACGTTCTCCCCCCATTCGACCCCCTACGCGGCCAAGAGCCAGCCGGCCCTGCTGGTCAGCCCCGGATGGGACAACTCGCTGACGCTGACGCGGGGGTACGACCTGTCGCCTTTCACCGGAGCGATCCTGCAGTTCTGGCACCGCCGGCGGCTGGACCTCGACACCGATATCCAGGACAGCTGCTACGTCTCCGCCTCGAACGACAGCGGCGCGACGTGGACCGAGCTGGGGCACTACACCGGCACCGGCGGGAACAGCTGGCAGATGGTGCAGTTGCCGCTCGATTCGGTCGCCGGTTTCTGCTGGGGCAGCCAGGCGAGCGACATCCGGTTCCGGTTCCGGCTGAAGGCCGACAGCGAGCCCGACACGGCAAACTGCAACGGGTGGTTCCTCGATGACATCAAGCTGCGGGCCACCGGGCCCTACTACGGGGTGGCTGGCGGTCCGGGGGAGATGCCGGTTGCAGCGCGGTTCGCGCTATCGCCGGCCAGCCCCAATCCGACGACTGCGGCGTCAGTCGTCACGCTGCAGCTGCCGTCGCGGCAGCGGGTGCGCCTCGACCTGTACAATGTGACCGGCCAGCGGGTCCGGACCCTGGTCGATGCCGAATTGCCGGCGGGCACTCACGCGGTTCGATGGGACGGCACCGATCAGCAGGGCCAGCGGGCCGCCACCGGTGTCTACCTGTACCAGCTGCGGGCCGGCGCGGCCAAGCTTACCAGGAAGGTCGTCGTCATCCGCTGACCACGGTGGTCGGACCAGCCCCGAGGCCCGGCGGTATCGCCGGGCCTCTCTCCGTGCCGGACCGGGTGGCGGGGCCCCCCTTGACAGGGGCGGGAAGGGTGTGATATAGTGAAATGATGATCCGCCTGAACCAGATGATCGTCCGTATTCGCCCGGCGGCGCTGTGCGCGGGGGTCGCTGCGCTGTGGCCGCTGGCCGCTGCGGCCTGGGGGCCGGCGCAGCACATCACGGCGCCGGCCTACGCCGCCGGCGGCTCGTGGACCGCCCGCAACGGCGCCACCGGGCTGGCCGCGTCCCGCGACACGGTCTGGCTGGTGTGGACCGACGGGATCAAGGTGCTGCCCAACACTGGCCACCAGGTGCTGTGCAAGCGGTACGACGGCGGCGCGTGGGCCGGCGATACCGTGGTCGGGTACCGCGGCAACTGGCGGGGACATAACTGGTACCCGGCCTGCGCGGTCGACCCCGCCGGGACGGTCCACGCGGTGTGGGAGAGCAATGAGTATGAATTCGGCGGCGGATACGACCTGTCGTACACCTCCGTCCGCGGCGGCATCTGGAGCGGCCAGCAGCGGCTGGTCGCCAACGCGGCCAATACCTGGTATCCGGCCATCGCGGCGACCGCAGATGGCGCGGTGCACGTCTGCTGGCAGGACGACCGCGAGGGCGGGTTCCGGCTGTTCCACAAGTCGCTGGCGGGCGCCGGCTGGAGCGCCGAGACCGCCGTCCCCGGCGGCCAGGTCGCGGCGTCGTTCCCCAGCATCGCGGCGTACGGGAACACGATCGCCGTCGCCTGGCAGGATTTCCGCTCCGGCACGTTCCAGGTCCATGTCAAGGAGCTGGGCGGGGCGGGATGGGGGGGGGACAGCGCGGTCAGCCATTCCGGGACGGGCGCGTTCACGCCCTGCCTGGCGGTCGACCAGGGCGGCGGCTATCACGTCGCCTGGGAGGACTGGCGGGACGGCAACGCCGAGGTTTACTACCGCCGCTTTGACCGCACCACGGGAACCTGGGGCAGCGAGCAGCGGCTGACCGCCGATCCCTGGCGGTCGCGGGCGCCGGTGCTGGTCTGCCGCGGCGACAGCCTGGCCGACCTGTTCTGGGAGGACGATCGCGGCGGGTACTTCCAGGTGATGCACCGCCGGGCGCTGCGCGGCAGCTGGTATCCCGAGACCACCCTCACCGCGGGCTGGGCCGACAACCGCTGCCCGGCGGCCTGCGCCGACGAGCGCGGCAACCTCCATCTGGTGTGGAGCAGCTTCGGCGTGGAACCGCCCACGGCGCGCCCCGACTTGTTCGCGATGGCCGAGTACGTCGATCCCTGGACCAAGGCCGTCCCGTCCGCCGGGCCGGCGGCGACGGCGTCGCTGCCGCTGCGGGTTTCCCCCAATCCCGCCGCAGGCTCCGCGGTGATCTCGTTCGCCGGTGACGGCAGGGACGACGTTGCTTCGATCCGCATCTATGCGGTCACCGGCCAGCTGGTGCGCGCCTGGGAACGGGGACCGTCCGCCGGCGAGGTCCGCTGGGACTGCCGCGATGACCGGGGCCGCGCCGTGGCGGCCGGCGTCTACCTGGTCGCCGTGCGGCTGGGCGGCCGCCGCGGAACCGCCAGGGTCGCGGTGGTGCGATGACGCGGCGTCTCCGGCCAATGGCCGTTCCCGCAGCGCTGCTGTGCTGCCTGGCGCTGGCGCGGGCCGAGATCAGGACGATCCGATCCGATGCCGACGGGCTGGAACTGGAATGCACGTTCGGCGAGCCGTCGGCCGGCACGGTCGCCATCGGGGGCGTGACCTACCGCCGTTTCACGATGCCCGGTTGCGCCGACGACGCCGCGCCCGGCGCGCCCGCCCTGCCGCGCCGGGGCATCCTGTTCGCGGTCCCGCCCAACCGCAGCCCCCGGCTGGTCATGGTGGATTGCCAGGGCGGAGGGACGCTGCCCGGGCTGCCGGCCCCGGCCCCGCCGTTGTCCGGGACCGCCGGCGCCGATCCCCGGTTCTATGACGCCGCTGCCGCGCCCACCGGGGACCGGGCCGAATTGACGCCGGTGGCCCGGGCCGGACGGTGGAAGGTGGCGTCCCTGATCCTGCACCCGGTGCGGTTCGATCCCGCCCTGCGCAGCTGCCAGTGGTGGGAACGGATCAGGATCAGGATCGAGTTCGTGTCGTCCAGCGCTGATCTCCCGTTCACCGGCAAAACCCTCCCCGGCGAGGGCGGGCGCCGGCACGGCCTGCGGGCGACGCTGGTCAATGCCGGGGAGGCCGCCGGGTGGCGGTGCGGTCCCGCGTCCGCTCCCAAGAGCAGGGCGTCCTCAGACACGCTGCCCGCCAAGATCCTGGTGGACCGGGACGGCTGGTGCACGGTCGGATACCAGGACTTGGCGGCGGGCGGCATCGACCCGGCCTCGGTCGACCCCCGCACCATCAAGGTGTTCCACGGCGGCGGGGAGGTCCCGCTGCATTTCCGCGGACAGGAGGACGGCGTGTTCGACCCCGGCGACCGCTTCGGTTTCCTGGGCCGGCGGACCCGGGGCGGCGCGTCCCATTTCCATCCGTTCACGGACGCCAACGTCTATTGGCTGGCCTGGGGCGGCCTGCCCGGCGGCCGGATGGTCGATGAGGACGGCGCGCCCGGCGCGCCCGGCGCCGAGCCGGCGCTGCGCTTCGCCGACACGCTCCACCGGGAGACGGACAGCCTGTTCGTCCGGCTCAAGGCACGGGGCAGCGACCAGGGCGACCGCTGGTTCTGGCGGCGGATCGACGAGGGACAGAGCAGCACGGTGGCGCTCGCGGTCCCCGACATCGACCTGTCGGCGGGGACGGCCGCGACGCTGCGGGTGAAGCTGCACGGGTTCACCTACCTGGACGGCGACGGCGACCACCGGGCGGTGGTGTCGCTCAACGGTTCGACCATCGCCGATACGGTGTGGGACGGGCAGACCCCCTGCCTGCTGTCGGTCCCGCTGTCGCTGTCGGCGCTGGCCGCGGGCGACAACCAGCTGGTGCTGGCCCATGGGGCGACGCCCTACGCCATCGACAGCTACTTCCTGGACTGGGTCGAGCTGGCGTACCCGCGCCGCTACGCGGCCCCGGCCGGATACCTGGAGTTCACCCGTCCCGCCGCGTCCCGGGATACGCTCTACCGCTTCACCATCGAGGACCTGCCCGGCCAGAATGTCGTCGTCTACAAACCGGGGATCAGCCGCTTGGCCGGCGTCGCCGTCGCTGCCATGCCGTCCGGGACCGGGTACGCGGCGACCTTCACCGACCGCAGCAGCGGGCCGGTGGGATATCTGGCCGTGATCGACGACCCGCTGCACCAGCAGCGGCCGCTGGCCGTCCGGCGCAACCGCCCGTCCGACCTGGCGGCGCCCGGGAACCGGGCCGAGTACCTGATCATCGCGCCGGACACCCTTGAACCGCAGGCCCGGCAACTGGCCGCGGTGCGGGCGGCGTCCTTCGACGGCGCGATGGTGGCCCTGACCTCGGACATCTACGACGAGTTCGGGGGCGGCATCGCCAGCGACGAGGCCGTCCGGGAGTTCGTCCGCTACGCCCACGCCACCTACGACGTCCCGCCGGCCTATGTCGTGCTGATGGGCGGCGGCAGCTACGACCCCAAGAACCTGCTCGGCACCAGCCGGCCGGACTACGTCCCGGTGCACCTGTCGCGCACCGACGACTTCGGCCCGGTGCCGGACGACGATTACTTCGTGCGGGTCGCCGGCGACGACTTCATCGCCGACCTGGCGGTCGGCAGGCTGCCGCTGAACTCGCCGGCCGACCACCAGGCCTGGGAGGCCAAGCGCCTCGGCTACGAACAGCAGCCCCTCACCGACCAGTGGCACCGCGATTTCCTGATGATCGCCGGACCGCCCAACAATCCCCTCGACGATTTCTACACGCCGACTGACCGGTTGTGCGCCGCGCTCGATCCCCGCTTCGAGGTGTCCAAGGTCTACAGCCGCAACCCCCAGAACGCGCTGGACCTGATCGACCAGTTCAACGAGGGCGCGGTGCTGGCCGCCTACTACGGCCACGGCGGCGGCCAGGTGTGGGGCCACTCCAGTTTCTTCACCAACGCCGAGGCGGCCGGCCTCAACAATGCCGGCCGCTGGCCGCTGGCCGGCGGGTTCACCTGCTACAGCGGCGCCATCGACATCCCGGACACGCTCTCGCTGTCGCAGCAGCTGTTCCGGGTGCCGGGCGGGGCCATCGGCGTCTTCGCCAGCAGCGGGCCCTCCTGGGACAACTGGATGGAGCAGACCTTCCTCGGAGCCGTCAACGAGCGCGGCCGCCGGCTGTTCGGCGACATCGTCGCGGACGCCGAACTATCGCTGTTCGCCATGTCCGGCGGCGACAGCTTCGGCTACGGGGCCCAGATGATGCGGAGCTACAACCTGCTGGGCGATCCCGGCCTGCGGCTGGCGCTGCCGGACAGCGGGCTGGCGCTCTCGCTCTCCCCGCCGGCGGCGCAGCCCGGCGACAGCGTCGACCTGGCAGTCGCCGGGCCCTTCGGCAACGGCGCCACCGCCCTGGCCAGCTTCGTCGACGCCTCCGGCCGGTATCTGCTCCATCAGGCGTTCTCCACCGGCGCCGGCGCGGGCGCCATCCGGTGGCGCCTGCCGGACTCGTCGGCCGCCGGTCCGGGCTGGGTCAAGCTCTATCTCAAGGACGGCGTCCGGGACTGGTGCGCGGCCGCCCGGCTGGCCGTCAGCCAGACGGCCTTCACCGCCTACCGCGCGACGCCGCCCCGGCCGTCGGACCTCGACAGCATCGGCCTGTTCGCGGTCGTCTACGACGCGAACGGGGTCGATCCCGACGGCGTGAGCTGCCAGTGGAAGTTCGGGTCGGCCGGCGATACCGTCGCCGGGCTGCAGCAGACCACGATGGCCGTCGCCGCCGGCGACACCTACGCCCTGGTCCAGAGGATCCCACCGGCAGGGTGGTACCACCCATACCTCAACTACCGGATCCGCCTGGCCGACTCCGGGACCGTCAGCTACGGCGGGTTCCAGCGCTGCCGGATCTGGACCCGTCCCGACCTGGTCCCCGGCGCCGATCCGCGCGACACCAGGCTGGGCGGCCGGCGACGGCTGGCGCTGCTGACCACGTTCCGCAACGCCGGCGAGACCGACGCCGCCAACGTGCCCGTCGCGGCCTATACCGCGGACGGCGATTCGCAGTTCGCGACGGCGACGATCGACACGCTGCAGGCGGGCGCCACCCGGACGGTCGAGTTCGCGTATCCGCTGGCTGCGGGGCAGCGCGACATCTATTTCATCGCCGATCCCGCCCATGTCGCCTCGCCGCCGGAGCAGGACAGCACCAACAACCGGTCGTCCGACCGGAGGGTCCCGCCGGACGGCATCGAGTTCCACCAGTTGAGCGCCACCGGCGGCAGCGGGGGGACAGTCGAAAATTTCGACGGGGCGTTCCGCTGGGAACTGGCGGATTCGTCCCTGGCGGACAGCGCCGTGGCGGTGATCCAGCGGATCGAGGTCGGGCCGGCCTCGCCGCTGCGGCCCGGGCGCCAGCCCGGCCTGCGGATGGTCGGCGACTCGGCGCAGCCGGCCTTCGCGCTTTCGTTCACCGACTCGGCCCTGGCGCTGGCCGGCGGGCGCCGGCTGTGGGCCGCGGTCCGCAACCCGGCGCTGGACACGTCCGCCGACCGCGGCCGGGCCGCGCTCTACCGCAGCGACGGCGGCTTCTGGGGACGGCTCCCCGGTCAGCTCGACTCGGCCTGGGCCGGCGGCTGGTCCCCGGCGGTCGGCGCGTTCCTGCCGCTGGTCGCCGCCGACTCGGCGGGACCGGTGATCACCGCCCGGGTCAACCAGGGTGCCACCGGCTGGGGGCAGCGCATCAGGGTGGCGCGCCCCGAATGCTCGGTGCTGATCGAGGACCCGGACGGCGTCTGTCTGGACTCGGTCACGGTCACCATCGACGGACAACCAGTGCCGCGCGGCCAGTTCTCGCTGCCATCCGGCCTGGCCGACACCCGCGCCGTCCCCTTGTCCTTCACGCCGACGCTGGCCGACGGCGAGCACCTGCTGGGATTCTCGGCGACGGACAACCTGGGGAACCGCTCCACGGCGGCGCTGGCCGCATCGGTGTCGGTGTCCTTCGACCTGTTGGAGCATGCCAACTACCCCAACCCGGTGGACGGCGAGTTCACCACGTTCTACTTCTTCGTGGGCGACCACGCCGACCGCTACCAGCTGCGGGTGTACACCGTCGCCGGGCGCCATATCCGGACCGTCGAGGGCGGGTACGCGGCGGGCGTCGAGACCTTCCCCTGGGACCTGCGCGACCAGGACGGCCGCACGGTGGCCAACGGGGTGTACTTCTACACGCTGGCGGTGTGGCAGGGCGGCCGGACGGTGACGCGCACCGGCAAGCTGGCGGTGCTGAGGTGATCCGATGATGCGCTGGACCAGGGCGATCGTTCTCCCGCTGGCGGCGCTGGCGCTGGCCGCGGGTGCGCTGCCGGCCGGGCAGTACGGCGGCGAGTTCCTCAACATCCCGGTGGGCGCCCGGGCCTACGGGCTGGGCGGCGCCTTCGGCCCGCTGGTCGACGACGCCAGCGCCGCCTACTGGAACCCGGCGGGACTGGCCGCGCTGGCGCGGCCCGAGGTCGGCGTCACCCACACCGAGCTGTTCGGCGGCCTGGCGGTCCACGACTTCATCGCCGCGGCCTGGCCGCTGCCGCGGCTGTCGCTGGGCGTCGCCTGGATCCGGCTGGGGGTCGACGACATTCCCCGGTTCTCGCACACCGTGGGCACGCCGCCCCAGGGCAGCTTCGGCGACAACGAGAACGCGCTGTTCGTCTCCGCGGCCTCGGCGCGGGGATTGCCGGCGTGGAGCGGCATGCGGGCGATGACGCTGCGGTACGGCGGCAGCCTGAAGGTGATCTACGACAAGCTGGACGACAAGCAGGCCACGGGCCTGGGCATCGACGCCGGCCTGCAGGCGCAGCTGCCGCTGGGGCGCCCGGGCGCCCGCCCGTCGCCCGCGGCGTCGCGCTTCGGCGCCGTCACGGTCGGCCTGGTGGCCGCCGACATCGGCGGCACCGCCATCTCGTGGAACACGGCGCGCCAGCACCAGGACGTGCGGGAGGCGTCCGGCCGCGCCGGGATCGCCTACGCGCTGGGCATCGAGGCGCTGCGGGCCACCGCCACGGCATGCTACGAGACGTCCACCGACGAGCTGCTGCGCAATCGGTTCGGGGTCGAGTTATCATACCGGGGGCTGGCGGCGCTGCGGGCGGGGCACGACGGGCAGGGCACGGCGCTGGGGGCGGGCATCTCGTACTGGCGGCTGCGGGTGGACTACGGGTTCAACCGCCACGAGCTGGGCAACTGCCACCGGGTGAGCGCCGCGTTCCGCCTGTGAAAGGTCTTGACTATTGCGCCGGAATTTCGTATAATTGAATCGATGCGGGCGTAGCTCAGCGATAGAGTGCCACCTTGCCAAGGTGGACGTCGAGGGTTTAAATCCCTTCGCCCGCTCCAGAAAAAACGAGAGCAGCCATTACTGGCTGCTCTTTTCATTTCGAAACCCGGCTCGGTGTGCGCTGCATCGAGGTGACGGAGGCGCCGGTCCGCGCGGCGAGAAATTCCCGTGAGGTGGAACGGGTGACCGTCGGCGGGGCGGGATCGAAGGCGGTCAGGATGCACGTGCTGCTCCCGGCCACGGAACGTAAAAATCCCCTGTCGGGACGGACAGGGGATTTCCAGTGGTGCCGAGGGTCGGAATCGAACCGACATGTCCCGCGAGGGACGAGGGATTTTAAGTCCCTTGCGTCTACCAGCTCCGCCACCCCGGCGATCGCTCAAAACATGGAGGCGGCAAGCGGGATCGAACCGCTGAATAAAGGTTTTGCAGACCTTCGCCTTACCACTTGGCTATGCCGCCTCGTCCGAACGGGAAACCGCAGGACGATGATACGGCAATTGTATCAGTTTTACGGCGGTGCTGTCAAGGGCTGTTTTCCGATGTCCAAACGGAGAAAAACGCTTGACGAACAGGCACAATTCACTATATAATAATCGGTTACTCAAATTCGGCAAAGGAACCGCACCAGATGCAGGAACTCCCCAAGACATACGATCCCGCCCAGGTCGAGCAGCTGATCGCCGCGCGCTGGCTGGAGGCCAAGGCCTTCGCCGCGGCCCCGGACGGACGCGACCAGCGCTATGTGATCATGATGCCGCTGCCCAACGTCACCGGGGCGCTGCACATGGGCCACGCCATGGACAACGTGATGCAGGACCTGCTGGTGCGCTGGCACCGCATGTCCGGCGACAATGCCCTGTGGATGCCGGGCACCGACCATGCGGGGATCGCCACCCAGGCGGTGGTGGAGAAGCGGCTGGTCGAGCTGGAGGGCAAGACCCGCCACGACATCGGCCGGGAGGCCCTGGTCAAGCGGATCTGGGACTGGAAGGAGCAGTGCCAGTCGCGCATCATCCGCCAGCAGCAGAGCATGGGCTGCTCCTGCGACTGGGACCGCTACCGCTTCACCATGGACCCGGTCTGCGCCAGGGCGGTGCGGCACACCTTCTTCCGGCTGTTCCGCGACGGGCTGATCCACCGCGGCACCCGGATGGTCAACTGGGACTGCGCCCTGCAGACCGCGGTCTCGGACGACGAGATCGAGCACGAGACGGTGCAGGGCCATTTCTGGCACCTGCGCTACCCGGTGATCGACCCCGCGCCGGGCGAACCGGACCACGTCACCGTGGCCACCACCAGGCCGGAGACGATGCTGGGCGACACCGCGGTGGCCTGCCATCCCGGCCAAGGATAAACCGGTCCTGGAAACGGAGCTGAAGGTATTGGAAGACCGGTTGACCACGCATCTGCCGACGCTGCGCACGCTGGTCGGGATGGCCCGGGCCGGCCGGAAGATCAGACTGCCGCTGGTCGATCGCGAGATCCCCCTGATCCTCGACCAATGGGCCAAGCCCGAGCTGGGCAGCGGCTGCGTCAAGATCACGCCGGCCCACGATCCCAACGACTACGAGGTGTGTGGGCGGCACCAGGACGCGATCCAGGTCATCAACATCCTCAATCCCGACGGCACCCTCAACCGAGAGGCGGGCCAGTACGAAGGGATGGATCGCTTCGCCGCCCGCGACCGCGTGGTCGCCGATCTGTCCAAGACGCCGGTCGAGCCCTACCTGTCGCTGCAGTGGTTCGTGCGGATGGGCGACGTGCCGGGCGGGGTGGTGATGGGGCGGGGGACGGCCAACGAGTTCACGGCGCCGGGGCTGGCGCAGGCCGCCATCGCGGCGGCCGACGGCTCATGGCGCTCGCGCAGCGGCCGCGCCGTGGCCTTCCATCCCGACGGCGGCCGCTACCGCGACACCTACCTCGACTGGCTGTCCGAGAAGCGCGACTGGTGCATCAGCCGCCAGCTGTGGTGGGGCCACCGCATCCCGGTCTGGTCGAAGATCATCGGCAGTGACGAGATCATTGAGGCACGTCCGGTGCTCGAGCGATGGTCGCGCCGGGACGATGTCACCGTCAGCCTGCGCGACCAGGGGGGCAGGACGCTGACGTTGGAACATGCGGGGGCAGAGCCGCCGAGCATCTTTGATGTACAAGTATGCCTGCGGGACCAGCACACCGACACGCTGCTGGCGGCCGAGATCGAGCAGGCCGGGTTCGTCCAGGACCCCGACGTGCTCGACACCTGGTTCTCCAGCGCGGTCTGGCCCCACAGCACGCTGGGCTGGCCGGACCCGGCCACCGCCGCAATCGAGCCGGGACAGACTGCGCTGGGTGCGGTCGATGGATCGTCAGATTGCCTGAGCTACTATTATCCCGGTTCCTGCCTGGTGACCGGGCGGGACATCATCACCCTGTGGGTGGCCCGGATGGTGATCGCCGGGCTCTACAACCTGGGCGACGTGCCGTTCACCGACGTCTTCATCCACGCCAACATCCAGGACGGCAAGGGCGAGCGGATGAGCAAGTCCAAGGGCAACGGCATCGATCCGGTGGACATCATCGAGAAATACGGCGCGGACGCCATGCGCTACGTGGTCTGCGAGATGCAGACCGGCACCCAGGACATCCGGCTGCCGGTGCAGGCGGTCTCGCCCTTCACCGGGGAGCTGGTCGACCTGGCGACCGCCCGGCACGGCGGCAGCATCTTCACCTACCTCTGCCCGGCCACCGGCAGGGAGTTCGACGTGCTGGGCACGATGCCGGGCGTGCCGCCGGCCAAGCTGGTCAGCGACCGCTTCGACGTCGGCCGCAACTTCTGCAACAAGCTGTGGAACGCCTTCCGTTTCGCCCTGATGAACCTGGAGGGCGCCGCGTTCGCTCCGCTCGACCCCGCGGCCCTGCCCGACGAGGACCGCTGGGTGCTGTCCCGCCTGGAGGACTGCACGGCGGCGGTCCAGTCCCAGCTGCAGGCCTACAATCCCTCGGCCGCGATCGGCGCGGTGCGCGAGTTCTTCTGGGGCGAGCTGTGCGACTGGTACCTGGAGCTGATCAAGCCCCGGCTGCGGGACGGCGGTCCGGGCGCGACGGCCGCCCGCCAGGTGCTGGCCCATGTGATGGACCAGGTGCTGCGCCTGATGCATCCCTTCGTGCCGTTCATCACCGAGCAGCTGTGGGCGCACCTGGCCGCCGCCGCGCCGCGCCGCGGCATCGACCGGGAACAGCCGGCGGCGACCCTGCTGATCGCCGCGCCCTGGCCGCGGCCGCGGCCGGAACGGCGCGACCCGGAGCTGGAGGGGCGGTTCTCCCTGCTGATGGGGACGGTCCGCGCCATCCGCGACATCCGCAACAAGCACGCGGTGCCGCCGTCCCGCAAGCTGGCGGCAGCGGTCCGGGCCGGCGGCGCCACCGGCGGGTCGATCGAGCGCGCCCGCCGGCACATCATGCTGATGGCCGGCCTGGAATCGCTGGCGGTGGTTCCCGGCGCAGCGCGCTCGGCCGGGTCCGCGGCGGCGGTGGTGGCGGACGCCGAGGTCTTCGTGGACGGCCTGGTGGATGCCGACAAGGAGCGCCAGCGGCTGGAAAAGGAGATCGCCGCGCTGGAGCGATCGATCGCCAACATCACCGCCAAGCTGGCCGATGCCGGGTTCGCCGCCAAGGCGCCGCCGCAGGTGGTGGCCAAGGAAAACCAGCGGCTGACCGAGTACCACGACCGGCTGGAGAAGTTCCGCTCCCAGCTGTCGGCCCTGTCATGAACGGCCCCTTGCCGCTTGACGCTCGTCGCGATACCTGATATAATACACGATCTTTTTAGGCCCGATATGTACGGCGAGAACCGAATACGGGAATTGCTGCGAGCCGCCCTGGCGGCGTCGTCCGCCGACCAGACCGAGGCGGTGATCCAGACGGAGGACTCGTCCCTGACGCGCTTCGCCAACTCCGCCATCCACCAGAACGTGGCGGAGCGCAACGCGTCCCTGACGGTGCGGGCCGTGCTCGGCCGCAAGATCGGCTCCGCCCGCACCAACGTGCTCGACCCGGCGGAGATCAGGCGGACCGTGCGGCTGGCCTGCGAGGCCGCCCGGGTGCAGCCGGAGAACCCCAAGTTCCATTCCCTGCCGGGGCCGTCCGCGCCCCCGCGGGCGATCGCCGGCCTGTGCGTCCCCGCGACCGCGTCGTTCACCGCCCGGCAGCGGGCCGAGGCGGTCAAGGTCGTCTGCGGCCTCGCCACCCGGCACGGCGCCAGGGCCTACGGCGCACTGTCGACCGGCACGGCGGAATACGGCGTGGCCAACTCCCTGGGGGTGGCGTGCTACGCGCAGGCCAGCGACGCCGACATCAACACCATCGTGATGACGGGGACCGGTTCGGGCTACGCCCAGGCCGCCGCCCGCGACGTCCGGGACATCGATTTCCGCCGGCTGGCGGGCCGCGCCGTCCGCAAGGCGGTCGATTCCCAGCACCCGGTGGAGCTGGGGCCGGGCCGCTACGACGTGGTGTTGGAGCACCCGGCGGTCGACGAGCTGCTCGGTTTCGTCTCGGGCGGGTTCTCCGCGCTGGCCGTGCAGGAGCAGCGCAGTTTCCTGTGCGGCAAGATCGGGAAGCGGGTGTTCTCCCCGGCCGTGACCATCTGCGACGACGCCTACGACCGCAGGGGGTTCGCCTTCCCCTTCGATCTCGAGGGCGTGCCGAAGCAGCGGGTGCCCCTGGTCGTCGGCGGCATCGCCCGCGGGGTCGTCCATAATTCGTACACCGCGAACATCGAGAAGACACGGTCGACCGGGCACGCCCTCAACGAGTACGGGAACTCCCCGGCCGCGGACAACGTGGTGATGAAGGGCGGCGACTCGTCGCTGGCGAAAATGATCGGCTCGACCGGGCGCGGGATCTACGTCACCCGGTTCAACTACTGCAACATCATCGACCAGATGTCGGCCGAGGTGACCGGGATGACCCGGGACGGCACGTTCCTGATCGA
>JALOPJ010000025.1 GCA_025453955.1 Candidatus Edwardsiibacteriota bacterium
GCGTCGATCGCCGCCTCGTCGCAGCCGCCGCCGATGCCGCGCAGCACGTCGGCCGATTTCACCGACCCGTCGGCGGCCACCATCACCTTGACGTACACCCGGCCGGTGACGCCCGCCTTGCGGGCCATCTCGGGATATGCGGCGGATGGCATCTTGACGACCTCGGGATCGGTGGGCGGGACCTCCTCCACCGGGGCCGGCGCCGCTGCCGCCGGCGCGGCCGTCGTGGTCGAGGCGGCCAGCAGGTTCTGCAGGTCCTCGGTGGCCGGTTTGGCGGCGGTCGTCGCCGCCGGCTTGGGCGTCGCGGCCGGGGTCGGCTTGGGCTGCTCCGGCCGCGGGGTCGCGGCCGGGGTCGCCGCCGGCGTGGCCGCCGGGGTCGCGGTCGGCGTGGCCGCCGGCGTGGTCGCCGGCGTGGCGGCTGGCGTCGCCGCCGCCACCTGGGTGCCGCGCCGCTCGGCCAGCGGGACCGACCATTCGTCCAGCGCCGCGATCGCGCCGCGGGGATCGACCTGCGGCCCCTTCAGGCCCTTGTAGACCACCGTGGAGACGTCGGGTACGAACAGGTAGGTGGTGGGCTGCTCGCTGGTGATCAGTTGTTGGAACTTGACCCACAGGTCCTTGGCCTTGCGCCGGCTGAGCGTCCCCAGTCCCTGGTCGATCAGGCTGTCGACCGCCGGGTTGGCGTACCCCATCAGGTTGAACTTCCCTTTGCTGGCGTCGGAATGCCAGACCGCGGTGGGGTCGACCTTGAAATCGTTCTTCCATGACAGCAGGATCGCGTCGTACTTGCCCTGCTGCTTGACCCGCACCAGGAACTCGCGCGGGTCGAGCGACACCAGGTTGGCCTTGACGCCGACCGCCTTCAGCTGCTGCTGGATCAGCCGCGCCGCGGCGTCCTGCACCGCCTGCCCCTGCACCAGCAGCAGGTCGAACTGCAGCACGGTGCGGCCCTTGGCCAGGTACCCGTCGCGGGTGCGGTCGGTCCACCCCAGCTCCGCCAGCAGCCCCTTGGCCTGGGCCGGGTCGGCCGCCTGCGGCTTGAGGCCCTGGTCGTAGGCCCACGAGGTCGGCAGGAACGGGCCGGACACCAGCTTGCCCTTGCCCATCAGCACCTGGGCGATCAGCTGGTTCGGGTCGATCGCCAGGGCCAGCGCCTTGCGCAGCCGCGGCTCGGTGAACAAACCGCTGCGGGTGTTCCACCCGATGTAGGTGTACGACTGGCCCGGATTGTCGATGAACTTGACCGAGGGCTCGTTCTGCAGCTGGGCGATGTACTGGGGGGACAGCTCTTCGGTGAAGTCGACGTCGCCGCGCCGGACGGCGTCGGCCAGCTCGGCCTCGCCGGGGTAGAACCGGAACGTCACCTGGTCGAAGGCCGGCGCCCCCTTGTAGAACTCCTTGTTGGCCGCCAGGGTCAGGTGGTCGCCCCGCACCCATTCCACGAACCGGAATGGGCCGTTGGTGACCGGCGCGGTCTCGAAATCGGCCAGGCCGCCGCCCTGCTCCAGGGCGTGCTTGGGCAGGACGAAGATCCCGGTGTCGAACAGCTCGTCGGAGTAGACCCGGATGAACTTGAACTTCACCGAGTAGGTCCCGACCACCTCGACCTTCTCCACGAACTGCAGCGCGCCGATCCGGGCGTAGTTCACCCGCGAGTCGTACATCAGGTCGTAGGTGTACTTGACGTCCTCGGCGGTGACCGGCTTCCCGTCGCTCCAGCTGACGCCCTTGCGCAGGGTGTAGGTCACCTCCTTGAAGTCCTCGGAGAACTTCCACGACACGGCCAGCTCCGGCACGATGTTCATGGCGGCATCGAACCGGTGCAGCCGCAGGAACATCTTCTCCTGGATGGCCGTCGGGGCGGTGAACGACAGCCGCAGCGGGTTGAGGAACGGCGGCTCCGACAGCATGCCGATGGTCAGTGCGCCGCCCATGTCGCGGGGCGGGTACTTCTCGGTGCGGGAACAGCCCGACACGGCCGCCAGCGCCAGCGCGATCAGCAGCAGCGCGGCAAGGGCCCTTCTGTTCATGGTTCGCTCCTCACGCAGGTTGAAACGGGTGATTGGTAACGTTATCCCAAATCAGCCGAATTGTCAAGCTGTTTTTCCCGGCCCCTCAGCGCAGCAGGCCGGCGTACCAGGACAACAACGCGGGGCCGCAGAACAGCGCCGCCAGCGCCCCCAGCGCCAGGAACGGACCGAACGGCACCGCCGCCTTGGGGGCCACCGGCCCGGCGCCCGGCTGGCCGGCATAGACCGTCTCGTTCAATTCCCGCGTGGTTTTGGTCCGGCCCAGCGCCAGCAGCAGCAGACCCGCCAGGGCCCCGGACACCATGCCGATGAAGATCGCCAGCAGCGCGCCCTGCCACCCCAGCACCGCGCCGATCATCGCCGCCAGCTTGACGTCGCCGCCGCCCATCGCTTCCTGGCGGTACCACAACCGCCCCAGCCAGGCCACCAGGGCGATCAGGCCACCGCCCGCCGCCAGCCCGGCCACGCTGTCCAGCAGCGGTCCGAACCGCCAGCCCGGGGCCGCGCCCGGCAGCGTCAGCGCGATGCCCGGCAGGAACAGCGCCGCCACCGCGAACGCCACGCCGCCGCCGGTCCCGGCGTAGGTCAGCTCGTCGGGGATGATGTAGCGCTCGATGTCGATGGCCGAGATCACCAGCAGCGACCAGGCGAACGGGATGTACCCCGCCAGCCGCCAGTCCGGGCCGAACCGCAGGGCCAGCGACAGGAACAACGCGGCGCTGGCCAGCTCCACGGCCGGGTAGCGCCATGGGATCCGCGCGTGGCAGCGCCGGCAGCGGCCCAGCAGCAGCAGGAAGCCCAGCACCGGCAGGTTGTCGAACCAGCGGATGCCGGCACCGCAGGCCGGGCAATGCGACGGCGTGCGGACGATCTCCTCGCCCCGCGGGATGCGCCAGATGCAGACGTTGGCGAATGAGCCGATCAGCAGGCCCAGGACGGTGATGGTGAATTCGAACATGATGCGAGCAATACAGTGAAGATCAGACCGCCGTGCCGCCGACATCGTATTCCCAGGAACAGCCGATCCGGACTGGCACGAAGTCCCCCGCGGTCAACCGTCGTTTCGAGCGGATGAACACCGCGCCGTCGACCTCCGGCGCCTCGGCCGCGCTGCGGCCGGTGGAATGGTATCCCGCGCGGCGCGGGGTCCCGGCCGCGCCCGCCGCGTCGACCAGCACCCGGCAGGTCGTCCCGATCCGGGCCCGGCCGGCGGCCGCCGAGATCTTGCGCTGCAGCCGCATCAGTTCATCTTGCCGTTCCCGGGCGACGCCCGCCGGCACCTGGCCCTTCATCCGGGCGGCCCTGGTCCCGGGCTCGGGCGAGAAGGCGAACGCGCCCAGCTTCTCGAACCGGGCGTCCCGCACGAACTCCAGCAGCGCCTCGAACTCCGCGTCCGTCTCGCCGGGCAGGCCGGTGATGAACGTGGTGCGCAGCGCCAGGCCCGGGATCCGCTCGCGCAATCTCGCGATCAGGGCCCTGGTCCCGGCGCCGTCGATCCGGCGGCGCTGGGCCTTCAGGATGCGGTCCGACACGTGCTGCAGCGGCACGTCGAGGTACTTGACGACCTTCGGCAGCCCCGCCACCGCGGCGATGGCCCGGTCGTCGAGGTGCGCCGGGTGGGTGTACAGCACGCGGATCCACTCGATGCCGTCGACCGCGTCGAGCCGGCGCAGCAGGCGCGGCAGCAGCCGCGTCCCGCCCAGGTCGACCCCGTAGTCGGTGGTGTCCTGGGCGATCAGGTCCAGCTCGCGCACGCCGCGCGCCGCCAGCGACCGCGCCTCGGCGACCAGCTCGCCGACCGGCCGGCTGCGGAACCGCCCCCGGATCGACGGGATCAGGCAGTAGCCGCAGCGGTTGTCGCAGCCGTCGGCGATCCGCAGGTAGGCCCAGCCCGGGCCGGTGGTCAGCGCCCGGCGGCCGTAGTAGTCCCCGCCGTAGTCGGTCGGGCCCCGCTCGACGATGCCTCGCCCCCCTTCGATGGCCGCCATCAGTCGGTCGCAGCTGTGGACGCCGACCAGCGCGTCGATGGCCGGGGCCTGGCGCCGCAGCCGCTCACCCATCCGCTGCACCAGGCAGCCGGCGACCACCAGCTGGAACTCCCGCTTCCGCTTGAGCAGCGCCAGGGCCGCGATCTCGGCCAGCGCCTCGTCCACCGAGGCCCGCAGGAACCCGCAGGTGTTGACCACCACCACGTCCGCCCGGAGGGGGTCAGCGGTCAGCCGGTACCCCTCCGCCCCCAGCTGCCCGATCATGGCCTCGCTGTCCACCCGGTTCTTGGGGCAGCCCAGCGATATGACGTGGACGCTCTTCCCCACGGTTCACGATCCCCGGTTCCCGAGGATGTCCTGGTACTCCGCACAGAACCGCTTGCGCCGGCAGGCCGGGCAGTGCGCGCCCAGCCACAGTTGGTCGAACTGCTTGATGATCTGCGCCACCATCGTCTTGTCGTCGGTGACGAATCCCGCCTCGAAGTTGCGGGTGCCGTCGCCCTTGGCGCCCATGCCGGCGCCGGTGAGGTTGGCGCTGCCGCTGTAGGCGAACGCGCCGTCGACCACCACGGTCTTGAAGTGGACGCGCGGGCACAGCATCAGCTCCAGGCGCTCGACCAGGTCGGGGTAGCGGTCGAAGTCGCGGCGGAAGTTCGGCCCCGGCTCCTTGGCGTGGGCCAGCCGCAGTTCCACCCCCCGGCCGGCCAGTTCCGACAGCGTTCCTAAAAAGGGGGCCATCTTCGCGCGGCCGGCGGCCACGTAGAGGTCCTTGAGGTCGGAGGTGCCGATCCAGAGGTAGCGCCGGGCCTGGGGGATGGCGCCCAGGATCACCCGGCGGTAGATCTCGGCGTCGGTGACGTACTCGGTCATGGTCGTGACCCGGTCATTGCGAGATGTCTATTCCACCTGCACGGACGAAGCAATCCACAACAGCTTACTGGATCGCTTCGCAAGCAGTGGCGGAGAGCAATGCTCGCGATGACGTTGGCGTGTCACCGGCCCTTCCGCACCGCATCCAGGTTGGCCTTGGCCGGGGGAACGTTCTCGATGAACTTACCGATCAGGGCGCAGGGATATTCCGCGCACAGCGCGCAGTTCTCGACTTTTTTCGCCAGCCCGCAGGTCCGCATTTCGCACTCGGCGCAGTGGCCGATGTGCGGCCCGGCGGCGACGGTGCAGCCGACGCAGTCGATCATCTCCGGGGTGAACGCCGCGCCGTAGTCCTTGGTCCACTGGGCCGCGGTCCTTTCCTGCAGCGCGCGGTCATGGGTGTCGTGCGAGATGCAGGCCGGGCATGTGGCGCAGTCCAGCCCGCAGATGGCCAGCAGCTGGGGCATTGTTGATCTCCTTTTTTCTCCGAACGCTCGTTCGTCATTCCGACGTAGGTCGGAATCCAGAACTGGATCCCGGTCTGCACCGGGATGACACCACGGATACCGCGCTCAGCCTTTCGGCCGCACCAGTTTCCCGGTCGCCGAGGCCAACACCGTGCCCGACGTGTCCGTCAGCGACGACTCGCACTCGACCACCCGGCCCTTGTCGGCGACCACCCGGCCCTCCAGCACGACGGCCGCCCCGATCGGCACCGGCTTCCTGAACCGCACCGTGAGCTCGGCCGTCACCGCGCCGCTGCCGCCCCCGCCCCGCTCCGGCCCGCCCGCGGCGTGGGCCAGCGCCTCGTCCAGCAGGGTCGAGACGATGCCGCCGTGCAGGATGCCCTGCCAGCCCTGGAATTTCCTGGGCGGCGTGAACGCGGCCCGGCAGGTGCTCGGCGCGGGATACTGGAACGCGATCCGCAGGCCGTCGGGATTGTTCTTCCCGCAGACGAAACAGAATTGGTCGTCGTTGAGGTTCAGGTCGTCAGGCATATGTCCCTCAAGACCTAACCCCTGCCCCTTCCCCAGCGGGGAAGGGGTTTGGGGTTAGGTCATCAGTCAATCGTCGCTCGCCCCGCGCGGCAGGTCGAACTCCAGCGGCTCGGGGATGAACACCTCGTGCATGCACTTCAGCGCGTAGTCGTCGCTCATCCCGGCCACGTAGTCGCCCACCATCACGGCCACCGGCGTCTTCTCCGCGTCGTAGACGTGCGCCAGCTTCTGGAGGTGCCGGCCGAAGCGGCGGAACAGCGGCACCGGGTCGTGGTCGTAGCGGTCGTAGTCGCCGCCGTTGCGGGCGTGGAGCTCGCCCAGCTCGGCGAACAGGGAGCGCAGGATCTTCTCGCAGAACTCGCCGTACTCCACCAGCGGCTGCGAGCGGTAGATGTTGGACATGTTGAAGTCGTAGAGCTGGCGCATCAGCTCGATGTTCTCCTCCGAAAACGAGACCCTGCCGGCCTTGCCCGTCTCGGCGATGATGTCGTTGACCAGCGTGTCGATGATCTCGCCGTTCTTGCGGCCCAGGCTGCGTTTGACCTTCTGCGGGATCTGCTCCTCGCGGATCAGCCCGGCGCGGTAGGCGTCCTCGATGTCCCGCCCCAGGTACGACACCTTGTCCGAGACCCGCACGATGCAGCCCTCGTAGGAGCAGGGATAGATGCCCAGCTTTTTGATCGTGGCCAGGTCGACGGCCTCGGCCCGCGGCGCGATCTCCCGCTCGTACTTCTCGCCGCAGTGGCAGACGATGCCGTCGCGCACGCCGTAGGTCAGGTTGAGCCCCTGGCCGTTGTTGGCCAGCTTGTCGACCACCCGCAGGGCGTAGAGCTCGTGGTGGAACCCGCCGTGCTCGCGCAGCAGGTCCTTCAGCACCTCCTCCCCCCGGTGGCCGAACGGCGCGTGGCCCAGGTCGTGCCCCAGGCCGATGGCCTGCGCCAGGTCGACGTCCAGCCCGAAGGCCCGGCAGATGGCCGACGCGATGGTGCCGACGTGCAGGGTGTGCTCCATCCGGGTGCAGACGTGGTCGTTGTCCGGCGAGAAGAACACCTGGGTCTTGTGCTTGAGGCGCCGGAACGGCATCGAGTGGATCACCGCGGTCTGGTCGCGGAAGTAGGGCCCGCGGATGTCCTCGTCGCGGGGCTTGAGGCGCCGCTGGTAGACGTCGGCGCCGAGGGGGTTATGCAGGATCATAGAGCGCTCGCTGTAATTGCATGATGATGATACCCCATCCGGTGTTAATTTGCAACACCATTTCACGGCGGCGTACCGCATGGTGGGTCATTGCCACAAGGAAGCCGCAGTGAAAACTGCGGCCTGTCCTTTTAGCGATGATCGACGATTCTCATCCAAGGAACAGCGCTTCAGGACATACTGTTGTCGCTGCAATACATGCAGGTGGCATTTCGATACCCGTGTACGGCTTTTCGGCGATCGCGCGGAGCATTACGGCACCCGGGTGCGACAGCGATGTACTTGTCAGTGGCAATCCCGCATCCGTGAGCGGCATTTCGGATCCTGGCTGCGGCTTGGCAGCGCCTGTGATGAGCATATCGGCAGCCGTGAAGAGCATATCAGGACCAGTGAGGGCACCACGGCGAGCGCATAGTTGTAACTGATTGTTTTTTAGACACTTCCGGGACAACTTGGCCGCGTGCCCCCATCAAGGACTTACTCACCGTTGCGGGGAGGGATTTAGGGAGGGGTCGACCGAGGCGGCATGCGCTGGACACTCAACGCTATACACCCCCTTTATCCCCTCTTACCAGAGGGTACGAATAGCAACCCCTCCCCGAACGCTTTCGGGGAGGGGTTGGAGTGGGGTCGACCGAGGCGGCTTAATCCTCCGGCCCGTCCTTCCTGGTCCGGTAGCGCGGCTTCTCGCCGTGCTCCACCATCTGCCGGGCCCGCCAGCCCTTGGGCTGCTTGGATTTCTTGAAGTAGATCCGCAGCGGCGTGCCCTTGATCGCCAGCCGCTGGTAGAGGTTGTTGAGCAGGTAGCGGTAGTAGTTGTAGGGCACCTGCTTGGGCTCGTTGGTCAGGATCTCGAACTTGGGCGGCATCGCCGCCACCTGGGTGATGGAGTACAGCTCGATCGGCTTGCCGCGCTTGGCCGGCGGCGCGTACTTCTGGACCGCGGCCTCGAAGGCGGCGTCCACGGCCCTGGGCTCCAGCTGGCGGCGCCAGGAGTTGTAGGCCTCGGTCACGGCCTGCAGCAGGTGCGGCGCGCCCTCGCCGCGGATGGCCGCGGTGAAGATGATCTCGGCGAACTGCATGAACGGCAGCTGCTCCCGCAGCCGGCCGGTGTAGTTGGCCTTGTTGTCGTCGTCCTTGAGGTCCCACTTGTTGACCACCACCACCACCGCCGTGTTGGCGTTGTCCAGCATGGCGGCCAGCGTCATGTCCAGGTGCGACAGGGTGTCGCTGGCGTCCAGCACCAGCACGCCGACCTGGGCCCGCTCCAGGCTGCGCTCGGTGCGCAGCGCGGTGTAGAACTCCAGGTCGTCCCTGACCTTGGCCTTGCGGCGCAGGCCGGCGGTGTCGATCAGGATGTAGCGCTGGTGGTGCCACTCGAACACCGTGTCCACCGCGTCGCGGGTGGTGCCGGGGACCGAGTCCACGATCACCCGCTGCTGCCCGGTGATGGCGTTGACCAGCGACGACTTGCCGACGTTGGGCTTGCCCATGATGGCCACCCCGATGGCGTCGGCGGCGGCGGGCTGCTCGCGGGAGTCCGGCAGCGCCGCCACCAGCGCGTCCAGGAAGTCGCCGATGTTGCGGCCCGGGCCGGCGGCGATCAGCTGGGGCTCGCCCAGCCCCAGCTTCAGGAACTCGTAGGCCTCGGCCTCGTCGCGGGCCGAGTCCACCTTGTTGGCGACCAGGATGCAGGGGCGCCCCCGCTTGCGCACCAGCTGGGCGATGTGGCGGTCGACGTCGGTCAGGCCGGTCTTGCGGTCCACCAGGAACAGCAGCAGGTCCGACTCGTCCATGGCCGCCGCCACCTGGCGGGCGATGGCCTGCTCCATCCGGTCGTGCGAGTACGGCACCAGGCCGCCGGTGTCGACCAGGTAGAAGTTGCGGCCGTTCCAGTCGGCCAGCGCGTAGTTGCGGTCGCGGGTGACGCCCGGCATGTCGTCGACGATGGCCGCCCGCCGCTTGAGGACGCGGTTGAACAGGGTGCTCTTGCCGACGTTGGGCCGGCCGATGATGGCGACGGTGGGGATGGGCATAGGTTATCCTACGTTGAACGTCTACCGTTGAACGTTAGACGTCGTGTTGCCGTGATGGTGGTGGCCGGCGCCGCCCGCCAGGTCCGCTCGTCCCTGGTGCCCGCCATTTCACTCCCGTTCGGTCTCTCCGTGCCTCAGCGTCTCCGTGGCCGGGTCATTTCTTGATCCTGTGCCGCAGGTACTCGACGGCCATCGGCAGCAGCGAGATGACGATGATGACGAGGATCACCAGCGTGAAGTTGCGCTTGACGACCGGGATGTTCCCGAACCAGTACCCGCCCAGCACGAAGGACGCCACCCACAGCAGGCCGCCGGCCACGTTGTAGACGGCGAACTTCCAGTAGGTCATCGCGCCGACGCCGGCCACGAACGGCGCGAAGGTGCGGACGATGGGCATGAAGCGGGCGATGACGATGGTGATGCCGCCGTGCCGCTCGAAGAAGGCGTGGGTCTTCAGCAGGTGTTCCCGGTTGAAGAAGCGGTTGCCCTCGTAGTGGAACACCCGGGGGCCGATGTAGTGGCCGATCCAGTAGTTGACGGTGTCGCCGAGGATGGCCGCGGCCGACAGCACCGCCAGCAGGTGCCAAAGGTTGAGCGCCCCCAGGGCGGCGAACGACCCGGCCGCGAACAGCAGCGAGTCGCCCGGCAGGAACGGCGCCACCACCAGGCCGGTCTCGCAGAAGACGATGCCGAACAGGATCAGATTGGTCCACAGGCCGTACTGGGCGATCAGCGCGGCCAGGTGCCGGTCGATGTGGATGACGAAGTCAGCCAGTTGCAGCAGGATGCTCACAAACGCTCCGTGATTGTCCGGTCAGATCCGTCCCCGCAGCCGGGACCAAACCATGCCGGCCAGCTCGTGGCACAGGGCCTCGGCCCGGCGGATGGCGCCGCTGTCGGGGAACAGCCGGTCCGGCGATGGCCGCGTCCGGTTCTTGACGAGGAAATGGGTCGGCGCCGCCAGGCAGGGCAGCCCGGCCTTGCGGAACAGGGCCAGTGAGCGCGGCATGTGGTAGGCCGAGGTCACCAGCAGCAGCGAGTCGCCGCCGGTGAGGCGCCGCACCTCCCGCGCCTGCTGCTCGGTGTCCAGCGACAGGCTGTCCTGGACGATGTCGGCCGGCGGGACGCCCAGGGCCTCGGCCAGCCCGGCCAGGGCGCGCGACTCCGGCACGTCGTCGAACACCGGGCCGCCGGACACCAGCAGTTTGGCGCCAGCCAGCTGCCGGTACAGACGGACGCCTTCCACCAGGCGCAGCTGCGCGCCGTCCGTCAGCTGGCCGGTCACCGGCAGCCGGGGATCGGAGACCAGGCCCCCGCCCAGCACCACCGCCCAGCGCACAGCGCGGTGCGGCGCGGCATCGGCCAGCGGCGGATGCCGGCGTTCGAGGTCGCCCAGCCAGCGGTCGGCCGGCCAGCCGTAGCTGAGGCAGGCCAGCAGGACCGCCGCGACCGCCAGCACCGCGGCGCCGGAACGCCGCCGTCGCAGCGCCAGCAATACGGCGCCAGCGGCCACCACCAGCAGCAGCAGCGGCAGCGGCTGCAGCAGGTCGCCCAGCACCCGCTTGAGGACGAAGGTCATCGGCCCGGCGCCCCGGGCGCCGCCGCCGGCGCGGCTGTCGTCCCGTGCCGCCGGTGCCAGGACCGGTTCCAGCGCAACGCCGCATAGGCCACCGCCGCCCCGAACAGCGCGCCGGCGATCAGGTCGACGATGTAGTGGTAGCCGCCGTAGACCGTCGCCGCCAGCAGCAGCAGCGTGACCGCGGCGAAGACCGGCAACCAGTCGCGTTGGTAGCGCCGCAACGCGGCGCAGACCGCCAGGCTGACCGCGGCGTGGCCCGAGGGGAACGCCCCGCCGCAGTATGCCGCGCCTCCGATGAACGAATTGACCGTGTGGGTGACCAACCCGCCGTTGAGGCGGAAGAACTCCCGGTACTCGAAGCGCGGGCCGTGGGCCGGCAGCACCAGGAACACCAGGTAGGTGCCGTAGAGAATGGCCACGATCGCCATCCGCACGTTGCTGAAGGCGTACATTTTCCCGTTGCGGTAGAGGATGTAGCAGCTGAAGAAGATGATGGCGAAGAACGAGCAATACGCCAGTTGGAGCACGTCGGACCGCAGGGGCGTCTGCAGCGATTGGATGAACCGGGCCGGGTCGGTGCCCAGCAGCCAGGCGTCCAGGGCGTACAGCTGGGAGTCGATGGTGCCGGGGAAGACAGCGTGGATGTAATCGCCGGTGCTCTTGTAGGTGAACGGCAGCGTCAGGATCGGATACCAGTCGGATAAGAGGCCCAGTGCCGTGCCGCCGAACCGGTACGCCAGCATGCGCAGCGCGACGATGGCGGCCAGGGACAGGCCGTGGCGCACGATGTTCATGCCGCCGCTGCCGGATCGCGAGAGGAACACGATGGCGACGATGCTCATCACTACTTGATAGGTGATGATCACCAGGTCGACCGGCCGAAAAACCTCTTTGAAGCTATTTTTTCCCTGTCGTGCCATGATTATCAAGCCGCTGTGCCGTATCGTATCAGATAAACCATTGAATGTCAAGAACATTCATTATCAATTGCGCCGCAACTGATTCGATCTGATCAAACATCATGCATAAAGGGGAGATCATATCTCCCCTTTTATCAATTGATTATGAACTGATTCAAAACTGAAACTTGAAATCCTACTTCATAGGTTTTACTTTGTCTTTAACTGCCATCTTATTGTTGCTCAATGCCTTTGACATCTTGCACAGGGAG
Source organism: Candidatus Edwardsiibacteriota bacterium (assembly GCA_025453955.1). GTDB lineage: Bacteria > Edwardsbacteria > AC1 > AC1 > EtOH8 > UBA2255. The sequence goes on from JALOPJ010000025.1 coordinate 11,867, forward strand.
ATATTGTCCATCACCTTGGTAACGATCAATTCCGCCTTATCGAATGTATCTACCCCCAGCACTTCTCCCGTATCCGGGTTCCGGATCTCCTTTTCACCGCAGACCACCATCTTGTCCCCCGGCTTGACCCCGGCCTTGCTGCCGATGCTGATGTAGACCTCGCCGGTCGGTTCGATCTTGACGATCTTGGGGGTGGAATCGAACGTCTTGGCGGTTCCGGTGGCCGTCTCGGCCGTCGCCATGGTCTGGGCCCCGCTCGGCAGCGAGCCGCGGAACGCGTTGCGGATCTGGGCGATGTCCTCGATGAATACCCGGTTGCCGGGATCGATGGCCAGCGCCCGGTTGTACGTGGATTCGGCCTGCTCGATCCTGCCCTGGGCCTCGAAGCCGACGCCGATGTTGTGCCACAGGGCCGCGTCGCCCGGCGCGGTCACGGTCCCGCGCTGCCAGATCTCCACCGCCCGCTGCCATTCGCCCTGCCGGGCGTAGGCCGCGCCCATGTTCTTGGGGTCGGCCTTGGAGGACAGCAGCCGCTTGGCGACCGTGACGTAGTGCGGCGAGATGTCGCTGACGAAGGCGCCGGTGACCTTGTCCAGCAGCTTGGAGAGGATCTCGCTGTCGCTGGGGATGTTCTCCTTGAAGCTCTTGTTGTAGCTCTCGCTGTTGGTCTTGCTGACCACCACCTGGCCCGAGGCGATGTCGATCATCCGGTAGCTCACGGAGACGCCGCCGCTCTTGACGGTGCGCTCCTCGGGCACCAGCGCGGTCCGCATGATCTCCTGCTTGGTCTTGTACTTCTTGCCGGTGAAGATGTTCTTCTTCTCCACCTCCTCGTAGCGGCCGGTGCCCTCCTTCTTCTCCACCATCTCGGTGCGCCGGGTGGTCTCCACGCCGTAGGCCAGCACCTCGCCGGTGACGATGGCGTCGACCCCCAGCAGGCCGCCCAACTCCCGCACCGTGGCCGGGTCGATCGCGCCGGTGAGGTTGAGGGCGTGCTCCTTCATCACCGCCTGGATGCGGTCGCGCTCCACCATCTGGTAGAACCCCTGCGAGGCCAGGTGGGATACCAGCACGTTGCCGATGGCCGGGCCCATGCCCCGGGCGGCCGGGTCCTGGAAATCGGTGACCGCCAGCCGCGAGGCCGGCGGGATGCTGAGGTTGGCCCGTTCCAGCCGCCGCACCGTCACCAGCACCGGCCCGCACGACGCCGCGACCACGGTTGCGGCCGCCAGCGCCAGGACCAGCCGTTTCTTCATGTCAAGCTCCTCGTCAGCGAATGGGAAATGGCCTCCCCCGGCACCCGGCGCCGCGCGCCCGCGCCCAGGGGAGATCGTGGCCGGTCGGTCGCCGTCACTGCTGCTGGGACGCCTCGTCCTTCAGCCCCAGCCGCTTGCGGCGGGCCTCGTCGCGCAGCTGGTTCCACTTCACCCATTCGTCCTGGCTGTCGATGATGGGGTTGAAGTTGACGATGCCGTAGGTGCCGTCCGGGTTGATGGTGATCTCCATCTGGGCCTTGACGATCTGGGTCCACTGCTCGAAGCTCACCTCGGTGGGGCCGGCCACCTGCTGCGGCCCCTCGATCTCGCCGGCCTTGCCGCCCTGCTTGGCCTTCTGCTTGTTGAAGAACTCCGGCATCGGCTCCACCTTGACCTCGCCCGCGTAGACCGCCACCTTGGTGGTCATGTCCTCGGCCACGGTCATCCGGAACACGGTGCCGCGCACCGCCGCCACGGCGGTGGGCGATTCCAGCTCGAACTTGGTCTTCTTGCTGGCCTTGTTGACGCTGGCCCAGACCTTGCCGCTCCAGACCTTGGCCTGGGCGGTCTGGCCGGCCTTGCTGCGGCCCAGCTCGACGATGTCCAGGTTGGAGTTGGCGTCGATCCGGATGATGCTGCCGTCGGAGAACGCCACCTCGCCCCGCGATTCGTCCAGCGTCTTCACCTTGTCGCCCGAACGCAGCGCCTGCTCGTTGACGGCCTTCTTCCAGCTCTCGCGACCCGGCTGCTGGACCTTGACGTCGCCGGTGACGTAGGTGACCTTGGCGATGGACGCCGGCTTGGCGTCCAGCAGCTGCAGGCCGAGCAGCGCGCCGGTGCCCAGCACGACCAGCAGCGCCGCCCACACGGCCAGCGATGTGTTCCGCTTGATGTACGACATGCTCCCTCCTTCTGCCCGCGTGGCGGCCTACTTTTCCCGGACCGAGTCCAGCTTCTTGAACCCGGTGCCCGAGACCACCTTGGCCTTGGCGAACTGGTCCTTGGCGTCGATCACCTCGATGGTGCCGGCCTTGGTCTCCTCGGCTCCCAGCGACAGCCCGGTCTCCGGGTCGATCACGTCCTCGCCGGCCGAGTACACGGTGAACTTGTCGCCCACCGCCACGCCGCCCAGCGCGCCCGGCTTGATCATCACGGTCTTGTCGGCGTTGACGGCGATGATCTTGCCCGTCCACGGCACCTTGGCCATCGACGCGGTGACCAGCTCCACCACCTTGTTGACCACCTTGCGGGTGGCCTTGCCGGACAGGGTCTGGTCCCAGCCGGCGTCGTTGGAGAACGAGAACTCGTCGTGGCCGACGTCCAGGCCCTTCTTGGTCTCCTCCTCGGCGACGCCCTCGGCCGCCACGATCTCGCCGGTGGTGGTGTTGACCAGCCGGATGTCGGTCCCCACCCGGGCGGTCTTCGATTCCACGCCCACCCGGTTGAACCCGCCCAGCTTGCCGCTCAGCCGGCCGCCGACGCCGCCGCCGACCTTGGACTCCTTCTCGCCGAACTCGTTGACGCTGCCCATCACCATCAGCTCGACGCCCAGCAGCTTGCCGACCTGGGCCGCGCTCTGGGCCGTGACCGCGCCGCTCTGGCCCAGGGCCTGCTCCTTCATCACCTTCTCCAGCTGCTGGCGCTCGATCACCATGAACTTGCCGGACTTGACCAGCGCCGTGGTCAGCATGTCGGCCATGCCCGACCCGATGTGCCAGCCGCCGTGGCCGGTCTTGTCCTCGAAGTCCATCACGGCCAGCCGCTTCTTCAGGCCGCCGGTCTTCTCCTGGGCGTTGGCGGCGAACGCCAAGACCATGGTGGCCAACACGAGAATCGTAATGATCCGTTTCATGTCTCCGTCTCCTGTGTTTGAATAATGGGCGCGGCCGCGCGTCAGCGCTGGGCCGACCGCGGTTTGGCGGTGAGCCGCAGGTTGATGCGGTTGGCCGTGACCGACGTGGTCCTGGCGGTGAAGGTGGCGAACGGCTTGTAGAGCAGCTCGCTGGCCAGCTGGCGGGCGTTGAACTTGGTCTCGATCTCCACCAGCGCGACGTTGCCCGTCATGTCGCGCTCGTGCACCGCCTTGACGCCCCGCACCTCGTACTTCAGCGAGTTGACGAAGTCCGAGTAGGCCTGGAAGTCGCGGACGCCGGTGACCGAGAGCGTCACCGTGTTGGCGCCGCGGGTGAACTTCTTGACGATCTCGTCGGCCATGTAGTCGGCCAGCCTGACGGCGGCCTTGCGGATGGCCTCGGTGCCGCCGGCCACCTCGTCGATGTGGATGGCCTTGTCGCTCTCCGACTTGGTGACCAGCACCTTGCCGTCGTCGGTGTTGAAGGCCTTGACCGACACCGTGGCCTGCATCGACTTCATCCCGCCCAGCATCTCGGAGACGCCCGGGGCCTCCTTGGCGAAGGCCTTGCCGGTGATGATCACGTCGGCGCCGGCCCGGTCGCCGATCAGCCTGGCGGCGGCGGCGTCGCCGTTGAGGGCCGCCAGCCCCTGGTCGCGGCGGATGGCCTTCTCCGACGCCTCCTGGTCGACGAACTCGAAGCCCTTCTGGCGCATCTGCTCGGCGATGGCGGCCTCGGCGATGCCCAGGTTGACGTCGATCCCGCTGTAATGGTTCTCCCCGATGTTCTGCTCGGAGATCAGCACCATCATCCGCGGGTTGCCGGCGCCGCGCACGATGTCGGCGATGTCGTCCTTGATGGCGTCGGCCCGCACCACGGCCTTGATCTTGACGTTGAGGGTGTTGCCGTTGTCGGCCTCGGCCGCGCCCAGCACGGTGTACGACTTGACGTAGCCCTTGGCGTGGGAATAGATGTTGTCCTCCACGGTCATGGCGTTCTCCACCACCGTGCTGGAGCTGACCACCGCGCCGGTGACCTGCTCCACCGCGTTGCGCAGCGCGTCCTGGGTGGCCACGTCCCTGGCGTGGGCCTTGTCCCCGTTCAGCACCTGCGCGGTGCCGTCGGTGATGATCTCCTGCAGCCCCTGGGCCGCCAGCGGCAGCGCCGCCAGCAGCACCAGGGCCAGGACCAGTATCGCTCTCCTCATCGAACTCTGCCCCTCCCTGCGGTGTTTCGTTTCAAGGCGGAGGGGAGAACGTCCCCGCGCCGTGGCGCCCCGCCGTCCTCCCCCCGACCGGCCGTCCCGCGGCTACTGCTGCCTGAGGACGATGACCACCTTGCAGCTCTCGTAGACCTCGGTGTTGTCCGCGATGGTGGCCACGGTCTCGATGTCCTTGTCGGCGATCACCAGGTCGGACTTGTTGAGGCCCGAGGCCCGGATGGCGGTGACCACCAGCGGGTTGGTGCCCACCCGGTCGGTCATCCGCTTGGCGGCGTCCAGGCTGGCGGCGTACTCGGCCACGCCGTACTTCACCGCCGACTCGCGGGGCACGAAGTCCTCGCCGTAGA
>JALOPJ010000026.1 GCA_025453955.1 Candidatus Edwardsiibacteriota bacterium
AAGATCAAGGGCCAGCCGCTGGTGCTGGGGGTCGTCACGGACGTCACCGCGTCCGCGCGGGAACGCGACCACGAGCAGGAGCACTACCGGGGCCTGGAGTTCCTGGCGCGGACCGCCAACCAGTTCGTCAAGCTGGACCCGGCGGCGGACCTGCCGGGCTTCATCGCCGACCAGCTGAGCGCCTGGCTGGGCGGCGCGATGGTGGGGGTCCTGCTCTACGACACGGAGGCCAAGGCCTTCCGGCCCCGCGCCGTGGCCGGCCTGGGCCCGGTCCGCGCCGCCGTGGAGAAGCTGCTGGGGCTGGACCTGGACCTGCTGCAGCAGGCGTTCCCCGCGCTGCCCGACGAGATCCGCCGCGACATGCTGACCGCGCGGCTGGTCCGGCTGAGGGACGGCGTCTACGAGCTGTTCTTCCGCACCCTGCCGCGCGCGGTCTGCCGCGCCGTCGAGTCCCAGTTCGCGGTCACCGAGGTCCACGCCATGGGGCTGGTCGCCAACGACAAGCTGTTGGGCTCGGTCAGCATCGTGCTGCGCGAGGGCCAGGCCCTGCCCGCTGCGGCGGTGATCGAGACCTTCATCAACCAGGCGGCGGTCGCCGTCGAGCGGCGGCTGGACGAGGATCAGCTGCGGCGCGACATCGGCGAACGCGAGCGCGCGGCGGACGCGCTGCACCGCAGCGAGGAATTCAGCCGGGCCGTGATCGACCATTCGCCCCTGGGGATCTCGATCCGGACGCCCGGCGGCGAGCTGCTGACCTGCAACGCCGCATGGAAGAGGATCTGGGGCATCAGCGACCAGGCGTTGATCGACGACATCATCGCCCGGCGCGCCGGGCCGGCCCAGGAGCACGACCAGGCGCTGCTGGGCGGCTGGTGGCCGGGCGTGCAGCGGGTCTACCGCGAGGGCGGAACGCTGCACGTCCCCGAGCTGGCGCTGCCCGGCGCCCCCGCGCCCGGCCGCTGGCTGGCGCTGCACTACTACGCGCTGTCGGACGGCACCGGGGCCGTGGAGCGGGTGATCGTGATCACCGAGGACATCAGCGAGCGCCGGGCCGGCGAGGAGCGGGTCAAGCGCAGCGAGCAGCATTTCCGGGCCCTGATCGAGCGCTCGTCGGAGGTGATCACCGTCCTCGACCGGGACGGCGTGATCCGCTACAAGAGCCCGTCGGTGACGCGCGAACTGGGGTACGACCCCGCCGAGCTGGTCGGCGCGAACGTCTTCGAGTACGTCCACCCGGACGACACCCCGGAGCTGCGCAGGTCGTTCAGGAGCATCCTCAAGCAGCCCGGCGCGCGGGGCGCCGTCGAGTTCCGGTTCCGGCACAAGGACGGCAGCTGGGTGGCGCTGTCGGCCGTGGGCCAGAACCTGCTGAAGGACCCGGCGGTGGCCGGCGTGGTGATCAACTCCCGCAACGTCACCGAGCGGCTCGAGGCCGAGCAGGCGCTGCGGGAACTGACCCAGCGTTTCGAGTACGCGCTGGGGGCCACCCGCACCGGGTTCGACATCATCGACGCCGACTACAACGTCGTCTACATCGACCCGGAATGGAAGAAGACCTACGGCGAGCCGGACGGCCGCAAGTGCCACGAATACTTCATGGGTCGCAGCAAGGTCTGTCCCGGCTGCGGCATCGCGACGGCGCTGCGCGACAAGGCCACGACCGTCACCGAGGAGTTCCTGGAGCGCGAGCAGCGCTGGGTGGAGGTGCACACCATACCGTTCCAGGGCCGGTCCGGCGAATGGCTGGTGGCCGAGTTCAACATCGACATCAACGACCGCAAGAAGGCCGAGCAGGCGCTGCGGGACAGCGAACAGCGCTACCGGACGCTGGCCGAGACCTCGCCCGACCTGATCTTCGCGGTCGACCGCGCGGGCGTGGTCCAGTACGCCAACGAGGCCTGCGGCAGGGCCATCGGCCGCAAACCCCCGGAGTTCGTCGGACAGCGGGTCGATGCGATCTTCGGCGGCGAGACCGCCCGCCGCCAGGGCGAGAACCTGCGGAAGGTGTTCGAGACCGGCGAGCCGCTGTTCGTGGAAGGCGAATCGGAATTCCCGCAGGGAGCGCGCTGGCTGGAGACGTGGCTGGTGCCCCTCAAGGACGCCGGCGGGAAGGTCCAGTCCGTCCAGGGCATCTCCCGCGACATCACCGAACGCAAGGTCATCGCCCGCGAACTGACGGAAAGCGAGGCCAAGTACCGTTCCCTGTTCGACCAGGCCTCGGACGGCATCATGCTGATGGCGGTCGACGGCTCCGGCCGGATGTTCAACCGGTCGTTCGCCCGGATGCACGGCTACGGCGGCCCGGCGGAGATGGAACGCCTCCGGTTGGACGACCTCGACACGCCCGAAACCGCGCGACTGGCCCCGGAGCGGCTGCGGCGGATGCTGGACGGCGAGACGCTGCGCTTCGAGGTCGAGCACCGCCGCAAGGACGGCCGCGCCATCTCGCTGCAGGTGTCCTGCAGCGTCATCCGCATCGGTGATCGGCCGTTCTTCCTGGGGTTCCATCAGGACATCACCGAGCGCAAGCAGGCCGCCCGCGAACTGCGGGAGACCGAGCAGCGCTACCGCAACCTGGTGGAGCACATGGCCGACGGCGTGTACCGCACCTCGGCCGAGGGCCGGTTCATCGATGTCAACCAGGCGATGGTCCGCATCTTCCGCTACGGCAGCCGCGAGGAGATGATGTCGGCCGACATCCCGCGCGACCTGTACTTCGACGAGGCCGACCGCTTCCGCAACTATCCCGATCCGGGGAAGGACCGCACCCGCACCCTGCGGATGAAGCGGAAGGACGGCTCCGAAGTGTGGGTGGAGGACAACTGCCGCTACATCAGGGACGAGCACGGCCAGGTGGTGGTCCACGAGGGCGTGCTGCGGGACGTCACCGAGCGGGTGCGGGCCGAGGCGGCGCTGCGGGCCAGCGAGGAGCGGTACCGGGCGCTGGCCGAGGCCCTGCCGGACATCGTGTTCATGATCGATGCCGAGGGCGGGATCCAGTACGCCAACGCGCAGGCGGCGTCGCTGGTCGGCCTGGGCCCGGCGCAGGTGGTCGGTCGCGGCATCGGCGAATTCTTCCCCGACCACATCAACCAACAGCAGCGGGAGCAGCTGGCGCGGGTGTTCGAGACCGGCGAGACCGTGCACCTGGAGCTGCAGACCCCACTGAACGGAGCCCTGCGGTGGATGGAGAGCTGGCTGGTGCCGATGCGGGACCCGAGCGGGCTGATCGGCAGCGTGATGGGCATCAGCCGCGACATCACCGCCCGCAAGCAGGCGGAGCAGACCCTGCTGGAGGACGAGGAGCGGTACCGCACCGCCCTCGATTCGATGCTGGACGCGATCCACGTCGTCGACCGCGACCTGCGGCTGGTGCTGATCAACGCCCCGTTCCTGGAATGGATGCGGAAGCTGCGGCTGGACACCAACGTGATCGGCCGGACGATCTTCGAGGCGTTCCCCTTCCTGCCGCCGTCGGTGGCCGACGAGTACCGGCGGGTGCTGGAGTCGGGCTCGCCGGTGGCGACCGAGGAGACCACCGAGATCGGCGGCAGCCGGCTGACGACCGCCACCCGCAAGATCCCGGTCGAGATCGGCGGCAAGGTCGAGCGCGTGCTGACAGTGATCCGCGACGTCACCGAACGCAAGCAGGCCGAGACGGCGCTGCGGCAGCTCACGCTGCGCCAGGAGGCGTTGCTGTCGGCGATCCCCGACATCGTGATGGAGGTCGACGCCGACAAGGTGTACCGCTGGGCGAACCAGGCCGGGATCGAGTTCTTCGGCGATGACGTGGTCGGCCGCGAGGTGTCGCACTACTTCGAGGGCGAGCAGCAGACCTACGAGGCCGTCCAGCCGCTGTTCGACGGCGAAGACGGCGTGATCTACGTCGAGAGCTGGCAGCGCCGCCGGGATGGCGAGAAGCGGCTGCTGGCGTGGTGGAGCCGAGGGCTCAAGGACGACCAGGGCCGGGTCACCGGGGCGCTGTCGTCGGCCCGCGACATCACCGAGCGCAGGCAGTCGGAGGAGAGGGTCAAGTACCTCACCTTCCATGACCGGCTGACCGGGCTGGCCAACCGGGCCTGCTACGAGGAGCGGATCAGGGAGTACGACCGGCCGGAGCACCACCCGTTGAGCCTGGTGATGGGCGACGCCAACGGTCTGAAGCTGGTGAACGACGCCTTCGGGCACGATGCCGGCGATAAGTTCCTGCAGCGGCTGGCCGCGATCATCGGATCCTGCGTCCGGCCGGGCGACCAGGTGTTCCGCTGGGGCGGCGACGAGTTCGTGGTGCTGATGCCCCGCACCGGCAACGACGCGGCCCAGGCGGTGTGCGACGCGATCCACCGGGCCTGCGGCGAGGCGCCCGAGGACCCGATCCAGCCCAGCATCGCGCTGGGCGCGGGCACCAAGTCCTCGCCGGACCAGCCGGTCAACCTGATGATGATGGAGGCCGAGGACCGGATGTACCGGCACAAGCTGGTGGAGAGCAAGAGCCTCCGCAGCTCCATCATCTCGTCGCTGGGGCGCACCCTGTGGGAGGCGGACTACGAGACCGAGGAGCACGCCCTGCGCCTGCAGGCGCTGGCCCGCGAGTTCGGCCGCTCCCTCAAGCTGACCGACAGCGAGATGAACGACCTGATGATGCTGGCCGCCCTCCACGACATCGGCAAGATCGCCATCGCCGACGGCATCCTGCTCAAGCCGACGGTGCTGTCGGAAAGCGAATGGGAGTCGGTCCGCAAGCACCCCGAGATCGGGTTCCGCATCGCCCAGGCCTCGCCCGAGCTGGCGCCGATCGCCGACGGCATCCTGCACCACCACGAGCGCTGGGACGGCACGGGCTACCCCCAGGGGCTGCAGGGCGAGCGGATCCCGATGATCGCCCGCATCCTGGCGATCATCGACGCCTACGACGTGATGACGGAGAAGCGGCTGTACAAGACCACCGTCTCCAGGGAGGCCGCCATTGCCGAGCTGGAGCGCTGCGCCGGCAGCCAGTTCGACCCCGCGCTGGTGAGCCTGTTCGTCAAGATCATCTCGCGCAAGTAGCCATGCCCCGAACGCCCCGACGCCATCCCCCCCCCGCCCGGGACGGCGACCGGTCCCGCGGGACGCCGCCGCCCGACCTGGCGCAGCGCATGATGGCGGCCTCGCCCGAGGCCATCGCGGTCCTGATGCCCGACGGCAGCCTGGCCGACGGCAACGACGAGTTGCTGCGGCTGCTGGGCGTCGCTTCCCGCGGCGCGCTGCGGGGGATGCGGCCGGCCGATTTCCTCGCCGCCGCCGAGGCCGGTCAGCTGGAACACGACCTGCGGCTGCTGGCCAAGCAGGGCACCCTGCGCGGCCACGAATACCGGGTCCGCGCCGCCGACGGCCGCCAGGCGGTGCTGGAGGTGTCCGCCCGGATGGTGATGCGGGACGGCACGCCGGAGCGGATCGTGGCGGTGGTGCGCGACATCACGGCGCGCAAGCATGACGACGAGCGGCGGCTGGCGCTGGAGAAGGCGGTGGAGAACATGCAGCTGGGGCTGACCATCTCCGACCCGGCGGGCACCATCCTCTACTCCAACCCGGCCGAGGCGGCGATGCACGGCTACCGGCCCGGCGAGCTGGCGGGGAAGAGCGTGCGGCTGTTCGCCCCGGACTGGCTGTGGCACAAGCTGTCGATGGACCAGGAGAAGCGGATGCGGCGCTACGGTCGCGAGAGCGTCAACGTCCGCAAGGACGGCACGGAGTTCCCGGTGCAGGTGCTGTCCGACGTCGTCAAGAACGACCAGGGCGAGCCGGTGGCCGTCGTCACCACCAGCGAGGACATCTCCAACCGCAAGCACCTCGACAACCTGCTGAAGAAGCGGGAGGAGTACTTCAAGGCCCTGATCGAGAACGCCCAGGACATCATCGCCATCATCAACCGCCGGGCCGTCTTCAAGTTCCTCAGCCCGGCGGTCACCCGGGTGCTGGGGTACCCCGTCGAGCGGCTGCTGGGGACCCCGCTGTTCGAGCTGGCCCACCCGGAGGACCGCGGCCCGGCCGAGCAGGCCTTCACCGGCTTCCTGGAGCGGCCCGGCGCGGTGGAGGCCCGGGAGCTGCGGCTGCGCGCGGCCGGCGGCGGTTTCCGCAACATCGGGCTCATCAGCAAGAACCTGCTGGAGGACGCGGTGGTGAGCGGGGTGATCGTCAACTTCCGGGACATCACCGAGCGCACCCAGGCCGAGGAGCAGATCCGGTTCCTCAGCTTCCACGACAAGCTCACCGGGCTCTACAACCGGGCCTACTTCGAGGAACGACGTCTTCGGCCACGACGAGGGCGACCGGCTGCTGTGCACCATCGCCCAGATATTGAAGGCGTGCTGCCGCAAGGAGGACATCATCGCGCGCTGGGGCGGCGACGAGTTCGCCATCCTGCTGCCCAAGACCCCGCAGCCGGTGGCCATCGACCTCTGCGACCGCATCCGCGCCACCTGCCACGAGGCCGGCCGGTCGCCGGTGGAAGTCAGCATCGCGCTGGGCGTGGCCACCAAGGACGACGCCCGCCAGGACGTCGACGACATCCTGAAGATGGCCGAGAACCGGATGTACAAGTACAAACTGGCCGAGAGCCGCAGCGCCCAGAGCTCGATCATCGCCACGCTGGAGAAGGACCTGATGGCCTCGGGGTTCGAGACCGAGGAGCACATCTTCGCGGTCAAGAACCAGGCCTTCCGGTTCGGGCTGGCGCTGCGGCTCTCGGACGCGGTGCTGGACGAGCTGCTGTTGCTGGCCTCGTTCCACGACATCGGCAAGCTGTCGCTGCCGGCCGCCGTGCTGGGCAAGGCCGGGGCGCTGTCGGACGACGAGTGGGAGACCGTCCGCAAGCACAGCGAGACCGGCTACCGCATCGCCAAGGCCTCGCCGGAGATCGGGCACGTCGCCGACGCCATCCTCTACCACCACGAGCGCTGGGACGGCGGCGGCTACCCCGAGGGCAAGGCCGGCTACGCCATCCCCCAGCTGTCGCGGATCATCGCCGTGGTCGACGCGTACGACATGATGCAACGCGAGCGGCCCTTCCGCGGCGCGATGTCCAAGGAGGAGGCGCTGGCCGAGCTGGAGCGCTGTGCCGGCACCCAGTTCGACCCGGAGCTGGTGCGCAATTACCTGAAGCTGATGGAGTAAAGGCAGGCAAGGGGTCGCAGGGGTGGAACAGGTACGGATTCGTTAGAATATGCGAACGATGCGCTTTGCCAACATGCAATATGATTAAATAGAACAATCGATCTATATATTATAAAAATAGACAACACCCAGCATGCAGGAAAAGTTAACGGACAGAAAGCGGTTCTCTATAACATCTTACTTGACTTATTGTTGCGCATGTGATGGTATTATGACGCGTCATGTGCATTATTCTAATGATATCTGTAAATAATAGGAGGTCAGTCATGAGAACCTATCTGTTAGTGATCCTCTCACTGGTGGTCGTCGCCGGCGTCCTATCGGCCCAGCCGACAGCGGTGGTGCCTAACGGGAACCAGACGACACCGGTCCGCTGGGGGTCCAATGTCCAGGTCACGGACCGGCCGGTGTACGACTTCGACGTGGACTACCGGGCCAACGGCGAGATGTGGCTGAGCTACATTACCGGGAATACGAACCATGACACGCTGTACGTCTGCTCGTCCGGCGATGGCGGCCTCACCTGGACGGCGTGGATCGGGTGGATGCTGACCGGCGATGGGCGCAAATTTACCGACGTGAACATCGTCTGCGGCGACACGCTGCTGTATGTGTTCATGCCGGCTGACACCGCGGCCGGCGTTTACCGGGACTATGTGGTCCGGCTGAAGTACAACATATCCGCTAACAGTTGGCTCCATTTCGCCGCGGGCACGGCCACGGGAATCATCGACGAGATCGATGCCGATCGCAGCGGGTTGCCGGGCGACACCATCCAGGCCTTCTACCACACGACTTCCGCCGGCGGGATGTCACTGGTGCACTCGTACGATTTTGGGGCCACGTGGACGAGCGGACTCAACTTCGGGCAGTGCTCGTCGCCGGCCGTCACGTGGATACGCAGCGGGGATTGGGCGGCGGTGTACCGGTACAATCCGTCCGGAAGGAACACGGTGTACCGGAGCTACAACAGCGGCCAGAATTGGTCCGGCTGGTCGTATCTCGACACCGTCGCCGCCAACGACACGCTGAACAGGCATCTTTCGATCTCCGCCTGCCACGGCACCGGGCAGGTGATGGTCGCCACCGATTGGGAGTCGGGCGACGCGACCTGGATGAAGGAGCTCCGGGTCTACTGCGCCAGCGACGGCGGCAACACCGAGTTCGCCAATGCTTTCGCCTACCAGTTCTCCGGCGACCAGGGCCTGCCGGTGGTCAACTGCCTGCGGTTCGGCGGCAACGACTGGGGCAACCTGGCTTACTGCGATTACGGTTACAGCGCGGACTCGATCAGGTACGCCTATGACTATCAGGGCGGCGTGTTCAGCTCCCCGGAGATCGTCTCCGACCGGCCGGGCGCCGGTGCGGCGACGCCCCTGCAACCCAAGATCGCCTATTGCGATGACGGCAGCCATCCCGGACCGGCCATCTTCTACGCCGGGGCGGACCGCCAGGGGCTGTATATGAACGCGGGATGGATCACCGGCGTCGCCGGACGGCCCGAACATCGAATATCGAAGTACGAATTGCGAATGGGGCCGAACCGGCCCAATCCCTTCAAGCAGTGGACAACGATCGATTACCAGTTGCCGATGGGCGGGCTAGCCAGCCTGAAGGTCTTCAACGTCGCCGGCCAGCTGGTGCGGACGCTGGTCGATGGCGCGCAGCTGGCGGGATCGCACGCGGCGCGCTGGGACGGCCGGGACGATCGGGGCCGGGAGGTCGGCGCCGGGGTTTACCTCTGCCGCTTGTCGGCTGGAACAGGGACCGCCACGCGGAAGCTGACCGTCGTCCGGTAAATGACCCGCTGCGCCGCCAGCGGCGGGCGCGGTCCGACCGCACATGAACGGTGACCACCTCAACGCATGATGGGATCGAAGAAGCGATAGCAGTCCCCTCGACCCGGTTACGGTCAGGCCCGCGATCCCCGACAACACAGCCATCCAGGCCGCAACCGGCGGGGTGGCTGTGCGCGTTCCGCAACGGCAACAATGCAATTCCGATGGAGGGGAACACCATGAAGTGCCTGTCCGTCCTCTTGCTGCTGTCGGCCATCGCGGCCGGTGCCGCAGCCCAACCGATCGCACTGACGGTCGACGATGACCCGCAGCCGGCGCCGGCCTGGGGCGCCAACGTCACGGTCACCGGCCAGTCGGTCTACGCCTTCGACGTGGACTACCGGGACAACGGCGAGATCTACCTCGCCATCGTCTGCCCGGCGGGCGCGCGCGACACCTTCAAGGTCCTGAGATCGTCCAACGGCGGGGCCAGCTGGTCGCCCTTCCTGCTGTATCTCGCCAACGGCGGCCGCAAGTTCACGGACATCGCCCTGGTCTGCGGCGGGGAGAGCCTCCTGGTGTTCGTGCCCCAGGACACGGCCCGCGGTCCCTCGCGCGATTATGCGGCCCGGTTCGGGTACAGCGGTGGGGTCGCCTGGTTCAACTTCACCGACACCATGCATGCGCCGCTCGGTACCATCATCGAGGTCGACGCCGACTGCAACGCCGACGGGGACACCATGATGATCGCGTACACGGCCGACAGCGTCGGGATCAACACGGGCACCGCGATCAGGAGAAGCACCAACGGGGGGGCCAGTTGGCTATGGCGGATTTCGGACAGAAGCGCGCGCGACGTCAGCATCGCCTGGATACAGGACCACCGCTGGGCGATGGCCTACAAGTGCTACTGGACCGATCCGTATTACTACAAGCATACGTTCGTATCTGTGAGCAGCGATGACGGATTGAATTTCCAGGATGCGCGGGTCGATTCGACGGCCCGGGACACGATGAATATCGACCCCTCCATCACCGCCTGCCGCAGCACCGGCCGGGCGGTGGTCGCGACCACGCAGATCGACCTGGCCACCAGCGGCGACATCGATGTGTACCGGGCCAGGGATGCCGGCGACACCACGTACCAGCTGGTGCTGGATTACGCACCAGGGGACGACCAGCTGCTCCCCACGGTGAACTGCTCGCGCTTCGACGCCGGCGGCTGGGTCGACCTGGCTTACGCCGACGACTACGGCGACTGCATCGGGCGGTTGGCCAGCCAGTACGGCGACAGCGGCAGCTGGGGAACCGCGCAGATCGTGTCCGACCGCCCGGCCAGCGTGTCGGTCGCTCCAGCGATCGCCTACTGGAATGATGGAGTCCACAACGGGCCGGCCGTTTTCTACGCCGGGACGGGCGGGAACGGGATATTCATGAACGCGGAATGGGTTAGCGGCGTGGCCGGCGGGCCGGACGTTCCCATCCCGGCGACGCCCGCCGTACTGCTCGCCCCGAATCCGGCGCGGGACGAGGCCCGGTTGTCGTTCACGCTGGCCGCGCCCGGCCCGGTCAGGGCGGCGTTGTACGACATCGCCGGCCGCAGGGTGCGGACGCTGACAAACCGGGTCTGCCAGGCGGGAAGCTGCCGCGTGCCTGTCAACACCATCGGCCTGGCGACAGGCGTTTACTTCCTGCGGGTGGAGGCGCCGGGGCTCGACGTGGTGCGGAAGCTGTCAGTGATCAGGTAAATCGGGGCTATTGCCGGGTTTCGAGGGGACGAGGGGCGGCCCCGCCTTGCGGCGGGGCCGCCCATTTTGTCACAACGGGCCCGTTGGGGCCACCGGTGGTCAGATTCTTCCCACATCAATATAATAATCCTTGACAAAACCTTTATAAATGGTTATATTTATCTGTTAACCCTTGGAATTGCAGTGCATTTCGGGACGGCGGAGCATTGCCGGACCGATGAGATCGATACCGATACGAATTTTCACGACCGAGGGGCATGGCCGAGAACAGCAAGACCATATATTCCAAGCTGCGGGCGCGGTTGAAGGAGCTCAACAGCCAGCTGGGATTCAACAAGAAGCTGGCCGAGGAGAACTTCGACAAGTACCTGCGGGCGCTGGCGGACCTGGACAATTCCCGCAAGCGGATGGCCAAGGAGTACCTGGAAAAGGAGAACGAGGCCAACCGCAACCTGATCGCCAAGCTGCTGCCGGTGCTCGACAACCTGGAGCGGGCCCTGGCGATCGCGCAGAAAAACGACTGCCCGGCCGAGCCCTGCAAGGCCTTCACCCAGGGCGTGGAGATGATCGACGGCCAGTTCCGCAAGATTCTCGAGGCCGAGGGCCTCAAGCCCTTCGACGACCGCGGCGCCGCCTTCGATCCCGTGCGCCACGACGCCATCCTGGCGATCGAGACCGACGGCCACCCGCCCGACACCGTGCTGGACGTGGTGGAGCGAGGGTTCCTGTTCAACAACAAGGTGCTGCGGCCGGCCCGGGTGACGGTGTCCAAGCAGCCGGCCCGGCCCGAGGGCGATGCCGGCGCGCAGGAGATGGCGGAGGAATCCATGGAACAGGAGGAAGGGGAGTCCGACGAGTAGCATCCATGATGCGGGACCCGGAATCGCAACGGCCGGGGCGCGCATCAAACGAATAACGACAAACGATCAACGGCAATAACCAGGAGACAAGGTATATGGGCAAGGTAATCGGCATCGACCTGGGAACCACCAATTCCTGCGTCGCGGTGATGGAGGGCGGCAACCCGGTGGTGATCCCCAACCAGGAGGGCATGCGCACCACGCCGTCGGTGGTGGCCTTCCTCAAGTCCGGCGAGGAAGTGGTGGGCCAGGTGGCCAAGCGCCAGGCCATCACCAACCCGGAGAACACGGTCTACTCCATCAAGCGCTTCATGGGCCGCCGCTTCAGCGAGGTGGACAGCGAGATGAAGCTGGTGCCCTACAAGGTCAGCGAGGGGCCGCACGGCGACGCCCGCGTCAAGGTGGTCGACAAGGTGTTCTCGCCGCCGGAGATCTCGGCCAAGGTGCTGCGCTACCTGAAGGAGGCGGCCGAGGCCTACCTGGGCGAGAAGGTCACCCAGGCGGTGATCACGGTGCCGGCCTACTTCAACGACGCCCAGCGCCAGGCCACCAAGGACGCCGGGCAGATCGCGGGCCTGGAGGTGCTGCGGATCATCAACGAGCCCACCGCGGCGTCGCTGGCCTACGGGCTGGACAAGGAGCACGCCCACAAGATCGTGGTCTACGACCTGGGCGGCGGCACCTTCGACGTCTCGATCCTGGAGCTGGGCGAGGGCGTCTACGAGGTGCGCTCCACCAACGGCGACACCCACCTGGGCGGCGACGACTTCGACCAGAAGATCATCGACTGGATGGCCGAGGAGTTCAAGAAGGCCCAGGGCATCGACCTGCGCAGCGACAAGATGGCGCTGCAGCGGCTGAAGGAGGCCGGCGAGAAGGCCAAGTGCGAGCTGTCCTCCACCATGCAGACCAACATCAACCTGCCGTTCATCACGGCGGATTCCTCCGGCGCCAAGCACCTGGACCTGACGCTGTCGCGCGCCAAGCTGGAGCAGCTGGTGGACGACCTGGTGCAGCGCACGGTCGGCCCCTGCCGCCGCGCCCTGGAGGACGCCGGGATGAAGCTGTCCGACATCGACGAGGTGGTGCTGGTGGGCGGCATGACCCGGATGCCCAAGGTCCAGGACACGGTCAAGCAGTTCTTCGGCAAGGAGCCGCACCGCGGCGTCAACCCGGACGAGGTGGTGGCCATCGGCGCCGCCGTCCAGGCCGGCGTGCTGGTGGGCGAGGTCAAGGACGTGCTGCTGCTGGACGTCACCCCGCTGTCGCTGGGCATCGAGACGCTGGGCGGCGTGATGACCCGGCTGATCGAGCGCAATACCACCATCCCCACCCGCAAGAGCCAGGTGTTCTCCACCGCGGCCGACAACCAGCCGGCGGTGTCCATCCACGTGATGCAGGGCGAGCGCGAGATGGCGGCCGACAACCGCACCCTGGCGCGGTTCGACCTGGTGGGCATCCCGCCGGCGCCGCGCGGCGTGCCGCAGGTGGAGGTCACCTTCGACATCGACGCCAACGGCATCCTGCACGTCTCGGCCAAGGACCTGGGCACCGGCAAGCAGCAGAGCATCAAGATCACCTCGTCCTCGGGGCTGACCAAGGAGGAGATCGACAAGATGCAGAAGGACGCCGAGGTCCACGCCGACGACGACGCCAAGAAGAAGGCGGCCATCGAGACCCGCAACCAGGCCGACGCGCTGGTCTACAACACCGAGAAGATGCTGCGCGAGTACGGCTCGCAGGTCAAGACCGAGGACCGCACCGAGATCGACCAGGCGGTGACCAAGCTCAAGGCGGCGCTCTCCAAGGACGACGTCGACGCCATCAAGCAGGCCTCCGAGGAGCTCTCCATGGCGGCCCACAAGATCGGCGAGGCGGTGTACGCCAAGGGCCCGCAGGGACAGCCCGGTCAACCCGGCCAGCCCGGAGGGCCGGAGATGGGCGGCAACGGCGGCGGCGAACAGGCCAAGCCCGAGGGGCCGGAGGACGCGGACTTCAAGGTGGTCGACGACGAGAAGAAGTAAACTTCCGTCCCGCGGCGACACGGCGCCGCGGGACGGAAATCCCAAGCACGAAATCCGAAATGCTAATATGCGACAAGGGGAGGAGTGACTGGATCAGTCGCTTCTCCCCTTCGCAACGTTCCTGTCCGTATGGTCCGTCCGCGTCATGCCCGCGCACGCGGGAATCCATCGGCATCATAGCTCTCGAATATTGAAATATTCCATGCCCGCCACCAAACGCGATTACTACGAAGTCCTGGGCGTCCCCAAGACCGCCGCGCCCGACCAGGTGAAGGCCGCCTACCGCGCCCTGGCCAAGAAGTTCCATCCGGACATGAACCGCGACGACCCCAAGGCCGCCGAGGAGAAGTTCAAGGAGATCTCCGAGGCCTACGAGGTCCTGATGGACAAGGACAAGCGCGCCAAGTACGACCAGTTCGGCCATGCCGGCGTCGACCCGTCGTTCGGCGCGGGCGGCTTCGACTTCCGCCGCGACTTCCACCACGCCGACGACCTGCAGGACATCTTCGGCTCGCTGTTCGGCGGCGGCGGCGGCGCTGAGTCGATCTTCGACCTGTTCATGGGCGGCGGGGCGGGCGGGGGCCGGCGGCGGGGCGGGGCCCGCGACCGCCGCGGCGGCGACCTGCAGATCCGCCTGCCGCTGACGCTGGAGGAGATCGCCACCGGCGTGGAGAAGACCATCCAGCTCAAGCGGCAGGAGTCGTGCAAGGAGTGCCACGGCTCGGGCGTGCTGTCCGGCGCCGACGTCAAGGACTGCCCCACCTGCAAGGGCGCGGGCGAGGTGCGCCAGGTGTCGCGCTCCATGTTCGGCCAGTTCATCAACGTCCAGGCCTGCCCCCAGTGCGGCGGCGAGGGCAAGATCGTCACCAACCCCTGCAAGGCCTGCGGCGGCGACGGCCGGGTCAAGAAGGACGCCACCATCCAGGTCAAGGTGCCGGGCGGCGCGGCCCACGGCAACTACATCCCGATGCGGGGCCAGGGCCACGCCGGCGCCAAGGGCGGATCCAGCGGCGACCTGATCGTCCACATCGAGGAGCGCGAGCACCCGCTGTTCTCCCGCCACGGCGACGACGTGGTGGTCGGCGTCTACCTCTCGTACGCGCAGGCCGCGCTGGGCGCCAAGGTCAAGGTGCCGATGCTGCACGGCTCGGCCGAGCTGTCGGTCCCGGCCGGCACGCCCTCGGGCAAGATCTTCCGGATGCGGGGCAAGGGCCTGCCGCACGTCAACTCGTCGGGCTCCGGCGACCAGCTGGTGCGGGTGGAGGTCTTCGTGCCGGGCAGGCTCACCGCCGAGGAGAAGAAACTGCTGAAGGCGCTGGGCGAGTCCGGCGACGCCAAGGTCCCGGGGCCGCACAAGATCGAGGCGGAACGGGAGGAATGATTCCGTGTTACTTTCTTGTGACCAAGAAAGTAACCAAAGAAGTCTTTCCGCCCAGCGATTCCTTGAAGGGATAATATCCGTCGCCTGAATTTCTTGAACGCGCCTGGCAGGATGACGGCAACACAAGAAATTCCGGGCGGCTCCTGAGCCCGGCAAAATCGCTGATGGCGGGAACCGCGAACACCGGGTACGTATGCCGCGTGCCTTGATGTCTGATCGTACACTGCTGACGAGCATGCAAGAATTCTTCTTCGTCTCGCCCGGGGACGTCTCCGAGCACAAGCTGACGGTCACCGGCGAGGAGGCCCGCCACATCGCCCGGGTGCTGCGGCACAAGAAGGGCGACAAGCTGGTGTTCACCGACGGCACCGGCGTGGAGTACGAGTGCTTCCTGGCGGCGGTGTCCGACCACGCCGTCACCGCGCAGATCAACGCCCGGCGCCGCCGCAGCAACGAGGCCATCAAGCGCGTCACCCTGGCCCAGGCCGTGCCCAAGGGCCAGCGGATGGACTTCGTGATCGAGAAGGGCACCGAGCTGGGGCTGTACGGCTTCATCCCGCTGGTGACGGAACACTCCGTGGTGCGCGGGGCGGAGGAACGGCAGGCCCCGCCGCTGCCCGGCTTCGAGGACGACCCCGAGGGTCACAAGCTGGAGCGCTGGAAACGGATCGCCGTGGCCGCGATGAAGCAGAGCCTGCGCTCCTGGCTGCCGGAGATCGCGCCCTTCACCGGGTTCGACGATTTGATGAAACGGGCGGACGACTACGACCTGGTGCTGATGGCCGACGAGGGCGAGAGGCGCAACTCGCTGCGCCAGACCGTGCGGTCCGCCAAGCACGAGATCCGCAAGGTGCTGTGCCTGGTGGGGCCCGAGGGCGGGTTCTCGGACAAGGAAAGGGACCTGGCCCGGGAGAAGAAGGCCCAGGTGGTCTCGCTGGGACCGCGCCGGCTGCGGTCGGAGTCGGCCGGCATCCTGCTGTCGGCGCTGGTGCTGCACGAGCTGGGAGAGATGGAATGACCGCGAACCGGTCGGAAGGGAGCTCCCGATGAACCGTTCCCTGTTGGTCCTGCTGTCCCTGCTGGGGACGGCGGGCGCCTTCGCGGCGGACGCGCCCGAGACCCGGCCGCCGCTGCGGACCGCGCCGGCCAGGTTCGACTCCTCCCATGCCTATGACGTGATGTCCTATTCGCTGGACCTGGCGGTGACGATGGCCAACGACTCGCTCTGGGGACGCCAACGGATCAGCGCGATGGCCCGCGCGGCGGGGCTGGACACGGTGGCGCTCAACTGCGCGGACCTGGCCGTCGACTCGGTGCTCCAGGACGGCGCTGCCCGCGGGTTCCGGATCGCCAACGACACGCTGTACGCCGGCATCGCCCCGGCCGGCGCGGGCGGGCACTTCGCCCTGGACATCCACTATCGGCTGGGCAACCGCGGCACGGCGCGGCGCGGCTACTACTGGTACCCGCAGGGCGGGGAGGCCCTGAAGCCGGTGGCCTACACGGTGAGCGCGCCCCAGGATGCGAGGTGCTGGATGCCCTGCTTCGACGAGCCGTGGGACAAGGCCGACTCGGGCTGTGCCTTCTCCGTCACGGTCCCGGACGGCTACGCGGTGGCGGCCAACGGCCTGCTGACGGACACCGTGTGCGCCGGCGGCCGGACCACCTGGACCTGGCGCGAGGACCGCGCCATCGCCACCTATCTGATGGCGTTCCACGTCTCGCAGTACGCGCACTGGTCGGACACGGCACGCACCGCCGCCGGCGATACGGTGCCGCTGGAGTACTACGTCTGGCCCGTCGATTCGGCGGCGTCGCGCACGGTGTTCGCCACCGTGCCGGGCATGATGGATGCCTTCACGGGCCTGTTCGGGCCGTATCCTTTCGCCAAGTACGGCATGGCCGCGGTGGCGCCGTTCATGTTCGGCGGGATGGAGAACCAGGGCATGACCACCATCCACCGCGGCTGGGTCACCGGCAACGACCAGTACGGCATCGCCCACGAGCTGTCGCACATGTGGTGGGGCGACCTGGTGACCTGCGGCACCTGGGCCGACATCTGGCTGAACGAGGGCTTCGCCAGCTACTGCGAGGCGCTCTATTACGAACGCCTCACCGGGAACGCGCCGGGGCAGTACATGGCCTCCGCATTCTCCCAGGCGCTGTCCGGCAACGCACTGACCTATCCGATCTACGATCCGCCGATGGCGTTGATCTACGACTACTCGATGGAATACGCCAAGGGGGCCTGGGTGACGCAGATGCTGCGGGGCGTGCTGGGCGATCCGCTGTTCTTCCCGATGATGCGGGCCTACCGCGACAGCTTCGCCCAGGGCACCGCCGTCACCGCCGACTTCCAGCGGATCGCCGAACACCATTACGGAGCGGCGCTGGGCTGGTTCTTCGACCAGTGGGTGCACCGGGCGGGCCATCCCGCCTACGGCGCCGTCGTCTACCACCGCACCCATCCGGACAGCCTGTCGGCGATCCTGCGGTTGACCCAGACGTCGACGACCGGCGAGCCGTACACCATGCCCATCGTCGTCGCCTGCAGCACCGCGGCGGGGCTGCGCCGGACCACGGTCTGGGACAGCCTGCCGTTCCAGCAGTGGACGGTGACCGATACGCTGCCGATCCAACGGCTGCTGATCGACCCCGACAACCTGGTGCTCAAGGTCCTGACCAGCCAGGTTCCGCAGCTCAAGCGGGTCGTCAAAGGGTTTCACCAGCTGACGCCGGTCTGGGCCCGCTTCACCGCCGATCCGGCCGGGGTGGCCGGGTACAACGTCTATCGAAGCTTCTCCACGTCCGGACCGTTCCTCCGGGTGAACGCCGCGGTCATCGACGACACCATGTACGCCGACACCGGGTTGACGGCCGGAGTGATGCACTATTACGCGATCACCGCGGTCTGCGGCGCCGACACCTGCTGTGAGACGGCATTCTCCAACATCACCGGGCAGAAGCCCCTGGGCGTGGCGGGCGATCCCGGTTCTCCGGGTGCGCCGCTCGGCGCATCCCTGCAACGCAACAGCCCGAACCCCTTCCGTCAGGCCACGACGTTCGCCTTCGATGTGCCGGTGGAGGGGCCGGTGAGATTGGCGCTGTACAACGTCGCCGGACAACGGGTGCGCACGCTGGTGGACGGAACGCTGCCGGCCGGCCGACACACGGCGCGGTGGGATGGCCGGGACGATCGCGGCCGCCGGGCCGCGGCTGGGGTCTATTGCTGCCGGCTGGCTGCCGGCGGTGCGGCGCCGTCGCTGCTGGTGCAGCTGGTGCGGTGAGCGCCGCGCATCCGACAACACAACGGCGGACGGGACCATGAACTGGGTCGACATCGTCATCATCGCGCTGCTGGCCGCGGCGGTGCTGCTGGGATTCAAGAAGGGGCTGGTGCAGGAGATCGCGGGCATCATCGCGCTGGTGGTGGCGTTCTTCTTCGCCCTGTTGTCGCACGGGGCGGCGGCGGGAGTGCTCCGAGGAACGTTTCCGAAACTGTCCGCCGCCGTGGCGCCGACCATTGGTTTCATCGTGATGTTCCTCGCTGCCTTCGGCGCGATCACATTGGTGGGCTGGCTGCTGGCAAAGGCCGTCAAGGCCTCGCCGCTGGATTTCGCCGACAAGCTGGGCGGCATGGCCGTCGGCCTGTTCAAGGGCGCCCTGGTGGTCTCGATCCTGCTGATGCTGCTGGCGCTGGTGCCGCTGCCCGCCGAGGTGGCGCGCAGGATGGACCGCTCCGCCGCCATCCGCACCGTCCGCAAGGTCGCGCCCTGGGTGTACCAGAAGACCAAGGGCCTGTGGCCCAGGGCCAGGGAGCTGTACCAGGACTTCCAGCAGCAGCCCGAGCCGAAAAAGGTGCAGGACCTCAAGCCGATCTGACCCCGCCGGCGATCATGACGACGGCCAACCGCCCCGCTGCTGCCGGCCCGCCGGTCTACCTGGCGACCCTCGGCGCCATGCTCTGCTGGAGCCTGTCGTTCATCTGGACCAAGGTGGTCTACGGGTGCTACCGGCCGCTGACCGTGATCACCCTGCGGCTGGCCCTGGCCACGGCGCTGCTGTGGCTGGTCACCCGCTTCCTGGGCCCGCGCGAGGCGATCGCCGCGGGCGACCGGCGCCACTTCCTGCTGCTGGCGTTCCTGGAGCCGTTCTGCTACTTCCTGGGAGAAAGCTTCGGATTGCTCTACGTCTCCTCGTCGGTGGCGTCGGTCCTGGTCGCCACCATCCCGCTGGCGACGGCGCTGGCCGCCGTGCTGCTGCTGCGGGAGCGCCTGTCGCGCCTGACCATGGCGGGGCTGGCGGTGTCGTTCGGCGGGGTGGCGCTGATCGCGCTGGACGGCGCATCCGACTGGTCGGCATCGGGCCGGGGCTTCGCGCTGATGGCGCTGGCCGTGGCCGCGGCCGCAGGCTACGGCCTGGTGCTGCGCAGGCTGTCGCTGCGCTACTCATCCCTCACCGTCGTGCGCTACCAGAACATGATCGGTCTGCTGTATTTCCTGCCGCTGTTCCTGCTGTTCGACGCCGGCCACTTCGCCGCCGCCCGGCCCGCCTCGCACCAGGCGATGGCGTTGGTGCTGCTGGCCGTGTTCCCGTCGACGCTGGCCTTCGTGCTGCTGACCACGGCGGTGCGGGCGCTGGGCATCGCGCGGGTCAACCTGTTCACCTACCTGATCCCGGCGCTGACCGCGGGCTTCTCGTTCTTGCTGCTGGACGAGCGGTTCTCGGCCGCCAAGCTGGCCGGCATGGCCGTCGTCATCGGCGGACTGCTGCTGTCCGAACTGCGGCCGCTGGGGCGCTACACCGTCGACCTGATCTCGCGGTTCGACCGATGAACCGACATTCGCTGGCCATCCTGGAATTCGACCTGGTGCGCGACGCGCTGGGCAAGCGTTCGGCCACGCCCTACGGCAAGGGGCTGGCGGCGGCGCTGGCGCCGTCGTCCAGCGCCGAGGTCGTCGCCGAGCGGCAGGAGCTGACCGCCGAGGCCCGCACGCTGCTGGAGTCCGGCGTCCGGCTGGACCTGGGGCTGGAGCACGAGGTGCGCGGGCCGCTGGAGCTGCTGCGGGACCAGGGCGCCCTGCTGGAGCCGACGGCGCTGCTGGCGCTGTCGCGCCACCTGTTCATCGCCCGCCAGGCCAAGTCGTCCGTCACGGTCCGCCGCGACGAGGTCCCCGGCCTGGCCCGGCTGGCCGGCGGCCTGACCGCGTTCAAGGAGCTGGAGGAGCGGATCGACAGGTCGATCGAGCCGGACGGCCGGATCGCCGACCGCGCCAGCCCGGAGCTGTTCCGGGTCCGCAAGGAGCAGGACGTGGCGCGGGGCCGGATCCGCGACAAGCTGGACGCGATGATCGGCGAGCACTCGTCGTCGCTGCAGGAGAACATCGTCACCCTGCGCGAGGGCCGCTACGTGATCCCGGTGCGGTCCGAGGCCAAGGGCAGGATCAAGGGCATCGTCCACGACACCTCGGCCTCCGGCGCCACCGTGTTCGTCGAGCCGCTGGCCACCGTGGAGCTCAACAACCGGCTGCGCGAGCTGCAGTCGGCCGAGCAGCACGAGCTGGAGCGCATCCTGCAGGCATTCTCGGCCGAGGTGCAGCAGCACTGCGACGCCCTGCTGCGCAACATCGATCTGATCGGGCAGTTGGACCTGTTGTTCGCCCAGGCCCAGCTGGCGCTGGACTGGCGCTGCGTCCGGCCGGTGGCCTGCGCCACGCGCTACCTGCGGCTGTCCCAGGCCCGGCATCCGGCGCTGGCCGACCCGGTGCCGCTGGACATCGAGTTCGGCGACGGCAAGACCCTGCTGGTGATCACCGGGCCCAACACCGGCGGCAAGACCGTGGTGCTGAAGACCGTCGGCCTGCTGGCGCTGATGCACCAGAGCGGACTGCAGGTGCCGGCCGGGGACGGCAGCACGCTGCCGCTGTTCGACGACGTCTACTGCGACATCGGCGACGAGCAGTCGATCGCCCAGTCGCTGTCGACCTTCTCCTCGCACGTCCGGCAGGTCGCCGCGATCCTGGAGGCGGTGACGCCGGCCTCGCTGGTGCTGCTGGACGAGGTCGGCGTCGGCACCGAGCCGGCCGAGGGCTCGGCCCTGGCCATCGCGGTGCTGTCCGACCTGGCCGAGCGCGGGCCGTTGACGCTGTCCACCACGCACTACGGCGCGCTCAAGGCGTTCGTCCAGGACCACCCGGCGATGCGCAACGCCGCGATGGAATTCGACCGCGCCAACCTGGTGCCCACCTACCGCCTGCGACTGGGCGTGCCGGGATCGAGCTACGGCATCGAGATCGCCTCGCGGCTGGGCGTGCCGCAACGCGTGATCGAGGCCGCCCGCGCCCGGATCGACGCCAAGTCGACGGAGCTGGAGTCGCTGTTGGCCCAGATGGAACAGGCCCGTCGGGAGATGGAGCAGAAGCAGCGCGAGGCCGCGGAACAGCTGGACCGGGCCGAGCGCATCCGCGGCGAGTACGAGGGCAAGGTCAAGGGCGTCAAGGAGGAGCTCCGGGGCCTCAAGGCCCGGGCCGAGGCCGAGGCGGCGGAGGTCCTGGCCAGGGCCCGCAGCGCGGCCGAGCTGGCCGTGGCCGCGATCAAGAGCGAGCAGGCCTCGAAGCAGAGCATCCGCGGGGCGCGGGAACTGCTGCGCGACACCGAGCGCGCGATCCTGACGCCGGAACACGAAAGCGGCCGGCAGCCCGAGCGGGGCGCCTTCGATCCCGGCCACCGGTTCGCCGTGGGCGATGCGGTGTTCGTGGCCAGCATCGGCAAGGAGGGCGTGGTGGAGGTCCCGCCCGACGGCGGCGGCAAGCTGAAGGTCCAGGTGGGCGGGGTGCGGATGTCGCTGAAGCGCGGGGACGTCAGGATGCTGGGGCCCAAAACGTTCGAGCTCAGCGCGGTGAACGTGGCCGGCGCCGACGGGGAAACGAGCTTTCCGATGGAGCTCCATCTGCTGGGGTATCACGCCGAGGAGGCGTTGGAAAAACTCGACCAGTACCTGGACCAGGCGGTGCTGCTGGGCATCGGCCAGGTGCGGATCGTCCACGGCAAGGGCACCGGCGTGCTGCGCAAGGTGGTCAAGGAGGCGCTGGCCAGGGACAAGCGGGTCAGGTCGTTCCGCCTGGGCGAGTGGAACGAGGGCCAGGACGGCGTGACCGTGGCGGAATTGAAGTGACCGCCGACGCTCCAATAATGATGAAAGGATCCGTAATGTTCTCATCGCTTCCCAAGGACGCGAAAGACCTGCTGTCATGGCCGTGGGCCGAGATCGAGCCGTACTACAACGATCTCGAGCAACGGGCGCTTACCGCGCAGACCGTCGACGCCTGGATGGCGGACTGGTCGGCGATCCACTCGCTGGTCGACGAGGTCTACAACCGCCTGTACGTGATGTCCACGGTCGACACCGCCGACCAGGACGCCAAGGCGCTGTTCGACGCCTACCTGGACGAGGTCCAGCCGCAGTTCAAGCAGGCCGAG
>JALOPJ010000027.1 GCA_025453955.1 Candidatus Edwardsiibacteriota bacterium
GTCCCGCAGCTGCTCCTTGGTCATGGCCTGGGTGTCCAGGTCGAACCGGTCGCCGGCGTAGCCGGCCACCGCCTGCGTCAGCGCCGCGTAGAAACCCGGCAGGTCGTGGTTCCTCAGCAGCGCCGCCGACGCCTTGAGCCGCCGGCGCACCAGCCCCGATGATCGGGCCCTGCGGGCGAAGCCCCGGTCGCTGGCCAGGCGGTCGCGGTAGCCGCGCAGCCAGAACGAGCCGCCGATCAGGCCGAACGACAGGACGTACACGGCCCACAGCCAGCGGGACGGTACCGCGGGATGCATCCGCCGCGCCGCGGCGTCCGGCTTGATGTGGTTGATGTCGCTGCCCAGCACCTTCAGCCCGGTGGCCTCGACCACCGACGTGTTCCGGACGCAGCCGGTGGCTGTGCACTCGTACCGCTCGGTGGAAACGGTGCGGTAGGCCTTGGCCGCCGGATCGAAGAACGCGATGCCGACCGCCGGGATCACGAACTTGCCGTCGGCCTGCGGGATGATGGGGTAGCGGAAGGTGCGGGTGCCCTTGATCACCCCGCCCGAGGACCGGATGTCCTCCTTGACCTCGGGATCGAGGATCTGCAGCCCCGGCACCGGCGGGATCACCGGCTTCTCGACCAGCCGGATGTTGCCGGTGCCGGAGAGCTTGATCGTCAGGGTGAGCGGTTCGCTGTTGCTGGTGGCGGTGCGGTCCAGCGACGAGCTGACGGAGAACTGCCCGACGCCCCCGCTGAAGGCGGCGGGCTTCCCTTCGGGCAGGGGGAGCACCGTGATGGACAGCGGCTTGGAGCGGGCCTTGACCGCCCGGCTCGAACCGAAATCGAACAAACTCCGCTGCACGGCGACGGCCACCTCCAGCTCCTGCGGTTTGACCGTCAGCTCGCCGTCCGACATCGGGAACAAGGCGTCCTTTCGCACCAGCCCGGCCAGGAACGCCTTGCCGTCGACGGTGCGGCGGTCGAAGCCGAGCTGCCGCGATGCCAGCGGATCGGCGACGTTCTCCGACCAGAAACCGCCGTAGGACGGGATCAGGCGGCCGACCTGGTCGATGGTGAAGCGGCTCAGCAGCTCATAGCTGATGGTGACCTGCTCCCCCACGTAGACGGTGCGGCGGTCGACCGAGGCCGCGAGCAGGACATTGCCATCGACCTGGATCCCGCTCTCCTGGGCCGGCAAGCCGGGGGCGCGCTGCCGGGGCGCGGCCGGCGCCGGCGAGGACTTGACCACGGTGATCTCGATCGGCTGGCTCCGGTACTCCGTGCCGGCATAGGTCAGCCTGCAGGCCGAGATCGTCGCGGAACCCAGCTGTTTGGCGCTGAGGGTATAGATGAAGGTGACCGTCGCCTGCTTCCGCATCTGCCCGTTGACGATCTGGATGCTGGTGGACGACGACTGGGTCTGGCCGAGCAGATCGAAATCGGGGAGGGCGGGCAGCTCCGGGCGGGGCACCGAGGAGAGGTTCTCCCCGTTGACGGTCAGCTGCAGGGTGAACGGGTCGCCCAGCCCCACGGCGGTGCGGTCGACCGAGGCGCTGAACTCCAGCCCCGCGGCCGCCAGCGCGCCAGGCAGGAGCGGGGTGAGGAACAAGAGGAGTGTCAGGATGCGCTTCATCCGATGTCGCTCATATGGCCGGGCCCGTCACCAGTCCTTCTCGACCGATTCCTGTTGGGACGCCCGTTTCTGCTGTTTCTTCCGGTCCTCGGTCTCCTTGTTCTGCAGGGCCTGCAGGATGCGGTCGGCCTGTCCCTTGCTGATCCCGCCCGGTTGGGGCTGGGGGTTGGCCTGCGGCTGACGATCCCGGGCCTGGGGCTGCGGTTGCTGCTGTTGTTGGTCTTGCTTGGTCGAATCGCGCTGGCCCTGTTTTTCCTTTTCCTTCAAACAGAACTCCAGGTTCTGCTTGGCCTGCGTGTCCCTGGGGTCCAGCAGCAGGGAGGCCGTGTAGGCGGCGATGGCGGCGTCCAGCCGCTGCTGGCGGAACTGGCAGTTGCCGATGTTGTACATGGTCCGGGCCTGGAGCTTGGCGTCCTTGGTCAGCATGCACAGCTGGTACTCCGAGACGGCCTCGGGGTATTTCCCCGCCTTGTACAGCGCCCGGGCGATGTTGTAGTGGATCTTGACGTTGTCCGGCTCCCGCACCAGGGCCTCCTGGTACTTGCGGAGCGCCTCGTCATAGCGGCCCCTATCCACTAGCTTGTTCCCCTCGCGCATGTCGGCGCCGACCCCGGCGAGGGCGCTCGGACCGGCGCATAATGCAGCCAGCACGAAGAGCAGCGGCAGCGGCGACCGCCGGGATAGCCGTTCCAGCACCCGCGGCAGGCGCACGGCGTCGAACCAGCGGCCGCGGCGGTCGCTGACCAGCACGCCGCAGAATGCCAGGGCGAAGGCGATCGCCAGGAACACCTGGTAGCGCTCCTCGTACTCCACGAACCCGCCGCCGCCGATCTCCTTCTTCTTCAGCCGGTCGATGGCCGCGGCCAGCTCGCCGGGATCCATGGTCTCCGTCCGGAAGTAGCGGCCGTCCGTGGCCTTGGCCATCACCAGCAGCATCCGCTCGGCCAGGCGCGAGATCACCAGCTTGTCGTCCGTGTCCTTCTTGTAGGATGTGCCGCCGGCGCCGCCGGGCACGGTCGAGCCCTCCAGCGTCCCGGCCCCCACCGCGAAGATCCGCACGCCCTGCGCCGCGGCGGCCTGGGCCGCGGCCATGGGGTCGCCCTCCAGGTTGTCGCCGTCGGTGATCAGCACCAGCGCCTTGTCGCTGTCCTCCCTGGGATCGAACAGCGACGACGACACCTCGATGGCGCGCTGGATGTTGGTGCCGGGCCGGGGCACGTTGCCGGGCTCGACCAGGTCGAGGAACAGCTTGGCCGCCTCGACGTCCGGGGTCAGCGGGCAGAGCACGTAGCAGTCGCCGGCGAACTGGGTGATCGCCACCTGGTTGGCGGAGAGCGCGTCCAGCAGCTGGACCATCGCGCCCTTGGCGCGCTCCAGCCGGTTGGGCCGGAGGTCCGTCGCCAGCATGCTCTTGGAGGCGTCCAGCGCGATCACGATGTCGATGCCGCGTCCCTTGTAGACCTGCAGCTTCTCGCCCCAGCGGGGCCGGGCCAGGGCGACGGCCAGGAACGCCAAGGCCGCGACCAGCAGGACGGATTTCAGCAGCGCCAGCGATCCGCGGTAGCTGACGGTGAGGCGGGGGACCAGCTCGGGATCGGCCAGGCTGCGGTACTGCCGCCGCTTCAGCCAGGCGCCCAGCGCCAGCAGGGCGGCCAGGACGGGGACCGCCAGCAGCAGGTACAGGTAGTGCGGCGCGGCCCAGCGGATCACGGCAGTTTCCTCATGATGACGGCCGTGAACAGCAGCGACAGCAGGAACAACAGCGCCGCCGGGACCAGGAACAGCTGCGCCCGTTCGGAGTAGACCGTGTGCCGGTTCACCTTGTAGGTGGTCGGTTCCATCGCGTCGATCTCGTCGTAGATCACCCTCAGCCCCTCGTCGTCCGTGGCCAGGAACGACTGTCCGCCGGTGATGGCGGCGACCTCGTCCAGGGTCTTCATGTCGAGGTCGAGCCGTACCTGCTGGGGCTGCGGGCCGAAGATGGTGTTGACCATCACGGTGACGGGCCCCTGCGAACCGACGCCGATGCAGTACACCTTGATGCCGTAGCTCTGGGCGACCCTGGCCGCGGTCACCGGGTCGATCTCGCCGCTGTTGTTGAGCCCGTCGGTCAACAGCACGATCACCTTGTCCTTGGTCCGCGAACCCTTGATCCGGTTGACGGCCGACGCCAGCCCCATGCCGACGGCGGTGGCCCGGGGATCGATGGTGCCGACCGCCAGGCGGTCGATGATCGCGTCCAGCAGCGCGCGGTCGCCGGTGAGGGGGCACTGCACCATCGAGCCGGCGGCGAAGATCACCAGGCCGAAGCGGTCGCCGGGCCTCCGGGCGATGAACTCCCGGGCACGCTGCTTGGCAGCGGAGAGGCGGTCGGGCCTGAAGTCGGGGAACGACATGGTCTCGGAGACGTCCAGGCACAGCATGATGTCCACGCCCTTGGCCTCGGTCTGCTCGAGGACCCGTCCCCGCTGCGGCCGGGCCAGGGCCAGCACCATCAGCAGCAGCGAGGAGAAGGTCAGGAACACCGCGATGCGCCGGTGCCAGGCGCCGCGGCCGGCGTGGGCCGCGAGGAACGAGGTGTCGGAGAACAGGACGGCGCCGCGCCGCTTGCGCAGTTCCAGCCACAGCAGGCCGGCCAACGGGACCAGCAGCAGCAGGTACCACGGGGACGCGAACCTCATGCGGCTCCCTGTGGCGCGGCCGGCCCGGACGCCGGGTCGGCCGGGCGCGAGCGGAGCACCATCCCGCGCACGGTCTCGATCGCCTCCGGCAGCTCCGCCGCCGTCGGCTGGTGCTTGGCGTACTTGACCAGGTCGGCCCGCCTGATGAAATCGACGAACTCGTCGCGGAACGGCGTCTTCAGGCGCTTCATCTCGGCGATGATCTCGGTGGAGGTCTGCTCGGCCGCGTTGAATCCGTAGCGGCGCTCGATGTAGCGCTTGAGGATCTCGGAGAGCGAATAATAATAGAGCTGGACCCGCCCGTCGGCCAGCCACCCGTTCCACGGCAGTCCGTCCAGCGCCGCCAGGGCCTCGTCCCAGGGGGACAGCGGCGCGGCCGCCAGTTCCCGGATGCGTCGCAGCTGGCGGAATAGCACCCATCCCAGGCGGGCGGCCACGGCCAGCAGGAGGACGGCCGCGGGGATCAGCCACAGCCAATGGTTGGGGAAGGCGAACGGCGGCTTGATCTCGTTGATGTCCTCGGCTTTGGGGGAGAGCACGCTGGCGATCGTGATCTTGACCGGATCGCTGGCCACGGTGTCCGTCCTGTCGCCGGTCTGGACCAGGAACCGCAGCGGGGGCACGGCGGATTCGCCCGGTTTGAACCCGGCGAAGGTCAGGGCGTAGATGTTGTCGTTGTATCCCTGGTGCGTTTTTGTCTTCAGCGCCTGGCCGGTGATCACGAACGGACCCAGCGAATCCGAGAACGGGCCGAGCACCGTGGCGCTGTTGGCGCAGGCGACCGTGTAGGTGACGGTGAACCGGTCGCCCACGGTCAGGCGCCCGGGCAGGTACCCGGTCTTCACCGAGGGCGGGCCGGCCAACTGGGCGGCGGCCAGGAATGTCAGGATCAACGGGATCATCGCGTCATGTCAGTGGAAGCGCTGCGCCCGCAGCCGGAAGAACCGGTGCAGCTTGGGGGTGAAGTCCTCGCGGGTGTCCAGGGCGATGGCGTCGACGCCGAGCGAGGCCAGCAGCCGGTCGCGGGCCTCGGCCTGGCGCCGGGCGTGCACCCGGAACCCCTCGCGCAGGCGCCGGTCGCCGGTGTCCACCGTGACCAGCGCGCCGCTCTCGGCGTCCTCGAACTCGACCAGCCCGGCGTCCGGCAGCTCGCCCTCGGCGGGGTCGGTGATGGTCACCGCCACCAGGTCGTGGCGCCGGGCGGCGATGCCCAGCGGCGTGCGGACGGCGGCGGGCGCGAAGCCGGCGCCGGCGTAGTCGCTGATCAGGAAGACGATGGCGCGGCGCTTGAGCACCCGCATCAGGAACTCCAGCGCGGCGGTGGGCGCGGTGCCCCGGTGCGCCGGCTGGAAGCGCAGGATGTCGCGCACCAGCCGCATCACGTGGAGGCGGCCCTTGCGGGGCGGGACGTACTTCTCCACCCGGTCGGTGAAGAACAGCAGGCCGACCTTGTCGCTGTTGCGCACCGCCGAGAACGCCAGGGTGGCCGCCACCCGCGCCGCCTGCTCCAGCTTGAGCCGCCCCCGGGTGCCGAAGTGGCCGGAGCCGGAGGCGTCGACGCAGAGGATCACCGTCAGCTCGCGCTCCTCGACGAACTTCTTGACGAAGGGCCGGCCCATCCGGGCGGTCACCTTCCAGTCGATGGCGCGGATGTCGTCGCCCGGCAGGTACTCGCGCACGTCGACGAACTCCATGCCGGTGCCCTTGAAGGTGGACTTGTACTCGCCGGCGAAGGTGGAGTTGACGATCCGGTTGGTGCGGATCTCTATCTGCCGCAGCTTTTTTATGATGTCGGGAGACAACATCCGGCGGTTTTAAAACGGTTCAAACGATTTGAAACAGTTTCAAACCGTTGAGGGATCAGGGAACCTCGACGCCGGCCAGGATCTTCCTGATGACGTCGTCGGTGGTGACCTCCTCGGCCTCGGCCTCGTACGACAGGATGATGCGGTGGCGCAGCACGTCGGGCGCCAGCTCCTTGACGTCCTCGGGGATGACGAAGCCGCGCCGCTTGAGGAATGCCAGGGCCCGGGCGGTGGTGGTCAGGTTGATCGAGGCCCGGGGCGAGGCGCCGAAGCGCAGCAGCGGCTTGAGGTCGGCCAGCCCGTACTTCTCCGGCTCGCGGGTGGCGAACACCAGGTCGACGATGTAGTCCTTGATCTTGGGGTCGACGTAGATCGACTTGCAGAGCTCGCGCGCCGCCACGATGTCCCTGGGGTCGGTGACGGCCTTGATCTGGGGCTCGCCCTTGACCGCGATCCGCTCGACGATCTCCTTCTCCTCGTCCCGGCTGGGGTAACCGATCCTGACCTTGAGCAGGAACCGGTCCAGCTGCGCCTCGGGCAGGGGGTAGGTGCCCTCCTGCTCGATCGGGTTCTGGGTGGCCAGCACCAGGAACGGGTCGTCCAGCTTGAAGGTCTGCTCGCCGATGGTCACCTGCCGCTCCTGCATCGCCTCCAGCAGCGCGCTCTGCACCTTGGGCGGCGTGCGGTTGATCTCGTCGGCCAGGATCAGGTTGGCGAAGATCGGCCCCTTGCTGGTGGTGAACTCGCCGGTCTTCTGGTTGTAGATCTGCGTGCCGATGATGTCGGCCGGCAGCAGGTCGGGCGTGAACTGGATCCGCTGGTAGCGGGCCCTGATGGCCGCGGCCACGGTGCGCACCGCGTAGGTCTTGGCCAGGCCCGGCACCCCCTCGATCAGCACGTGGCCGTTGGCCAGCAGGCCGACCAGCAGCCGGTTGACCACCTGCTGCTGCCCGACGATGGCCTTGCCGATCTCGGCGGTGATGGTCTGGACGATGATGCTGCGCTTCTCGATCTCGTCGTTGAGCCGCTTGATCTCGTCGGTCATGCCGTCCATGTCGCTTCTCCTATGTTCCTGTTCCTGAAAGAGCTTCTATAATCATACGATGCAAGGGGTTGAAAGGTAACATGACATTATAATAAATTTGCCGGCAGATTTCAAGGGGCTGCTGATGGAGCAAAACGACAGGGGATCCACCGGCCGTTGACGGTGACCGCTCGATCGACCCGGGTCCTTCGCTCCGCGCACAAACGGATTCGTGCCGAGTGATCGGGGATCACGGAAGAGAATCCGCGAAATCCCTCACGATCTGTAGGTATCGCGTGCCGGCCACCTGGCAGAGGTCGTTATGGCCGCCATTCTCGACCAGGACCAGTCGTTTCGGCTGGTTGGCCGCGTGGAACAGCGCCCGGCCGTGCCAGTCGGGGATGGTCCGGTCGGCGGTGCCGTGGACGAACAGGACCGGGCAATGCACGCGCCCGACCTTCTCGATGTTGCGGAACTTGTCGAACGGCAGCAGCGGCGCCCCGGTCATCACCCGGAAGGCGGTGACGAAGGAGCTCTCCATCACCAGCGCGGCCACCGGCCGGCGCGCCGCCAGGTCGACGGCCGCTGCGCCGCCCAGCGACCGGCCGAAGGCGATGATCCTCCCCGGTGGCAGGCGCTCGACCGTGGTCAGGTGATCGTACGCCGCCTCGACGGCGCGGTACACACCTTGTTCCGAGGGACGGCCGCCGCTGGCGCCGTAGCCGGGATAATCGTAGGCGAACACGGCGAAGCCGGCGCGGCGGAGATCCTCGAGCAACGGCAGCGCGCCGGCGAGGTCGTCGCCGTTGCCGTAGCTGTAAAGCACCGTGAACCGGGCCCCGTCGTTGCGGAGGTGGACGGCGGAGATCGCGGTGCCGTCGGCGCCGCGCAGCCCGATCGCGGCCGCGCCGGCGGGGAGTTCCGCCCGGTGCGGGTAGAAGATCATCGAGTCGGCGAACAGCAGGGCGAACAGCGCCAGCAGGGCGTAGCCGGCGGCCAGCGCTGCGGCGGTGCGGAGCAGGAGCCGCATCATCGGGTCATCATCCCACGGGGCGGTTTTGGTATTGACTTTCGACCGTCATATTCTATATTATAGTATAATCGGGCGAAATCTCCAAGCCAATAGATAGGAGACCGGGAACATGAAACGCCATGCGATCATCGTCGCTGCCTTCCTGGCGCTATCGGCCCTGCCGGCCGCGGCCAGGCACGGCCTCAAGGGACAGATCGACCTGCTGGCATCGCTCTCCGCACCGGCCCACCTCTGCTATAACCCGGACGCGAACAAGGTATACTGTTCGCTGACGGGAATGGCCGAGGAGGGCGTGGCCGTGATCGACGCCGGCGCCGAGACCTACCTGACCAAGGTCGGCACCGGGGGGCTGGCGCCCGGGGAGCTGGTGTACGCCGCCGGCTCGGGCCGGGTGTTCACGCATGACAACGGCACCCGGATGTGGGCCATCAACGGGACGACCAACGCCGTCGACGACAGCCTGATGACCGGCCAGGGAGAATCGGACCTGGCCTACAACCCGGCCCAGGACAAGGTCTACGTGGCCGACCACATCATGAGCGGCCTCCAGATCTACAACAGCAGCACGCTGGCGCCGTTGGGTTCGTTCACGGAGGTGCGGGGCGACCTGCTGTACGCCGCACCGCTGGGCAAGCTGTTCGGCATCGCCAACGGCCGGATCTACGGTATCGACGGCGCCACCGACGCCATCGTCGACTCGTCCGAGGTGATCAACGCCGAGGCGTCCAGCAGGATGGCGTACAACGCCGCGAACGGGAAGCTGTACGTCACCGTCCCGCTCCAGAACGAGGTCCGGGTCATCGACGCCGCGACCAACACGGTCGACACCATGTTCCTGATGGGCCTCTCGATCACGGACATCGCGTACTGCCCGCGGGACAGCTCGGTCTACGCCTCGACCTTCGGCGTCGCCAAGGGCGGCAAGCAGGGGCCGTCCCTGCTGTACCGTTTCACGGCCGGCGACTCGCTCGCCGACTACCCCCTTGACGACGGCGTCCAGCAGATGGCGTACAATCCGGTCGACTCGCTGCTGTACCTGCTCTGCACCAACGGGCCGGGCATGATGATGCGGCTGTTCGACCCGGCGCTGCACGCCGTGGTCGAGAACATCGACCTGGTCGGATCGGGCGGCTACCGCGGCCTGGCGGTCGACGCCCAGGGCGACGTCTACACGGCCGACTACAACCTGGGGATGATCTACGTGGTGGGACGGGTGCCCAACGTCATGTGGCGCTCGAACCCGGCGACCAATCCCGGCAACTGGTTCTACGGGCTCGACTGGGAGATCTGCACCGACGGCAGCGGCAGCACCTGGGCCCAGAACACGGACGACGCCCTGTTCCCCACCGCCGCCGACAGCGCCATCCTGGTCCAGGCCGGCGACACCATGCAGGTCATCATGCAGCCGCTGACCGTGGACCAGCTGGCCGTGGACGGCACCCTGTACCACTTCGAATCGATACTGACCGTCAACGACGGGCCGGGCGTGGACGTGATGGTCAACGGGGTGTTCGACCAGTCGACCATGACCTGCTACGAGCAGCCGGTGACCAGCCAGTGGGTCTACGGCCCGGGCGCGCTGCACAATTACCGCGGCGACGGCGACTCCATCCCGATCGCGACCTGGGACGACGCCTCGGTGCTCGACGTCAGGATCGACAACGCCTCGTCG
This sequence comes from Candidatus Edwardsiibacteriota bacterium, assembly GCA_025453955.1. GTDB lineage: Bacteria > Edwardsbacteria > AC1 > AC1 > EtOH8 > UBA2255. Next base: position 9,836 of record JALOPJ010000027.1, read on the forward strand.
TTCAAGGGCGGGATCGGCCAGTCGTTCGGCATCATCGACTGGAACTGGAGCAGCTCGTTCGGCTTCACCGTGGCCACCGAGCCGGGCTTCACCGCCCGCCAGCTCAACGTGATCTCGACCGGCGGTATCTCGCCGCTGGTCATCTGCTCGAACACAGTGCCGAGCGTCACGCTGGGCGGCTTGACGATCCAATCGGGAGGTGACGTCGTGGTGGGGCGGGGCGGCGCCAAGACGCTGACGATCAACGGCGATCTCCAGATGCTGAACTCGCCGCCGCTGCGCCTCCACGACCCCTCCGATCCGGCGATCTGCACCCTGCGGGTGCGGGGCAACTACGTGTACATGATCGCCAAGGGCGCCCCCGGCAAGGGCTGGACGGGCCCGGCCGGGCCGGACTCGGCGGCGGTGATCTTCGACGGCGGCGGCACCCACGACTACATGGCCGGCAGCGATGGCACGACCGGATTCGTCGACATCATCGTCGAGCCCGGCAACACGCTGCAGGCCGCCGGCCCGGTGGGACTGGGCAGCCAGGGACGGTTCGTGCTGATGCCCGGCGCCATCCTCTCGTTCAGCGATCCCCTGGGCGCCTGGGTCGCGGCCGATTCCGGCTGCATCAGGAATTCCGGCCCGAGGATCTTCGGGCCCAACGCCGGGTTCATCGTCAACGAGAGCACGGGCCCGATACTGGCCGGGGACGCGGTGGCCGGCACCGTCAGCATGCTGCACGCGGGGAACTCCTTCGGGACGACGCTGCTGGCGACCGTCAGCGTCATCGACAGCCTGCTGCTGCAGGGCCCGCTGGCCTTCGACGACACGCTGGCCATCAACGGCACCCTGCAGCCGCTGGGCGGCGTCCTGGGATACAAGGGCGGCGCGGTGCTGCGGATCGCACCCGGCGCGGGGGACATCGTGCTGCCGGTGATGTCCAGCGACACGCTGGGCACGCTCAGCATCGAGCGGCCGGCCACGGTCTTCCTGGCCGGCGATTTCCAGCTGCGGCGGCGGCTGGACCTGGCCAACGGCGTGCTGGACGCCGGCGGCAACAGCCTGATCTTCGGGGACAGCATCCTGATCGCCCGCACGCCGTTCGGGTCGCTGGCCAACGGCATCCCATCGTTCCAGGGCGTCGCCAGCCTGAGCTACGGCGGCGGCGGCACGATCATCTCAGGCCCGGAGCTGCCGGCCGACCCCGCGGTGCTCTGGGACCTGGCCGTGACCGGCGTCGGCGACACGCTGGTGGTCGACACCGCGCTGACGGTGAACGGCACCCTCGGCCTGAACGGGACGCTGGTCGTCAACAACGCCGACGTGACCATCAACGGCCCGGTCAATGCCGGCGCCGCGGCGGCGCTCGACAACCCGGGGGGCGCGACCACCATCGCCCTGCTGGGCGGCACGACGGCGCCGGTCGGCCTGCCAAAGATTTCCGGCCACCATCTGATGATCGACCGTCCGGCCGCCTGCCAGATGCAGGCTGAGGTCCAGCTGGGCAGGAACCTGCGGCTGATGCAGGGCAGCCTGAGCGTCGGCGCCAACGCGCTGGTCATCGGCGACAGCCTGGAGATCGCCGCCGGCGGCCTGGTCGCCGACAGCACATCGGTCCTGCGCTTCGGCTTCGGCACCGGATCCAACCTGCTGCCTGGCTCGGTCATCCGGTTGGACAGCCTGGTGATGGGCAACCCGTACCCCCTGATGCTGGCGGCCCCGGTGCAGATCCGCGGCGGCTATCGCCAGCAGGCCGGCAGGCTGCTGGGCGCCGGGCTGACCTACGGCCCGGCCGGGTCGTTGTGGTACGAGAAGATCGGGGTCGACACCACCAGCGATGTCGAGTTCCCGGCCGCGGGGGGCCCCTCCCGGCTGGTGCTCAATTCACCGGCGTCGCTCAGCCTCCATGCCAGCCGCACCATCACGGGGGCGTTCGGCATGTGGAACGGACGGCTGGCCACCGGCGCCAACCTGCTGGCCGTCGGACCGGGCGCCACCTTCGACTATGTCGCGGGTATCGTTGACGGACGGCTGTCTCGGTTCATCCAGCCGGGCGCCCTGCAGACCGTGACCTACCCCATGGGTGACACTGCCCTCTCGTCGCCCGCCACGGTGACGCTGTACAACGTCACCACCGGAGGCCAGCTGGAGTGTTCGGCCGTCAACCAGCCGCACCCCCAGGTCGACAGCGCCGCCAGCTGCCTGCAGCGGTACTGGCGGTTCGCGCCCTCGACGGTCGCCTGCGACAGCGCCCAGGTCGCCTTGAACTACACCCAGCATGACTTCGCCGCCGGGTTCACCGAGCCGCTGCACGAGGGGGCGATGGTGCCGGGCGTCTATGACGGCGACCTGCTGTCCTGGTGGTTCCCGGCGGTGGCCGCCCGCGACACCGGGCTGGACAGCGACGGCGGCAGCATCACCCTGGGCGGGATCGGCCCGTTCGCCAACGCCCTGGGCTTGACCGCCGGGCGCGACGCGGCCTCGATCCACACGGTGATCGCGGCGGACACCACCGGTCCCTCGATCCTGGCTGCCGTTCCGCCGGACGGCGCCACCAGCGTGGCGCTGAACGCGTCGGTGGCGGTGACCTTCACCGAGGCCATCGACACAGCGCTGTTCGCCTACAGCTTCAATCCGAATCCCGGCGGCCTGACGGTGGGCTGGACACCGGACTCGCTGCAGGCGACCTTCAGCCACGTCGATCTCGCCCCGCTGACCACGTACACGGTGTCGGTGCTCTCGGCACCGGACACGGCCGGGAACCCGCTGGACACGACCATCGTTCCCGGGAGCTGGAGCTTCACCACCGGCGCGGCGCCGGACACCACGCCACCGGCGGCGCCGGAGAGCCTGCAGATCTACGGCTTCAATCCTTCCTACTGGCTGAGCGGCCCGACGGCGAACGTGCCGGTCGGGTGGATCAACCCGGTCGATCCCACCGGCATCGTCCGCGCCTACTTCAAGGCAGGGTCGCCGCCGGCCAGCAACGACGACTGCACCGACACCATCCTGATGGTGGGCGGGACCCGTGACACGTTCTGGCTTCCGGTGGCGACGCTCAACGGAGTATTGCCGGTCTACCTCTGGCTGCGGGACGGCGCGGGCAACCTGAACTACCTCAACAACTCCCAAGTCGTTGCGCGGCGGGACACGGTGCCGCCGGCCGACGCCGCGGTCAAGCCGTTCGCGGCGGACACCACCTTCGCGACCGCCTTCGCGGTGAACTGGAGCCCGGGCACGGACGCGCTGTCCGGGATACAGGCCTGGCGGGTCCTTTCCCGCATCGACACCAGCGCTGCGTGGGACACCCTGGCGCCGTTCACCAACGACACCACGTTTTCGCTCGCCGGGGCCCTGCCCGGGCACCGCTACTACTTCGAGGCGGCAGCCTGCGACTCGGCCTACAATTTCGAGGACGTCACCGGCACGGCCGAAGCCTCGATCTTCGTGGCGCTGCCGGCCGTCGACACCATACCGCCGGCCATCGTCTCTAGCACGCCGGCCGACGGTGCGACCGGGGTGGCCGCGAACGCGACGGTGTCGATCCTGTTCTCGGAACCGATCAGGAGCTCGACGTTCGCGTACACGGTTTCCCCCGACCCCGGGGGATTGTCGGCCGGCTGGTCCGCGGATTCGACCACGGTGACCATCGGCCACGCCGCGTTCTCGTATTCGACCGTCTACACGGTCCGGGTCACCGCTGCGCAGGACACCGCGGGGCTGCCGCTGGCCGGGGTGGACAGCTTCCGATTCGTCACGGTGGCGGTGGGCGATACCGTGGCCCCGTACATCGCTGCCACCGACCCGGCCGACGGGGCTGCGGCGGTGGCCCTCGGGGCGACGGTGTCCATCCAGTTCTCGGAGCCGATGTTGACCGCGCCGTTTTCCTATACGATATCACCGAACCCCGGAGGGGTGACCGAGGCGTGGTCGGCGGATTCGACATCGCTGACCATCGGCCACAACCCGTTCGCGCTCTCGACCCGCTATACGGTACGGATCACTTCGGCCCAGGACACCATGCTGCTCAACCTGGCCGGTCCCGACAGTTTCTGGTTCACCACCGTGGCCCTGGACACCATGGCCACCGCCTGGGGCGGCGGGGTATGGAAGCTATGGTCGGCACCGCTGCAGCCCCAGGACTCCTCGGCGGCCGCCGTGCTGGGCGACGACTTGGGGGCCTATTCCGACACCACCTGGCGGCTGGTGGGATACAAGCCGAGCAGCGGATACATCGAGCGGCCGGCGATCGCCCCGGGGTACGGGTACTGGCTGGCCTCGGCCGGGAGCGCCGTCATCGATGTCCAGGGAATACCGCTCTCCGGCGCGCACGCCACGGCGCTGGACAGCGGCTGGAACATCGTGGGCGACCCGTTCGACGTCGCCGTCGCGCTCTCCGGGATGCGGGTGCGGTGGCACGACGGCGCCTCCCACGAGCTCTCCTACGCGGATACCATGGTCAACGGCGTGCTCAGGCAGCTGATGTGGGACTACCTGGACAACAGCGCCGACCTGGTCAACAACGGGTGGTGGGACACGCTGGCGCCGGCGCCGCCCGGGGATTCGCTGCGGCCGTGGCGGGGCTGCGCGGTCTATGCGGTGCGGCCCTGCAGCCTGCTGGTCGACCGGGCGGCGAAGGGCTCCGGCATGATCGCTCCCCCCGTGCGGAGCATCCGCTGGCAGCTGGAGCTGTCGGCCGCGATGGGATCATCGGTCGACCGTGGCCTCAGGCTGGGCGTGTCGCCCCAGGCCAGCGCGTGCTACGACCGGCTGGACGCCGAGAAGCCCCCGCTGGTATCCGGCGGTCTCTCGCTGTCCATCCCGCACCATGACTGGGGCCAGGGCCCGTGCCGCAGCTACCTCCGCGACTTCCGGCCGCCGGGAGCGGAGCAGCGATGGCTGCTGCGGGTCGACGCCACCGGCCAGGCGCCGGTCCAGGTCGATTTCTCGCTGGCCGGGGCGCTGGAACCGGAGTATGAGCTGTACATCGTCAACAGCGGCCTGGGGCAGGCCCAGCGGGTGACCGGCGCGGGGAGCGTCCAACTGGCCGGCGGCGGGGAGCTGGCGGTCGTCTACACCAGCCGCGGCCTGCCGGAGCTCGGCCTCGAGCCGCTGGCATTCGGGCTGACCAGGATCCACCCCAACCCCTTCCGGGGCCGGACCGTCATCAGTTACCAGCTGGACCGGCCGGGCCCGGTCAGCCTCAAGGTCTACAACTCGCTGGGCCAGCTGACGGCCACCCTGGTCGACGGGCACCGCGAGGCCGGGTTCCACGCCGCCTCCTGGGACGGCGGGCGGACCGCATCGGGGATCTACCTGGTCCGGCTGGAATCGGGCGGCCGCAGCAGGATCACCAAGACGGTCAAACTGAGATAGCGGGGAGGGCAGAGCGATGAACCGGAGATCAATAGCCCTGGCGCTGGCCGCCCTCCACCTGTGCTGGACCGCCCCGGCGTTCGGGGCCTTCCGGCCGGCGGCGGCCAGGATCGTCTTCGTCAAGGGGCAGGCCGAGGTGCAGAAGGCCGGCTCGGCCGACTGGACGCCGGTCTCGCTGAAGATGCGCGTGGGCGCCGGCGACCGGCTGGCCACCCGGGACGGCGCCGAGCTGGAGATCCGGCTGGACGACGGCAGCGTCCTCAAGATGCGCGACCGCAGCCTGCTGGCCATCGACCGGATGGAGCGGCAGAAGAAGCCGCCGACCAGCATCACCTCGATGCAGGCCGTCTCGGGGCGGGTGCTGGGCTGCGTCCGCAAGCTGGCGTCGAAGGAGTCGAAGTTCAGCGTCTCCACCCCGACCGCGGTGGCCGGCGTGCGGGGCACGGTGTTCGCGGTGACCGTCGACGGCGACTCCACCGAGCTGGACGTGCTGCAGGGCCAGGTGGCGGTGTCCGGCCAGCAGGGGCGCGAGGTGCTGGTGGGCGAGAAGCAGTCCACGGTGGTGACCAAGGGCGACTCGGCCCGCAGTCCCATCCCGATGACCGCGGCCAAGCTGGCCTTCATCATGATGTGGGGCGGCGCCGCGGTCAAGGTCGGCTCGATGGGCGCGGCGGCGGCCGGGGCCTGGTACACCTCGACCGCGGCCATCGTGGGCGGGGCGACGGCGGTGGCGGTGGCCACGACGGCGGCGGTGATCATCGCCACCAAGAAGGACCAGCCGCCGTCCCCGACGCCGGCCCCGCGGATCAACGATCCCCCGGGCTGGCCGCAATAGCGGCGGTGGCGAGAAACGCTCCCCCATTGATGACAAGGCCCCGGCCAGATATCTGGTCGGGGCCTCTTTCTTTGGGATTGCCTTGATCGTGGTGCCCTGATGGGGTCTCGTGTTTATCAGGAGTCAATATACTGACCAGCAAGTTCCTTTTGGTAAGCACCGTACATCGCGCGGTCGAAGCAGACGAAGATGATGGACTCGACCGTTGCCTTTTGCGACATGAACGCGCGCGCCTCCCTCACGGCGATGGCCGCGGCGCGGGAGGCGGGGAACCCGTA
>JALOPJ010000028.1 GCA_025453955.1 Candidatus Edwardsiibacteriota bacterium
GCGCCGCCCTGCGCTGGACGCTGCTGCTGACGGCGATCTTCATGGTCGTCGAGTTCGCCGGCGGCTTCTGGTCGGGCAGCCTGGCCCTGGTCTCGGACGCCGGCCACATGCTGACCGACGTGCTGGCCATCGCGCTGTCGCTGGTGGCGATCAGGTTCGCCGCCACGCCGGCCAACGGCAGGAAGACCTACGGCTTCTACCGGCTGGAGATCCTGGCCGCGCTGGCCAACGGCGTGACGCTGATCGTGCTGGCGGGCTACATCTTCTCCGAGGCCTGGCAGCGCTTCCGCGCCCCGGCCGAGATCCGGAGCACGATGATGATCGCCGTGGCCCTGGCCGGCCTGGCCGTCAACATCGCGGGCTTCCTGATCCTGCGGGCCTCCAGCAGGCACAGCCTCAACGTCCGCGGCGCCTTCCTCCACGTCGTGGGCGACCTGCTGTCCTCGGTGGCCGTGGTGGCCGGCGGGCTGGTGATCCGGTTCACCGGCTGGACCGTGATCGACCCGGCGCTGGGCGTGTTGATCGGCCTGGTGATCCTGAAGGGCGCCTGGGACCTGGTGAAGGAGTCGGTCGACGTCCTGCTGGAGGCCGCGCCGTCGGGCCTCGAGGCGGCGCAGGTCGAATCGGCCCTGCAGGCGGTGCCCGGCGTCCGCGCCGTGCGCCACCTGCACCTGTGGAGCATCTCGTCGGGCATCCACGCCCTGTCCGCCCACGTCCAGATCGACGACCAGCTGACCAGCGACAGCGACAAGCTGCTGCGCGAGATCAACGGGACGCTGGAGGAGAAGTTCGGCATCCTGCACAGCACGGTGCAGTTCGAGTGCGATGAGTGCCACGCCTGCGTCTGCCGCCTGGAAGCGCCGCATCACGGGCACTGACCGCGGGGCGGCGGCGAGAAATTGTCTTGACAACTCCGGCAAAAAGAGATAGACTACGTACGGGCGCGTCGGCGCGGCGGGGATATCATTTATATAATCATAGAAGGACGGACGATGGCCAAGGTCAATTACCAGTTCGAGAAGCGCAAGAAGGAGCTGGCGCGGCAGAAGAAGAACGAGGAAAAACGGCTGCGCAAGCTGGAAAAGAAGAACCAGGAGGCCGGGATCAGCGCCGGGCAGCAGCCGGCCGATGGAACCGTCGCCGAGAACGGGTGACGGCGTCAGCCAATCGCCGGCCGGCCATCGACCAAGAAGCCTCTCATTCGAGAGGCTTCTTTTCGTCGGTCACTGCCAGTGCTCGGCCAGCATCTGGCCGCTGGGCAGCATGTCGTCGGGCGCGGCCGCGCCGTGCTCCTGCTTGTAGGTCCTGCGCTTGCAGTCGCCCTGCTTGTCGCCCTTGCAGTACTGCCGGATGAACCCCTGGCAGGCCAGCGTCTTGGCCTCCATGTGCTTCCTCAAGAAGCCGCAGGTCGCCAGGTTTTCGCAGTCCTTCATCGGCATCCTTCCGTTGTGTTGCTGGGATACGGGCTTGACCTTCCCATTATAATATAGTATCCTTGACGGGTCAATAGCCCGACGAATCAGCATGGCCAAGCAAAATATCGCCGCGGAGATCGCCCGGTTGCGCGCGGAGATCGCCCGGCACGACCACCGGTACTACGTGCTGGACGATCCCGTGCTGTCGGACCGGGAGTACGACGCCCTGATGCGCCGGCTGCTGGACCTGGAGGCGGCCCACCCCGGGCTGGTGACCGCCGACTCGCCCACCCAGCGCGTGGCCGGCAAGCCGCTGCCCGGGTTCGCCCAGGTGCGGCACGCGGCGCCGATGCTGTCGCTGGACAACACCTACTCCGCCGACGACCTGCTGGAATTCGACGCCCGCGTCCGCAAGGGCCTGGGCGGGGACGGGGTGGCGTACGCGGCCGAGCTCAAGATCGACGGCCTGGCCGTCGCGCTGGTCTACCGGGACGGGCGGCTGGCGCGGGGCGCCACCCGCGGCGACGGCCAGACCGGGGACGACGTCACCGCCAACCTGCGGACCATCCGTTCGGTCCCGCTGGCCCTGATCGACCCGCCGCCCGCGCTGCGCGACATCGAGGTGCGGGGCGAGGTCTACCTGCCCCGGCCGGAGTTCGGGCGGCTCAACGAGGAGCGGGAGGAGCAGGGCGAGCCGCCGTTCGCCAATCCCCGCAACGCCGCCGCCGGGTCGCTCAAGCTGCTCGATCCCGCGGCGGTGGCCCGGCGCAACCTGGCCCTGTTCGTCTACGGGACCGGGGAACCGCCCCGCGGCATCGCCGGCCACGCCGCGGCGCTGGCGGCCCTGCGGGACTGCGGGCTGCCGGTCAACTCCGAGATCGCGCTCTGCCGGAGCATCGGCGAGGTGATCGAGCGCTGCAACGATTGGGAGGGCCGCCGCGACGGACTGAAGTACGAGACCGACGGCATGGTGATCAAGGTCGACTCCTTCGCCCAGCAGCGGCGGCTGGGCGCCACCAGCCACTCCCCGCGCTGGGCCATCGCCTACAAGTTCCCGGCCCGCCAGGCCACCACCGTGGTGCGGGGGATCGAGTTCGGCGTCGGCCGCACCGGGGCCGTCACGCCCGTGGCCGTGCTCGACCCCGTGTCGATCTCCGGCTCGACCGTGTCGCGGGCCACCCTCCACAACGAGGACGACGTCCGGCGCAAGGACATCCGGGTGGGCGACACCGTGTTCATCGAGAAGGCCGGCGAGGTCATCCCCCAGGTGGTCAAGGTGGTCGCCGAGAAGCGGCCCCGGGGCGCCCGGCCGTTCGCGATGCCCGCGCAGTGCCCGTCCTGCGGCGGCCCGCTGGTGCGCGAGCAGGACGCCGCCGCCTGGCGCTGCGGCAACGTGTCCTGCCCGGCCCAGGTCAAGCGGCGGATCGGGCATTTCGCGGCGCGGGGGGCGATGGACATCGAGGGGCTGGGTTCGGCGATGACCGAGGCGCTGGTCGACGCCGGGCTGGTGCGGGACTACGGCGACATCTACGCGCTGCGGGGCGAGGCCCTGGTCAGGCTGGAGCGGGTCGGCGCCAAGTCGGCGCAGAACCTGCTGGACGGGATCGAGCGCAGCAAGGCCAATCCGTTCTGGCGGATGGTGTATGCGCTGGGGATCCGCCACGTGGGCGCCGCGGCCGCCCGTCTGTTGGCGCAGCAGTATCCCGACCTGGAGCTGCTGGCCGCGGCCCGCTGCGGGGACATCGCGCAGATCTTCGGCCTGGGCGAGGCCGTGGGCGCCAGCGTCGAGCAATTCTTCGCCAACCCCGCCAACCGGAAGGTGATCGCCAAGCTGAAGCAGGCCGGGGTGCGGCTGCGGGCCGAGCGGGCGGCGGGCGTGGCGCAGACCTTCGCCGGGCTGACCGTGGTGCTGACCGGCGGCCTGGAGAAATACACCCGCGAGCAGGCCGCCGAACTGGTCTCGCAGCGCGGCGGCCGGGTGTCCGGCTCGGTCAGCGCCAGGACCTCGCTGGTGGTCGCCGGCGCCGACGCCGGCGCCAAGCTGGCCAAGGCCGCCAAGCTCGGGGTGAGGGTGATCGGCGAGGCCGAGTTCGAGCGGCTGTTGCAACAATGACGGCGGTCACATGAAGCAGCGATACTACCGCGTGCGTGCCGACATCCTCGATCCGGTGGCGCCGGATCGCTGCCGCTGGATCAAGGACGGCGAGCTGGTGTTCGGGCGGGACGGCACCATCGTCCACTGCGGCGGCCGCTGGGACCCGCGGGGGCGGCCGGTGACGGCCGTCGCGGTGCCGGCCCGCTCCATCGTGATGCCCGGGCTGGTCGACTGCCACTCGCACCTGTCCCAGTACCACGTGCGGGGCCGGGGCGGGCACGCCCTGCTGGCGTGGCTCCGGAACTACGTGTTCGTGGAGGAGGCCCGCTTCCGGGACAAGCGCTACGCCCGCACCACGGCCAAGAGCTATTACCGCAAGCTGCTGGCCCGGGGCGTCACCAGCGTCGCGCTCTACGCCAACTACCGCGAGGGCGTGCTGGCCGCGTTCCGCGAGGCGGAGCGGGCCGGCATCCGCGCCACGATCGGCTACACGCTGATGGACCGGGGCGTGCCCCGGCCGCTGCGGCAGCCGCCCCGCCGCGCCCTGGCCGAGTGCGCCGACATCCTGGCCCGCACCGCGGACGGCCCGCACCGCCTGCGCTTCGCCCTCAACCCCCGCTTCGCGCTGGCCTGCAGCGCGGCGTTCATGGCGGAGATCGGCGCCTTCGCCCGCCGCCACCGCCTGCATATCCAGACCCACCTGGCCGAGAACCTCGACGAGCTGGCCGCGGTCCGCACGGCATTCCCCGGGGCGCGCGATTACACCTCGGTCTACGACCGCTTCGGCCTGCTGACGCCCCGCACGCTGCTGGCCCACTGCATCCACCTGTCGGACCGGGAGCGGGCGCTGGTCCGCGACCGCGGCTGCGGCGTGGTGCACTGCCCGTCGGCCAACATGTTCCTGCACTCGGGCCGGTTCCCGATGGAGCACTGGCGCGGCTACCCCAGGCTGGGGCTGGGCTCGGACGTCGGCGCCGGCCCGTCCTTCGCGATGTTCGACGTGATGCGCGACGGCTACTTCGTCAACATGCAGTCGCTGGAGCGGCTGTTCCACCTGGCCACGCTGGGCGGCGCCGCGGCGCTGGGGATGGGCGACGTCACCGGCAGCCTGGTCCCCGGCAAGCAGGCCGACTTCCTGGTGGTGGGGATCAAGGAGTCCAACCGCGACTCGCGCCGGGACATCCTGTCGGACCTGATCTTCAAGCACGACCAGCGGCGGATCGAGAAGGTGTTCGTCGCGGGGCGGGAGGTCTTCTCGGCGTAGCGACGGCCGTGGGCCGACACAAACGCGGGGAGCGCAATGCGCTCCCCGCGTTGTCATTGATGACTGGCCCGATCACCAGTTGAACGGATACTGGGTCGTGCTGCCGGTGACCGTGTAGTAGCCGGTGCCGTTGCTGTTGAACACGAAGCTGGCGAACACCGCGCCGCCGTAGCTGGCGCTGCCGGTGCCCGAACCGTTGGTGAAGGTGTAGTTGCCGCTGACCCCGCCGGCCCCGCTGTAGGCGAACGTGCCCGAGCAGGTCCGGGTGGCGCCGTCCCAGCCGTAGCGCGAGATCTCGGTCCAGGTGAACTCGAAGGACGTGGTGGTCCCGCCGCTGGTGATGCCGATCCAGTAGGCGCCGGTATAGTGCAGCGTGTCGGCGCCGTAGCCGACATAGGCCGAATACTCGGTGTTGCTGGTGGTCCCGCCGTAGTTCGAGGCCATCAGCATCGACCAGTCGACCCGGGTGACGTTGGCCGAGGGGACCGCCCAGATGTCATTCGTGAACTTGACCCACAGCGTCATCTGGCTCTCGGTGGTGTTCATCACGTTCCAGTAATACCAGCCGGCGGTCGCCGGATCGACATAATGGTTGCTGTGGCTGACCGGCCCGTACCAGCAGGTGTCGGGCGGCGTCTTGGCGCCCTTCGAGGAGGTGGGGACGAACGAACCGAGACCGTTGGCGAAGCCGCCGGCGAAATCGATCATGCCGGTGGTGAACCCGGTCACGCTGGCCGCGCGGGTTTGGTTGGTGTTGTCCGCCGCCGGCGCCGCGGTCGGGCTGTCCTTCTTGCTGCAGCCCATCGAGACCGACACGGCAATGATCATCAGTACGACGAGCGTCGATTTCAGGAACCTCATGGATAACTCCCTCTTGAAGCGTTGAAATTGTATCTTTGGAATAATCTATCACACCGGGACGACGTTGTCAAGCGGGTTATCGACAACGACCGCGCCTACTTGGCGAAGGCCCGCAGCGCCTGGGCCATGCCGATCGGGCCGGCACTGGCCTCGGCCGGGGACAGCTCGCCGACCAGATGGTAGTGGCCGCCGCATTCCGGGCAATGCAGGGCGAAGGGGTTGGAGATCGGCGCCCGGCACTGCTTGCAGCTCTTCAGCAATTTTTCTCCGCACTGACTGCAGTAACGGCCCGGCACGTTGTCCTGGGTGATGTAATTGCACCGCGGACAGATCTTGTAGTTGATTTTAGCCATGTCTCTCACCTCGTTATCGTTGGTTCTCCTCACCGGGGCGTTTGTAACAATCGAGGCAATTATAAAACCCCGGTGTTAACAAAGATGTTAACGGCGCCGGGGTGTCATGGCATAACCGATTTTACTATAATGACTTGCTCATCTGGATAGGTTCGTGAACGTATCTCCTGTGTATACTACTATAATCGCATATCAACGCTGGGCGCGGATCGTTTCATAGGCGCAGCCGTTATCGATCAATGCGGCGGCGCGGACGTTCGTCATGTTCTCACCTTCGACAGGATATCCCGGTAGAATGCTGCGGCATCGGGCCGCTCCAGTTCCGTGCAAAGCTCGACCAGTTTTCCCAGGATGGCGCGGCGGGAGGACCGCAGCGTGCGCCGGGTCCGGATCGCCCAGGGCTCGTCGAACCCTTCCAGGTAGTCCCCGTGGAACAGGGCCTCCGCCCGCTCCAGTTCCTCCCGGGCCTCTTCCCTCCGCCCCTCGGTCGCCAGCGCCATTCCCTTGCGGTGCAGGGCGTCGAGCTGCTCGCGGTCGAACCGTATGCCGGACAGGTCCCAATTGAAACGGTAGCCGTCCCCATCGAACAGGATGGCATCCGGACAACTCACGCTCCTGCGCAACCGGTGCAGTATCACCCGCAGGCTGCCGCCAGCCGTGCCGCGCCCCCAGAATTCGTGGAGCAGCTTGTCCCGGGGTATGCCGCCCCGCCCGGCATACCCCTCGGTCAGCAGGTACGCCATGATCTTCCGCCCCAGCTGGGAGCCCCACTGCGTGTCCGACAGCGGCCGGTCGGCGCCGGCCGGCCAGACCCGGAACGGACCCAGCGTCTGGATCCGCAGGCCGCACCCCGGCCCCGCGGCCCGGGGTGCGGCGACGCCGGGCGTGTCGGCGCCGATGATCCCGGGGAACCGGTCGGCCAGCGCCGCCAGCGCCTTGTCCAGCTTCAGCTCCCGGTAGATGCCGCGGACGGCCAGCAGGGCGTTGCGGGCGGCCTCCTCCCGGCCCTCCGCCAGCAGGTGCTCCGCCAGCTGCAACAGCGCGTTGGCCTGCTCATGTCGGTTGTCGATGCCGCCGAACAGCTCCGCCGCCCGGCTCAGCACTTCGCCCGCACCGGGCGATCCCAGCGCGCGCAGCACGGTGCCTTTCTGCGCCAGCGCCGTAGCGCGGTTGTAGGGCGTCGGCTGCCGCTCGGCCGCCGCCAAGGCCTGCTCGGCGTACTCCAGCGCCGACTGAAGCTGGTTCAGTCCCAAATGGGCCTGGCTGATGGCGGCCAGATTATCGACCAGATTGACGGTATAGTTCAGCTCCGTCAGGATGGCGTTGGACCGCAGCCCCCATTCCAGGGCCTGGGCGTAATCGACCGGTGTGCCGATCCCGCGCAGATGGCACATGGCGATGTTGGTGCCGGTGGTGGCGCAACCGACCCGGTTCCCCAGCGATTCCTTCCACCGCAGGCTGCGATGGAGCAGCTCGAGTACGCCGTCCGGTCGGCCCAGTTCCATCTTGATGCCGGCGATATCATTGAGGCAGCTGGCCAGCAGGACCTGGTTGTCCAGCGTGTAGGCGATCGCCGCCGCCCGCTCCTTGTCCGCCAGCGCCTTGTCGTAGCGTCCCTGACGCATCGAGACGCTGCCCCGCGAATTGAGGACGCTGGCGATGTTGGCGGCCTGCAGGTGCCGTTCGGCGATGGACAGCGCCTGGTCGAACTGGCGCTCGGCCTCGGAGAACCGACACAGCCTCGCCAACACCGCGCCCCAGTTTTCCAACACCTGGCCCAGGACGCCCTCGGGGCAGCGCCGGGCGTAGGGAACGACGGTGTCCCGGAACAGCCGGTCGGCCTCCTCCCATCGCCCCTGGTAGAAGTAGATCAATCCGAGCGTGTTGTTGACCTTGAATGCGAACTCTTCGTCGGCGGCGCCCAGCGCCAACAATTCCCGGCTCAGGTCGATCGCCTCCCGGTACTGGCGCATATCATGGAGCAGGTAGTACTTGTGGAGCCACAGTTCCTTCCGAACCTTGTCCCGCCCCCGATCGTCGGCGCCGGCGAGCGCCAACCCCTCCTCGATCACGGCCATGGCGCGGTCCGGATCCGTCGCGGCCAGCGCCCGGGACGCGATGGTGCGGGACTCGCAATCCTGGTCGGGGGTGAGCGCCTCCCGGACGGCGTCGAGCAGATCGTAGAACCGGACGGCCTCGTTCAGCTTGCCCAACGACGATGCCGATTTCATGGCGTACAAGTGCAGCAGCGCCTGATCGGGCCGCTCCAATCCCCCGATCTTCTCGGTCCATTCCAGGATCCGCACGGGCTGTTTCTGGGCGAACGCCGCCGGCAGCGATCGACGCAGCACCGGGGCGAGCGCCGTCAGCGGGGCCCGCGCGACGATCAGGTGGTCCGTCGCCTGCACGGTGCGGTCGGTTGACCCGAAGAACGCCGCCACGTCGGCATGGGAAGAGCATTGCTCGTCCTGCGGCAGCAGGCCCCGGAACGCCTCCAACAACAACGGATGGGCGAATTGCACGCGGTGCTCGTCGCCGGCCAGGAAATCGGTGAGGATGCCGCGGCGCTGCAGCGCCAGCAGGATGTCGATGGCATCGGCGCGGGGCTGGCCGATCAGCCGCTGCCAGTCGTCGAACAGGAAGGAATCGCCCAGCGCCACCGCCATCCGCAGCGGCCGGGCCAGGGCCGGTTCGGCCAGCCCCTCCATCACCCGCCGCGCGATCAGATCATCGATCGCGCCCAGCTCCGTCCCGGACCGTCCGGAGCGGTACGTCCATGCGCCATCGTCGTTCCTGGCCACCAGTCCCTGACCGACGCAGGCCCGGATCAGCAGTTCCAGGTAGAACGGGTTCCCCGCGGAGCGTTCCCACAGCCACCGGCCGCAGTCCGGGAAGCCCGCGGAAAACCCGCCGCCGAAGTACCGGTCGAGCACCTGGCCGGTCTCACGCTCGGTCAAGGACTGGAGCCGCAGGTCGAACACTCCGTAGGGCGGTCCCGGGGAGAAGCCGGCCTGCTCCCGCAGTGACGCCATCAGGTCATCGGCCAGCCGGATGGCGTCCGCCGTCTCGTCGGTCCGGCGCAGACCGGCCCACACCCAGAGCGGCACCTGCTCGACCAGCGCCCGCCGGCACAGTTCGGCCAGGTGCTCCCACAGCTGGCCGGAGGCCAGGTGCAGGTCGTCGATGTAGACCACCGCCCCGAAATCCTCGCGCCGGCCGATGTTCAGCAGGCATTGCCGCCATACCGCCGCAACGGTCCGTTGGTCCGTCTCGCCGGCGGGAACGGCGGCCCCCGCGCCGGGCAGGTGCATCGAGAGAACGGTCTGCTGGAGGGGACTGAGACCCTCGCCCAAGTTGTCGTTGGGGCGTTGGAGCACCGCCTGCGACAGCAGGGACGCGGACACTTGATCGACGTCCTCGACACCGGTCAGCCGGTACTTCAGGGCCAGCGGGAAGATCCCGGCCCGGGGCAGCTCCTCGAGCAGCTTGTAGCAGAACGACGTCTTGCCGATGCCCGGCGGGCCGGACACGAGGCAGATGCCGCCGTGCGGCCGCGGCGCGGCTCGCCAGGCGTCGACCAGCTGGCCTAATTCCCGCTCGCGGCCGCAAAAATGCTCGAGACCCGACTGGTGGTGCTTCATGCTGCAGATAATGATGGCCGGCGGACATCCCCATCCCCGGCCGATCGGTCGATCACCGACCGCGAACAACGAACGGCCCGAGCAGGCTGCCGGACCGTCGTTGGGATTCAGGCGATGGCGTCGGCGCCGATGTTGCCGCCGGCATCATCGTGGAAAATGCCTCCGGTCACCGCCGGATCTCCGGCACCGCTGTCGCCGCCGCTTCCGCCCAGCACCCGCTGGAGCTCGTCCCGGGAAAGGGTCTTCATCGGTGAACCTCCGTCGCTGCGTCCCCTGGTATTATATCGCAACCGTCGCGCGGTTTCAAGCATCCCGTGCGGCCCGGTCCTCGTTTCTCATGCTCCGGTGCCGTCGCCGCGCCGCGGCAGCGTCGCCAGCATCCTCGCGACGTCGCCGGCGCCCAACGGCGCCGCCCCGCCCAGCAGCCGTGCGACCAGGGTGACCTTGGCCAGGTGCTCCACCCGTTCCATCCGGTCCATCGCCTCGGCCACGCCGGCGCCGACGGCCAACGCCCCGTGGTTGGCCAGCAGCAGCGCGTTGCAGACCGCGACCAGCTTTTCAATCGACCGCGGCACCTCGTCGGTCGACGGCGTGGCGTACTCGGCCAGCGGCACCGGGCCCAGCGTCGCCACCGCCTCGGGCAGCAGCGGGTCGGTCAGCGGCAGGCGGGCGGCGGCGAACCCGGTGGCGATCGGCGGATGGGCGTGGACCACCGCGCCGACGTCGGGTCGCAGCCAGTAGGCCGCCAGGTGCATCTTCATCTCCGACGACGGACGGCCGGACCCCTGGCGGACCCGGCCGTCCATGCCGAC
Source organism: Candidatus Edwardsiibacteriota bacterium (assembly GCA_025453955.1). GTDB lineage: Bacteria > Edwardsbacteria > AC1 > AC1 > EtOH8 > UBA2255. Next base: position 10,442 of record JALOPJ010000028.1, read on the forward strand.
GACCAGCAGCTGCGACGGCTGCACCAGGCGCTTCGGCGCCATCGTCGGCGTGATCAGCACCTCGTCGCGGCCGATCCGCAGCGACACGTTGCCGTCGGTGGCCGGGACGAATCCCAGCTGGTCGAGCCGGCGGCAGGCATCGACGAGCTGCTGTCGCATATCTGTCGCGTTAGGCATCATCGCACCGGCACCTGGTTCACATCATGTGCGCCGACCCATCGAAAGAACTCCTGATATGCGGAAAGGATGGTGTTCGCTTCAGAGATATCGGAATTGGAATTACCCGAAACACGTATTGATGTTGCCAGATCAAGGATGTCAAGGAAGAGGTAGCCCGGCACTGCTTCACGAATGTGTCGTGCAATACTATTTTTATTGAAACACGTACGTCCATTGGTATAGAAATAGTACTGCCACGGTGCCGTCGACAGGATGCTTTGAACCGCCAATCGCACCGAGGGCTCACGAGAATTGGCGGCAAATGCGGCATTCCTCCTCTTGAGATCATCGTTCCAGCGTCGCCAGCGCCTATGGTACTCGATCATCTCGCCGACCGTGGGCGCCACCAGCGAACGGAGCAACGCGGCGTTTCCGACGACGACCCGTCCATGATCAATGATCCGCAGCACTTCTTCCGGGACGGTCGCGTGATGGCGGGTTTCCCTGCGAAGGTCATATTCTGTCTGCCACGGACGGGACAATTGCGAACGCCGGTATACCACGTCGGACAGGTTGACCGCCCGCTCGTGATCGGTCAGTACTGCCTCGCGCAATCGCTGGATGTCGGCGATGAGAACATCCGAAGCGTCGTCCCGTACCACCGTAATCTGGTCGATATCGCCAGGCCCGGGCACATAACTGCCCGTTGCCAGACTCCCCGTCAGCAGTATCGCCTCAAGCCGGTCGCCGGCCAAGTCCGAAACGGCCTTCGCATAATCGGCCAGTATCGTTCGCGCCCGTCTTTCCGAGTTATCAAGTGTCTTGCTGGTCCGTCCGTTCATCCGTCCGCCAGCGCCCCCTGCTGCAGCCGGTACAGCCGGTAGTACAGCCCCTCCTTGGCCAGCAGTTCCTGGTGCGAGCCCCGTTCGCGGATCTCGCCCTTGTGGATGACGTAGATCCGGTCGACGCTCTTGATGGTCGACAACCGGTGGGCGATCACGATCGACGTCCGTCCCTTCATCAGCGTGCCCAGGGCGTCCTGGATCAGCTTCTCGGTGGCCGAGTCGATGTTGGCGGTGGCCTCGTCCAGCACCAGGATCGGTGGATCGAAGGCCAGCGCCCGGGCGAACGACAGCAGCTGCCGCTCGCCGGCTGACAGGGTGACGCCGCGCTCCTTGACCTCCTCGTCGTAGCCGCGGGGGAAGCGCCCGATCACCGTGTCGGCGTGCACCTGGCCGGCCACCCGGCGGACCTGCTCGTCGGAGAGGCCGGTGTTGAGCCGGATGTTTCCCTTGACGTCGCCGGCGAACAGGAAGACGTCCTGCATCACCACGCCCAGCCGCGACCGCAGCTGGGCCAGGTCCAGCGCGCGGATGTCGACGCCATCCAGCAGGATCTCGCCCCGCTGGATGTCGTAGAGCCGGGCGATCAGGCTGATGATGGTGGTCTTGCCGCTGCCGGTGGCGCCGACGAAGGCCACCTTCTCGCCCGGCGCCACCGTGAACGAGACGTCCTTCAGCACCGGTTCGCCCGGCAGGTATTCGAAGTGCACGTTGCGGAACTCTATCTGGCCCCGCGCCGCCGGCGCCGCGGCCGGCCGCTCCGGGCCGGCGATCCGCACCGGCTCGTCCAGCAGCTGGAAGATGCGCTCGGAGCTGGCCATCGCCGACTGCAGCACGGTGTAGCTCTCGGTCAGCTGCTGGATGGGGTGGAAGAACATCCGCAGGTAGGTGATGAAGGCCACCAGCACGCCCAGGCTGACGGCCGAGCGGACCACGCCGCCGCCGCCGTAGTAGACGATCAGCGCCAGTCCGCAGGACGAGATGATCTCCACCAGCGGGCGGAAGAACGACATCACCAGCACCTCCTGCAGCGAGGCCCGCTGGTAGTCGTCGTTGATGGCGCCGAAGCGGCGGACGTTCTCGGCCTCCCGCCGGAAGATCTTGATCACCCGGATCCCCGAGAAGTTCTCCTGCAGGTAGGCGTTGAGCCGGGCCAGCCGCACCCGGATCTTGCGGTAGATGTCGCGGGCCCGGATCCGGAAGAAGACGGTCCAGGCCACGATCAAGGGGATCATCGAGAACGCCGCCAGGGACAGCCGCAGCGACAGGCCCAGCATCATCGCGGCCAGGGCGGCGATCAGCAGCACGTTGCGGAACAGCGAGGTGAACACCGAGGTGAACGCCTCGTTGACGGCGTCGACGTCGTTGGTGGCGCGGGTCACCAGCCGGCCCACCGGGTTCCTGTCGAAGTAGGCCATGTCCAGCCGCTGCAGCTTGGCGAAGATCGCCACCCGCATGCCGTGCATGAAATGCTGCCCCACGTACTGCACCAGCATCATCTGGCAGAAGTTCAGGACGAAGCTGACGGCCAGCAGCCCCAGGAAGGCCAGTCCGAACCGGTGGATGCCCCGCAGGTCCCGCTCCCGCAGCAGCCGCAGGTCGCCCTTGTCCAGCGTCTTGAGCCGGGCGTGCTCGATCAGGACGGCGCTGCCGTAGGCCTGGACCGCTCCGGCGTTGGCCCGCAGCAGCGAGTCCACCCGCGGCCGGCGGGCCAGCTCGGCGGCGGCGACGTAGTAGTACGGCGTCTTGCCCACGGCCCCGGCGCGCTGCAGGGCCCGCATCCGGTCGCGGCCGGCGTCGTCGAGCTGCGCCACGTCCACCAGGGCGGTGTCGCCCGCCAGCGGCAGCGCGCCGTTGATCGCCAGCGCGCCGGCCACCTTCCGTCCCGAGACCGTGATGTGGCGGTCGATCGCCTCCTTGGTGATGTAGGGCAGCACCAGTTCGAACGCCGTCACCGCCAGCAGCACCAGGATGCCCAGCGCCAGCTGCAGCGCATACGGCCGCAGCAGGCCCAGCAGCCGCCTGATCAGCCGGGCGTCGTAGACGTTGCCGAGGAGCTCGTCCTCGCCGTGCGGTCCGCCGCCGCCGGGGCCGTGGTGCATCATGCGTTCCGCTTCATTCCCGATGGTTGGAGATCATCGTTCTTTGCCACGGGTCAGTGCGCGGTCTTCGGCCGGCCCGGAACCTGGTGGCAGTCCCGGCAGCGCGGCTCGTACTGCTCGGCCGAGCCGATCGACACCACCTCGCCGTCCCAGGGCGCGGGCCGGCCGTCCACCAGCCTCTGGGTGCGGGTGGCGGGGCGGCCGCACTGGGTGCAGATGGCGGAGAGCTTGTCGATCCGCTCGGCCCGCGCCAGCAGCTGGGGGATCGGCCCGAAGGGCTCGCCCCGGAAGTCCTGGTCCAGCCCGGAGACGATCACCCGCACGCCGCGGCCGGCGATGCCCTCCAGCAGCGGGACGATCTCCGGCCCGAAGAACTGCACCTCGTCGATGCCGAGCACCTCGACCCCGGGCTCCAGCGCGCCCAGGATGTCCCCGGTGCGCGCCGCCGGGATGGTCGGCAGCTTCTGGCCGCTGTGCGAGGCGATCGCCAGCTCGTCGTAGCGGTCGTCCAGCGCGTGCTTGAACACCTGCACCCGCTGCTTGGCGTAGGTGGCCCGCTTCAGCCGGCGGATCAGCTCCTCGGTCTTGCCGCTGAACATGCAGCCGCAGATGACCTCCAGCTGGCCGGGGTGGGCGGCGCCCTTATCCATCGATCCCGGAACGCGGCATTGACATCCTCATCCTTTGGTTCGTGCTTCTGTGTCGGGTCACCGGAGGTTTCGCGCCCGCCGGGAGATCAGGTCCCGCAGTTTCTGGTACGACGGCGGCGGGCCGGTGCGCACCTCGCGGCCGTCGACGAACAGCGCATCGGCGATCCCCCATTCGGCGAACACCGCCGGGTCGAGCGTGTCGTACAGGCGGAACTCCACGTCGCCGCCGACCTCCGCCGCGGCGCGCTTGGCCCGCTCGTGCGCCAGGTTCTGCGCCATGCACCAGCCGCTGTTGAAGGAAGCGACCACCACCCGGCCCGGCTCCCGGGCCGGGTGGTGATTCCGCCTGATCCAGCGCGGCGGCCGCGCGTCCCGCGTGAACGGTTTCCACAGCAGCGACATGATGCCGTCGCGGTCGGCCGCCCGGTATCCATGCCGGCGGAACCACGAGGCCTTCATCCAGAACGGCAGCAACAGGCCCCATGCGGCAAAGCCTTTCGCCCCGAGGTCCCGCGCGTCCTGTTCCGCGGCAGCCAGCAGCGCAGTCCCCATCCCCCGCTTCCGGAAATCACCCCGGCCCTGCTTGTAGCCGTGCACCCAGATGCAGGGCGCGAAGTACGATCCGCAGCCGGACACGAACGAGCGCTCCACCGGCAGGTACTGGATCATGCCGCCGATCTCGCCGCGGTCATCGACCGCCAGCTTGACCCGCAGCCCCCGCTCCTTCATCGCCCGGTACCAGCGCTGGCGCCGGTCCCCGGACTCCCGGGCCTCGGCCGACCAGTCCTCCAGGCAGAGGAAGTACGCCGCTTCTTGCTCCGGCGGCAGATCGATGATGTGCATGGGCGGACGCTCGGCTAGGTCGTCGCGATCTGCTGCTCCAGCTGCTGCAGCACGAACATCTCGTGGTACTTGCCCCGCTTGGCCAGCAGTTCGTCGTGGGTGCCGCTCTCGACGATCCGGCCCTGGTCCATCACCACGACCAGGTCGGCGTCCTGGATGGCGAAGATGCGGTGGGAGATGACGATGGCGGTGCGGCGGTCGAGCTCCGACCGGATGTTGGCCAGGATCCGCCGCTCGGTGTCGGCGTCCACGGCCGAGAGCGAGTCGTCCAGGATCAGGATCGGCTTGTCCAGCAGCAGGGCGCGCGCCAGGGCCACCCGCTGCTTCTGGCCGCCCGACAGCGTCACGCCGCGCTCCCCCACCACCGTCTGGTAGCCGCGGGGGAAGGCCATGATCTCGTCGTGCACCGCGGCCTGCCGGCAGACCCGCTCCAGCGCGGCCTGGTCGCCGGCCAGCTCGGGCCGGCCGAAGGCGATGTTCTCGGCCAGGGTATCGGAGAACAGGAAGCTGTCCTGCGGCACGTAGGCCGCGGCGTCGCGCAGCGCGGCCAGCGGGTAGTCCCGGACGTCGCGGCCGTCGACCAGGATCTCCCCCTGCTGGACCTCGTACAGCCGCAGCAGCGCGTTGACCACCGTGCTCTTGCCCGAACCGACGGTGCCGGTGAGACCCAGCATCCGGCGCGGCGCCACCGCGAACGAGACCTCGGCCAGCGACGGCGCGGTCTTGCCCCCGTGGTACAGCGTCACCCCGCGGAACTCCACCCCGCCGGCGACCGGCCCGCGCTGGGCCGCCCCGGGCCGGTCGGTGATCAGCGGCCGGGTCTCCAGGATGCGGTTGAGACGCCCCTGCGAGGCCGCGCCCCGCTGGAAGTTGTTGATGGCCTCGCCGACGGCGATCATCGGCCAGATCAGCATCCCCAGGTAGGAGGAGAAGGCCACGTAGTCGCCGATCGACATCGTGCCGAACACCACCATCCGGCCGCCGGCCCAGAAGCAGATGCCCTGGGACAGCGAGGCGATCAGCATGATGGCCGGGAAGAACGAGCCCCAGATCCGCACCAGTTTCATGTTCTTCCCCAGGTAGTCCCGGCTGACGGCGTCGAACCGGGCGTTCTCCGCGCCCTCCTGGACGTAGAGCTTGACCACCCGGATGCCCGAGATGTTCTCGCGCACCAGCTCGGTCAGCGCGGAGAACGACTTCTGCACGAGAGATGCCGAACAGCCAGAACAGCGAGCCCAGCCCCATCACCACGATGTCGGTCAGGATCACCAGCCCGAACCCCAGCGACCGGTTGACGGCGCTGATGTCGTTGGTGGCGTGGGCCATCAGGTCGCCGGTCTTGGTCTCGTCGAAGTAGGCGGTGTCCAGCGTGGTCAGGTGGCGGTAAAGGTCGGCCCGCAGCTCGCACTCGATGCGGCGGGCGCTGCCGATGATCAGCCAGCGCCAGAAGAACCGGCCGAAGCCGATGGCCAGCGCGATGGCTATGATCCACGCCCCGGCCAGGGCCAGGCTGGCCCCGGTGGCGCTGCCGACCGCCAGCCCGTCGACCGCGTGCTTGATGATGCGCGGCACTTGCAGCTGCAGCAGGTCGATGGCGACCAGCGCCGCCAGCCCGCCCGCGATCGACCACCGATGGCGGCCGACGTACTTTTTAAGCTTGAGCAGTTCTTTCATCTGATCGCGGCGGACCGCCCGGGAACTCCCGCGGACGGCGGCCGAGAACCGTGATTATACCGCCAACCGCCGGGCAAGTCAAGGAAATGAATGCCGCGGCGGGGAACGACGAGAGAGCCCCCGCCAGCGGGGGCTCTCTCGTGTCCCGGGCGGGACCGTCGCGTGCCGTTATCGCCGTTCCCCGATCAGCTTGGACAGCAGGATCGACGCGATCAGGGTCAGGCAGATCACCCCCAGCGACACCCCGATCGGGATGTGCAGCCAGTGCGCGACCAGCATCTTGACGCCGACGAACATCAGGATCACCGCCACCCCGTACTTGAGGAAGCGGAACATCCCCA
>JALOPJ010000136.1 GCA_025453955.1 Candidatus Edwardsiibacteriota bacterium
TGGCGCTGCTGGCGGCGTCACCGGGAGCCGCGCAGTTCCTTTTGCTGCAGGATGGATTGTCCGGCGGCTCCGCCAAGGCGGCGTCCGCCTCCTATTATCTCGAGCATTCGACCGGCTTCCCCTTCGGCGGAATGGCCGCCAGCGCGAGCTACCACGAAGCCGGCGGGTTCTATCCCATCGGCGCCGGCCCCGCCGGCGTGGCGGCGAACCAACAGGGCGGGACTGCACAACCTCTCCCCAAAAACCTGACCTTGGACCGCCCCTGGCCCAACCCCGGTCTGCAGCCCACCATCAGGTTCGGCCTGCCGCGCAACGATCGCGTTTTGCTGCGGGTCTACAACATCATCGGGCAGGAGGTCTCGGTCCTGCTCGACGGCGACCGGCCGGCGGGGTGGCACTCGGTGCGCTGGAACGGCCGGGACGAGCGCGGCCGGACCGTGGCCACCGGCGTCTACCTGCTGCGGCTGACCGCAGCGGGACGCAGCCTGACCCAGAAGCTGACGGTCATCCGCTAGAACCAACCACACGAACACTGCAAGAGGGATCATGAACAAAGCCGCCGCCGTACTCCTGCTCTGCTCGATGGCCGTGGCGGCCACGGCTGCAGGGCCCGGGGACAGTCTGCCTTCGCCCAAGGCTGTGCCAGCGCTGCTCAACTACCAGGGCTACCTCGCCGGCAGCGACACCCTGCCGTTCACCGGATCCACGGACATGGTGTTCAACATCTACGACCAGCTGTCCGGCGGTGCCGTGGTCTGGGGGCCCGAAACCCACAACGGGGTTCCAGTGACCAAGGGATTCTTCAATGTCCAGCTGGGCGCTGTGTCGTTCGGCAGCACCGTGTTCAACGGCAGCCAGCGCTATCTCGAGATCAGCGTGAACGGGCAAACGATGGCTCCACGAAAACCGCTTTCCAGCGTGGGCTACGCCATCAAGGCGCAGCGGGCCGACACGGCGGCCTATGCCGCAAGCGCGGTGCCGGTGGCCCACAGCCATATCGGACAAACCTGGACGGGCACGTCGGGGAACATAGGGCTGTACACGTCACTGACCGGGAGCACCGGCGGCGAGATTAACGGGCTGCGCAGTCAGGTTGACAATTCCTCGGATGGCGACATCCTGTGTGGCAGGTTCTATGCCACTGGAACGGGGACTGGAGACCGATACGGGGTGTATGCTGGTGCCTACGCCCCGCCGAGTTCCAGCAGCATTTCCGTTGGGGTTTTTGGAAGCAGTGTCAATGCCGGTGCCGGCGACGAATATGGCGGCAAGTTCAATGTCATGGGTGGGGGGACGGGAACCCGGTACGGGGTCTATTCGTCAGCAAACGGAGCGCTCCCGCGCTGGGCGGGCTACTTCGTCGGCGACGTGCATGTTACCGGGACGCTCAGCAAGGGCGCCGGCTCCTTCCTGATCGATCATCCCCTGGACCCGCAAAATAAAACGTTGCGGCATAACTTCGTGGAGTCGCCGGAAAACCTGTGCCTCTACCGGGGCAAGGTCGCCATCGACGCGCGGGGCTCGGCCATCATCAAGATGCCGGGTTACTTCGCCGCCCTGACGGAAGAGGATGGGGCCACGGTGAGCCTGACGCCCATCGGGAAGCAATGGTTCGGGGTGAGTTATGAATGGAACGCCGGGTTCACCGAGTTGTCGATCTATGGCGATCCCGGCAAGGAGGTGTCGTACGTTGTGTACGCCGATCGCGACGACCCGGTGATGCGCACATTGCGCAAGCCGGTCGAGGAGGATAAAGGCAACGGAAACTTCAAGCATGGCAAACTGCTCTACCCCGAGGCCTATGGCTATCCCCAGGAGATGGGCGTGAACTACGAGGCTCCGGAAACCGACGACCGGCAGAGTTGGCGATGATGAGGGCTTTGTATGTACTGATGCTGGCGCTGACCGCAGCGGGACGCAGCCTGACCCAGAAGCTGACCGTGGTCCGGTAGGTCCCGCGACAGACCGGCGATGGTTCCCGCAGCGAGCCGCCCGGCAGGGCGGCTCGCCCGTTGGCCGGCGCAGCGGTTTGTCCTTGATTTTCCTCATTTGTCGGGTGTATAATTACCATCCCAGCAAAACGATACGATCATGCAGCCCTACAAGCCAGACAACACCTTCGACAAGCTGGTCTCGCTCTGCAAGCGGCGGGGCTTCGTCTTCCAGTCCTCCGAGATCTACGGCGGCGTGGGCTCCACCTGGGACTACGGCCCGCTGGGCGTGGAGCTGAAGAACAACGTCATCCGCGCCTGGTGGCGGGCGGTGGTCTACGACCGCGACGACATGGACGGCCTGGACTCGGCCATCCTGATGAACCGCCTGGTGTGGCAGTACTCCGGCCACGAGGCCACCTTCACCGACCCGCTGGTGGACTGCAAGTCCTGCAAGAAGCGGTTCCGGGCCGACCATGTCACAGGGCCAAGATGTCCCGAGTGCGGCGGCGAGCTGACCGCGCCGCGGATGTTCAACGGCATGTTCCGGACCCATGTCGGGCCGGTGGAGGACGAGTCCGGCCTCACCTACCTGCGGCCCGAGACGGCCCAGGGCATCTTCGTCAACTTCCTCAACATCCTGCAGTCCTCGCGGCGCAAGCTGCCGTTCGGCGTGGCCCAGGTGGGCAAGGCCTTCCGCAACGAGATCACGCCCGGCAACTTCACCTTCCGCACCCGCGAGTTCGAGCAGATGGAGATCGAGTACTTCTGCAAGCCGCCGCGGTTCCTGAAGGAGGGGGAGAAGAGCGACGAGCAGCTCCACGAGGAGTGGCTGCAGGCGCGGTTCCGCTGGTACGTCGGCCTGGGGATCGACCCGGCCAGGCTGCGGCAGCGGGAGCAGGAGCCGAAGGAGCTGGCCCACTACGCCAAGCGCACGGTGGACATCGAGTACCTGTTCCCGGGCAGCCTGGGCTGGAGCGAGATCGAGGGCGTGGCCAACCGCCAGGACTACGACCTGACGGCCCACAGCCGGGACGTGCCCGATGACGCCCTGGCGCGGCTGAAGCTGGCCAGGAACGGGCACTCCACGGAGAAGCTGGAGTACTATGACGAGTCCTACGCCGACCCGCAGACCGGGAAGAAGGGTGCCAAGTACGTCCCGTTCGTGATCGAGCCGTCGGCCGGCGCCACCCGGGCCACGCTGGCCTTCCTGTGCGAGGCCTACTGGGAGGAGCAGCTCTCGGCGCCGGCCGAGGAGGCCGTGGCGCCGCTGCGCGAGGCGGCGGCGGCGGCCCTCAGGAACATCGCCAAGCGGATCGCCGAGGCGGAAAAGCGGCCGGCCGAGGCCGTCCCGACGCCGGAGCAGCTGCGGGCCATCGAGTCGGCGCTGGCCGCCGCGGTGGCCGGGCTGCCGGACTCGCTGCTCTCGTTCGACGGCGCCTGCGGCCTGCCCGGCGCCGACCGGCTCGACCTGGTCAAGAAGGCCCGGGCGGCGTGCGCCAGGCTGTGCGACGAGCACACCCGGGTGGTGCTGCGGCTGCACCCGGCGCTGGCCCCGGTGACCGCCGCGGTGCTGCCGCTCAAGAAGAACGAGCCGGCCATCGTCGAGACGGCCCAGCGCGTCAAGAAGCTGCTGCAGGCCGATTTCCGCGCGGTGTACGACGACACCGCCGGCATCGGCAAGCTCTACCGGCGCCAGGACGAGATCGGCACGCCGTTCTGCCTGACGGTCGATTTCCAGACCCTGCAGGACGGCACGGTGACCGTGCGCGACCGCGACACCATGTCCCAGCAGCGCTGCGCCATCGACGGCCTGGCGGGGCTGCTGCGGTCGCGGATCGCCGGCTGGCCGGCCCCGGCCGTCCGCCAAGAAAACGCTTAACTTTTCCCGGCGGTTGGGGTATAATCCCGGCAGCGCGTCCGGCGCGGCATGGAGGCGTCAATGAAGAAAGTGCTGGTGGTCGACGACGACCCCGACATCCTGTTCCTGGTCTCCGAGGTGCTGACCCGCAACGGCTACGAGCCGCTGATGGCCTACCGCGGGGCCGAGGCCCTGGACCTGGTGCGCACCCACCGGCCGGCGCTGGTGGTGCTGGACATCATGATGCCGGGACTGGACGGGTTCGCGGTCTGCCGCACGATCAAGCGGGACCCGGCGCTGGCCGGGACCAAGATCGTGATGCTCACCGCCAAGATCAAGGCGGGCGACATCCAGACCGGGCTGGCGGCCGGGGCCGACTCCTACATCACCAAGCCCTTCAAGATCGCCGAGCTGTCGGACAAGATCAAGGAACTGATCGGCTGAGCCCGTCCGGCGATGAAGAGAATCATGGTGGTCGAGGACGAGAAGGACGTCCAGCTGCTGATGGCCGAGGTGCTCAAGGACGAGCGCTACGAGATCGTCGCGGCCGACGACGGCGACCAGGCGCTGCGCGACGCCCGGGAACTGCGCCCGCAGCTGGTGCTGCTGGACGTGATGCTGCCCGGCATCGACGGCTTCGAGGTCTGCCGGCGGCTCAAGGCCGACCCGGCCACCCGGGACATCAGGGTGATCATGGTGTCCGCCCGCAGCGACGACCGGGACATCAGGCAGGGCCTGGCCTGCGGCGCCGACCACTACGTCACCAAGCCGATCAAACTGCTGGACCTCTCCGCCGCCATCCAGCGGCTGCTGGGCTGATCCCGCCACAGAGCATTCCACGAATATAGGATCGACGATGGAAAAGAAGACACCGTTCTACGACCAGCACGTCAAGCACGGCGGCAAGGTCGTGCCGTTCGCCGGTTTCCTGATGCCGGTGCAGTTCTTCGGGATCATCGACGAGCACCGCCACGTCCGCGCCAAGGCCGGGCTGTTCGACGTCTCGCACATGGGCGAGATCGAGGTGCGGGGCCCGGACGCGCT
>JALOPJ010000137.1 GCA_025453955.1 Candidatus Edwardsiibacteriota bacterium
CCAGCTCACCGAGTGGTAGCCAGCGTTCATCGTGCCGTCCACCAGCGTCTTGACCTTCTGGCCGGCCACGTTGTACACCGCGATCCGCACGTTCCCCGCCCTGGGCAGCGCGTACTTCACCGTGGTCCGCCCCCGCACCGGGTTGGGGTAGTTGGCCGCCAGGCTGTAGCTGGCCGGCTTGGACAGGACCGCCGGGTTGCCCTCCACGCCCGTCGTCAGCCAGCTCAGGATCCGAGCCATCAGTTCGCCCTGGGTGTTGGGCGAAGCCACTTCCGTGATGTTCTCGAACGGGAAGGCGAAGAACACCGTGCGGAAGGTGCCGTTGCCGTACTGCACGGCCGGTTTCTCGCCTACTTTGGCCGTCACGTCGAACACATCCAGCGCCGCAGGCAGTCGAGTCAGATCGTCCGGGTACATGTAGACCGGGGAAGTGTCCACCGTGAACGACTGCCCGTCCGCCAGCGACAATCCGACGCCAGCGATGTTGAAATAGGCATCCTCGGTGAAGTCCTGCGCCGCCGAGTCCAGGCCCAGGTAGTCGTAGGGGAACTGCCCGGCCGTAAAATACCCGGCCGAGTTGTAGGCGTCGTAGAGGTAGTCCTGGGCGCTGAGGAACAGCCTGCCGCCGGCATTGAGGAACGCCGCCAGCACGGCCTCGTTGGCCGGGGTCAGCGTGCTGTCGTCCCCGTCGCCGTAGGTCTCGCCGGTGGCCCAGATCACATGGGTGCGGCCGCTTATCCAGACGCTGTCCGGGCCGTCGCCGTCGAACTGGGCATCGAACACCGTATAGTTGCCGGACTGGCCCGCCGCGTCCAGGGCCGCCGTGTACTCGGTCTGGACATCGACGAACCCGTTCCACGACCCGTCGTCGTCCACCAGCAGGATCGGCAGCGCCGCGGCGGTGGCCGTGGCCTCGTTGCTGTTGGCGCTGAAGGTGTCGGGCGTGCTGTATTCCGCGCGCACCACGTAGTAATATTGCGAGCCGTTGGTCACGGCGTCATCAAGATAGCTCGGGGGGTTGCCCGACGAACCGATCGCCGAGTACGGCCCGCCAGGTGCGTCGCCGCGTAGGATCGTGTAGCCGTTGCAGTACTTCGCCATCGCCAGCGCGCCGGTCAGCTTGGGATAGACGGGTGCACGCTTGTTGACGACCGGTACGGCCTTGAGGCCGGTCGTGGCCGGCAGCGGCTTGTCGGTCTTCCTGGGCTTGTACGACTTGAGCGCCAGGCCCTTCGTATAGCTGGAATAGGTGACGACTGCCTGGTGGAGCCAGTTACAGTAATCTCCTCCTATGATCAAGTTGCCCCAGGTGCCCATCAAGGCGTCATGGAATATCGAGCGGACGCCCGACCCCCCGCCGTCGGTCAGCGGGTTTGACTTGCTTTCATACAGGCAGACATACCCGACATGGAAGTCGCCGCCGGCGAGCACCAGGTTGTATCCGCTGAGATCGACGACCGTTGCCGTCGGGTAGACCTCGGGCATCACCCTGAACGGCGGGACGAGCTCGGTCAGCAGATCGGGCAGGCCCTCCCCGTTGTCCGCCCAAACGTGGACCTCGACCGAATCCATCCCGGAACCAGCATCGTAGAACATGGCCACTGCCTGCTCCAGCCTGCAGGGATAATGCTGCGGACTGAACCGTGTGGTCGCGATATCGCCACCACCCCAGTAATAATACCAGGCAGGCGCCCAATTGCTATAGCCGATCACCTGCGCCGGCGGCGCCCAGGACAGGTCCACTGCCATGTCCAGGCCGGTCGCGGACAGCGTTGTCGGGGGCAGCGGGTCCAGGATCCGGAACTGGTAGCCTCGGTACATGCTGGGATCGTATTGCACCGCGCCGGCATCGTCCCACGCGCCGAAGAAGTACTCGATGATCGTGCCGGGGACGAACGGCCCTGCGATGCTGTAGCTGAAGGTATCGCCCTCGATCGAGGCGTGGGACAGGGACCACCAGTTGGCGGCGTTGTCCGTGTACCACAGGGTGTCCGCCGCGATGCCCGCCTTGGCCGGATCGGTGATCACCGCCCGCACCGCGAACGGCCCGCTGCCGTCGTAGGTGTCGCCCGGCTGCTGGACCATGGTGATCACCGGGCCCTGGTTGGCGATGGTGGTGAACAGGGCGACCGTGTCCGGCAGCACCGGCAGCGGGTTGCCGGCCAGATCGGTGCCCGCGGTGACGATGATCCAGTATACTGTGTTGTATTGGTAGGAGTATTGCGGCGTCAGGGTCAGCGTGTCGCCCCCCGCATTCCAGCCGAGGGTGAACGAATTACCCGACGGGTAACCGTCGACACTGCCGGTGTTCATCGGCTCGGAGAAGGCGACGGTGATGGGCTCGTCGAGGGCCACCCCGGTCGCTCCGTACGCCGGGGAGACCGAGACGATGGTCGGCGGCGTGGTGTCCGGCGGCGCGGCGATCGACGCCTGGTCCTTCGCCATCGTGAACTGGCTGAGCGACGTCAGGTTGGATATCTGGATGCTGCCGCCGTCGGCAGCGCCGCCGGGGGTCCGGACGGCGATCTCCGGGAAAGTCCAGCCCGTGCTGTCGCGCTTGCCGACCACCATCGTCGCCTCGTCGGCCGCCTCGGCGAATCCGGTGTTGAAGTCGGCCGCCAGGTAGGTCAGATTGATGCGGCAGGAGTCGAATCCCAGGGGCGTGGCCGGGTTGGACCCGATCTCCCAGTATCGCTGCATCGTGTTCTCGGGGGTGCTGACGTCGGAATGGGTGGACTGCACCGCGGTCCCGCCCACGCCGTTGGGCGTGGTAACGTTGATGAAGTCGACGACGGCGGGCGAGTACCCGTTGGCCGTGCCCAGGTCGTAGGTGATGGTCTGGTTGCCGGCCGGGACCCAAATCCCCAGGTGGCCGTCGACGTAACCGTTGGTCCGGACCGGCTGGTTGTAGCTGCCCAGCCAGTTGCTGCCGGTGGACACGATCCCGTTCACCAGGTTGACGGTGCCGAAGGCGCTGATGCCCTTGGACATCGTCAGGCCGGCGGCATTGTCGACCGTCAGGTCATTGACCGAGTCCGGCAGGCTGTTGCCGGTGACCTGGGGCACCGTGCCGTTGTACACGTAGTTGACCGCCGAATCGTAGTAACAGGACCCGCTGAGGGCGATGTTGCTGTCCAGACCGCCGGCGTGGCCGAGGCCGAGCGTCGCCGGACCGTAGGCGTTGATACCGCTGGTGCCTGCGATCACGTGGGTGCCGCAGTTCAGCGTGCCGGACACGAAGAAGGCCTGGCCGGGCCCGGTATTGACGGTCATGTCATCGAGTAGGTTCACCGTCGTGCTGCCGGGAATGGCCAGCGCCTGGAACGCATTGACCGCCCCCGGATCGGCGTTGACCGTGCCCGTCCCGTCGAACCGGAACGCGTAGCTGCCGATGGTGCTGGCGCCGATGTTCATCGAGTCGCCGTTGTTGGCCAGGTTCCCGTACAGATAGACCCTGGCGGTGCCGCCGTTGGCCGCAGTGGAGCTGAGTCCTTGGAATACGCCGTCGTTGATGACCAGGTCTCCGCCGATGTAGAGCGTCCCCATCGTTCCGGCGCCCGATCCGCCGTTAGCGACCACCACCTTGGACGAGTTGCTGTTGATGATCAGGTCGCCGTCGATGATGTGCTCGCGGTTGATCGAGGTGCCGGTGGCGAACCGCACCTCGCGCTTGGTGGCGCCCTGGATGTTGATGGTGAAATCGCCGCGGACCACCAGCCCGCCGTTGTACGGCGGCGCCGTGTTCTGATTCTGGAAGGTCCCGGACCCCGAGGCCGTCGGCTCCCAGACCAGGTTGCCGAACTCCGGGTAGGAGGCGTTGGTGGTGCCGGCCTGCGTGCCGTTGAAGCGGTAGGTGCTGGCAGCATCGAAGCTGCGGTTGGTGCCGGGCACCGCCTGGACCGCGCCGCCCTGGATGAACTCGGCGCCCGCCCTGAGGTAGAAATCCGTCAACGTCCAAACGAACGTCGACGCGTCCATCTTGCCACCATTCTCGACGTCGAGCATGCCCGCCGTCTGCGCCGCGGCCAGCCACAGGCTGTCGCCGCCCTGGACCACCAGCGTGTCCCCGGCGCCGATGGCTCCCGGGGCGGAACCGCTGCCATCGCGGGCGGTGTTCCAGTTCGCGAGGTTGCCGACGGCATCGTTGTTCTGGGAGTAGTAGATCGCCCCCAGCGCCGGCAATGCCGCGGCCAGCAGGACGACGAGCAACAACAGACTTGTTTTTCTCATGATGATGTCTCCTTCGTGTTTATTGTTGGTCGTATCATTTTTATACTTTACCACTCGTCGTACGGGCTTGTCAAGTCGAAACTGCATCGCTTCCGGGAAAAGCGACCGGGCGGGCCCTTGCGGACCCGCCCGGCTGCATTCTAACCTCGACCTCTCCCCTACCCTCCCCTCGAGGGGAGGGATAGGGTGGGGTCACATGGTTTACCGAACCACCTGTAGTGAGTTCTACCGCACCACCACCAGCTTGCGGGCCGTGCTGAAGTTGTCCGCCTGCATCTTGTACAGGTAGACGCCGGCCGACACCGCCTGGCCGGACTCGTTCCGTCCGTTCCAGCTCACCGAGTGGTAGCCCGCGTTCATCGCGCCGTCCACCAGCGTCTTGATCTTCTGGCCGGCCACGTTGTACACCGCAATCCGGACGTTCCCCGCCCTGGGCAGGGCGTACTTCACCGTGGTCCGCTCCTGCACCGGGTTGGGGTAGTTGGCCGCCAGGCTGTAGCTCACCGGCTTCGACAGGTCCGCCGCCGGATTGGCCTCCACGCCCGTGGTCAGCCAGTTCAGGATCCGGTACATCAGCTCGCCCTTGGTGTTGGGCGACGCACACCGAGCGGAACGTGCCGTTGCTGTACTGCACCGCCGGCTTCTCCCCCACCTTGGCCGTCACGTCGAACACGTCCATGGCCTCGGTCCGCCGGGTCAGGTCGTCGACGAAGGCGTTGAGCGGGACCGTGCCGTTCACCACGAACGCCTGGCCATCCGCCAGCGACAGCGCCACGCCGCCGATGTTGAAGTTGGTCATCTGGATCACGTCCTGGCTGACCGAGGCCAGGCCCAGATAGTCGTACGGGAACTGGCCCGCCGTGAACGCGCCGGCGCTGGGATAGCGGTCCCACAGATAGTCCTGGGCCGAGAGGAACAGCCGTCCGCCGCCGTCGAGGTATGCCGCCAGAGCCGCCTCGTTGGCCGGGGTCAGCGTGGTGTCATAGGCGCCGTTCCATGCCTCGCCGGTGAACCAGATCACGTGGGTGCGGCCGCTGTACCAGGCCGCAGCCGGGTTCTCGCCGTTGGCCACTGCGTTGTACACGGTGTAGTTGCCGGTCTGGCCCGCCGCGTCCAGCGCCGCCGTGTAGGCCGCGCGGACGTCGATATAGGCAGCGCCGCCCGAGGACCCGTCGTCGTCCACCACCAGGATCGGCAGCGCCGCCGGGGTGGCCGTGGCCTCGTTGCTGTACCCGCTGAAGGTGTCCGGCGTGGTGTAGGACGCCCGCACCACGTAGTAGTACGG
>JALOPJ010000138.1 GCA_025453955.1 Candidatus Edwardsiibacteriota bacterium
TTCCTCAACGGCGGGGCGGCCATCACGGCCGGCGCCCAGTGCTCGCTGTACGCGCTGAGCGGGACGCAGTACGTCACGATCCTGAACCCGGGATGGCAGACCGTGGGCGGCGGGTCCATCGCCACCAACACCCAGGGCCAGAGCGGGCCGTTCGTGGTCAGCGTCAGCCAGGGCACGCCGCGGTTCACCGACATACTGTTCGGGGTGACGTTCCGCAGCGCCACCCCGTCGTACACCGACACCAGCAACTTCACCCTGCGGATCAGCCCGTTCAACATCGAGCGCACCTACGACTTCTCGCAGCTCTACGTGGGCGGGTCCGATTACCGCTACCGGCTGAAGCCCTCTGACTTGGCGGTGTGGCACGATACGCTCTACGTGGCCAACGCCAACCTGGACGTGGCGACCGTCCAGAACAGGATCCACAAGGTGCGGCGCAACGCCAGCTCCCCGGTGGTGGGCGCCGACACCGCCCGGTCGATCAACAACATGGGGACGGTCAACTCCACCGGCCGCTACCTCGGCGGCATCGACGCCGACAGCAGCGGCAACCTGTGGTACTCGATCGCCGATTCCATCTACAGCATCAACCGGGTGGCGCCCTCGCCCACGATCAACAGCCGGTTCAAGTCGCCCAACGTGGCCTGGGCGCCGACCGGCTCGGCGATGAAGCGGGTGCGGGGCGTGGGGATGGGCCCGAGCGTGGTGGACACCGTCGGGCCGGACCCGCTGCCGGGTGATTCGCTGTGGGCCTACTGGCAGCAGTACAACACCGACGGGACCGGCGCCTCGGTGGCCGGAGCCACCCTGCAGGAGTCGCTCTACGTCATCCAGCGGGGGCCGGCCAACGGCACGTCGACGGTGCGCTACCGGTTCGGCCTGGCCGACTCGGCCTGGGGCGCCCAGAACAATGGCGCCGGCTACAGCTGGTGGAACGGCCGGGCGATGGAGTATGACGGCTCGAACCTCTGGACGTCGTCGGTGTGGCAGAACCTGCTGATCAGGCGCGACGCCCGCAACGGCCACATCACCATGATGCTGCCCGGGCCCTCGATGTTCGGCAGCTACGGCACCTACGGCATCGCCCACGAGGCCACCGACGCCGCCGGCACGCCCTACGCGCCGTCCGGAACGGTCAGCTACCGGCCCTACCAGCGCGGCACCAGGCACTACCTGTACTGCGCCTCGATGGACGAGGGCAAGATCTACAAGATCCTGGCCACCGACTTCTTCGTGCCCACGCCCTGCGCCAACCCGCCGGACCCCGCGACCGACTCGATCGGGTACAAGACCAGCTCGCGTTCGGGCAGCGCGGTGGCCGCGGTGGACAGCTTCATGGACACCGGCGCCAAGACCAAGGCGATGCACTACTACACGGTGGTGCCGCTGAACTACGGCGGCAGCGCCGGCTACGGTGCGTCGGTCACCGGCGATCCCTTCGGTGTGTCGGGCGGTCCCGTCGCCGCGCCGGGGACCTCCGCGCTGGGGAACTGCGCACCCAACCCGGCGGGGGCCGGTACGGCGACCATCGCCTTCGCCCTGGCGGCCCCTGGCAAGGCCACCCTCAAGCTGTACAACATTCTTGGCGAGGAGGTGCGGACTCTGGTCGACCGCAACCTGCCGGCCGGGCACCACAGCGCGCGGTGGGACTGCCGCGATGGAAACGGCGAGCAGGTTGCCAGCGGAGTCTACTTCTACACACTCTCGGCGGGGAATTTCAACTCGACCAGAAAACTGATGGTGCTCAGGTAATACCGACGATCGGGATGGGAAAGGCACTGATCATCGCGATCAGTGCCTTTTTTGCACTTGCTGCAAAAAACTGTGAAAAAATTGCATGTTTTTACATTACCAATCTTTTTGTTAACAGCCATAAACGACTGTCGTTGAGTCGATTAGCGTTAATCCGGATTAGGCACGACAATTGCATAAAATATTGATTTACAGCAATATTTCTGGAGAAACATAATGGCCAAGCACACCCGGCATGTCCTGATCGTCGTCCCTCTGCTTGCTTACTTCCTGATCGTCGGCCAGGCGGCCGGCGCCACCAGGCCGGGGACGAAGCCGGCATCCGGCGCGACCGCTCAGCCTGCAGCGGCGGCGCAGCCCAATAACGCGCTTGTCGCCTGGCAGGGGATCTCAAGGTCGACCATGATGGTCGATCCGGCCTCCGGCCCGGGCAGGATCAGCTTCGCCAATGGATACGAAATCGATCCCAAACTGGGCGATCCCGACCTGCCGGCCGGGCTGAAGTACGATCCCCCCAAGGACGGCGAGCATACCTATTATATTGTCCAGTTCCGGGGGCCGATCCGCGATGGCTGGCGGCAGGGGTTGGAAGCTGAGGGCGCCCAGGTGATGTTCTACTTGCCGGACTACGCCTTCGTGGTGAGAATGAACGAGGCGATCCGCGCCCGGCTGTCCATGACCAAGGGGGAGATCGGCTGGACCGGGCTGTTCCACCCGGCGTACAAGATATCGGACCGCATCGCGGCCCGGACCAAGGGCGGCACGGTGCGGGCGCAGGTCCTGCTGTTCAGCCCGGAGCGGACTGCCGATGCCGTCAAGGAGATCGAGTCAGCCGTGGGCCGCAAGGTGTGGTACACCCAGGAGAACCAGTGGGCGCCGGGCATGATGGACCGCCAGGTCTACGTCGAGGTCGATGCGGGCGACCTTGAACAGCTGGCAAGGATCAAGGGCGTGTGCTGGATCGAGCCGATGCACCAGGACCGGCTCGACAACATGTACGCGTCGTCCTGCGTGCAGCGCGGCGTCTCGTCGGGCACCGACACGATCCGGCCGCTATGGCGCAAGGGCATCACCGGCCAGGGGCAGGTCGTGCTCGACCTCGACTCCGGCTGCCGGCCCGACCAGCAGTACTTCATCGGCGCGACGGCCCGGACCGGCTGGTACTGGGACGCCAGCGAGCGCAAGGTGGTGGCCCAGCAGCCGGCCGGGTATTATCTCGAGACCCTGTGGGGCTGGACCCACGGCTGGGCGTCCCGGTTCGGCGACGAGTCGGCCGCGTCCTACCACGGGACGCACACGTCCGGGTCGATCTGCGGCAAGGACACCATCACCAGCACCAACTCGCGCTACAACGGCATGGCGCCGGACGCCCGGCTTTGCTTCGTCGACGGCGAGGGCGACTCCGGAGGCATCTACGGCACCTACCCGCCCTATGTCGGCGCCTGGGGCTTCGATTCGCTCTACCTCCACACGGGCCTGCGCACCTACATCTCCTCCAATTCCTACGGCGACTCCTCGGTCAACGGCGAGTATGATGCCCAGGCGGCGGCGGTCGACCAGTTCATGTGGAGCCACAAGGATTTCCTGTTCTTCTATTCCGACGGCAACGACGGCGCCAAGTCCTCGCCGGGCTGCAAGGCCGGCTCGCCCGGGACCAACAAGAACGGCGTGGCCGTCGGCGCGCTGGCCGACGCACAGAACGCCAAGGCGTCCTATTCGAGCTACACCAAGAACGTGGACGGCAGGATCAACCCGACCATTTGTACGCCCGGGGGGTCCAGTTCCTATATCCTCTCCGCCAACGGCGGCAGCGCCAGCGGCACCCAGGTGATGCAGGGCACCTCGATGGCCTGCCCGATCGCGGCCGGCGCCTGCGCCCTGGCCCGTCAGTACTACACCGACGGCTGGTACCCCAGCGGCACCAAGGTTGCCGCAGACGGCTTCACCCCCAGCGCCGCGCTGCTCAAGGCCACCATGATCATCTCCGGCGATTCGGTGACGTCGGGCACCGGTCGCCGCGGCAGCGGGTTCTCGCCGTCCGATTCCTTCGGCTTCGGCCGGGTGAACCTGGACACCGCGCTCTACTTCGCCGGCGACAACATGAAACTGCTGCTGGACGACAACCGCACCGGCCTGCTGACCGGCGAACAGCAGACCTACTTGGTCAACGTCCCCTCCGGCGCCACCGACCTGCGGGCCGCTCTGGTGTGGACCGACTACCCCGGCTCGACCACCGCCGCGTTGGCCATCGTCAACAACCTGGACCTGGACGGCTATGAGCCGGGCGGCACCAACCGCTACCGCGGCAACCGGTACACTGCCAGCACGGTGGTGATGCAGTCCATCGCCAATCCCTCGACCAATGACACCATCAACGTGATGGAAGGCGTCAAGCGGGTGAGCCCCGTCGCGGGGCTGTGGCGGATCACGGTCACCGGGACCAACGTGGCCTACGGACCGCAACCCTATGCCCTGGTGGTGACCTACCGCACCACCACGACGGCCACGATGGGCAAGATCTACCTCGACAAGCAGTACTACTCGGTGCCGCCGGCCGGCGGGTCCAACGACACGCTGCGGATCACGGTGGCCGACCCGGGCCGCACCGCCGCCTCTTGCGCCGTGCGGGTCTCCGCCAAGCTGGTCGAGGCGATGCCCGAGACGATCGCGCTGGCCAAGGTCGGCGACGGCCTGTACCGGGGGACAATGGCGCTGTACCTGGGCGACGTCACCCACGGCGACGGCCGTCTGACCGTGTCGAAGTACGACACCATCACCGCGCTGTTCAGCGACGACGACCCGGCGTTCACCGACACGGTGCGGGCCTACATGGACTGGGGGCTGACGATCAGCAACATCCGGGCGGTCGACCCGGCGCCCCCGAACGCCACCCAGAAACTGGTCCTGTTCACCACCAGCGAGCAGAGCAACGCCACGGTCTACTATGGGCTGACCGCCGGTCTCGGATCCAGCCTGACCGTGGACACCCCGCTGGTGTCGAACCATGCGGTCAAACTCACCGGCCTGACGGCCAACACGACCTACTACTACGACGTGGAGGCCACCGACTACCGCGGCAATAAACTGCGGGACAACAACGGCGGCCGCCACTACCAGTTCAGCACCGGCAGCGCCAGCGGCGCCGACGTGCTGGTGGTGGTGCTCAACGACAGCCTCCAGGGCGAGGAGTTCGCCAATCCCGACTACCTGACCAAGGCCCTGACCGACGGCGGCTGGAGCTACGACTGGTGGTCGACCAAGGACCAGGGCATCTTCACCCGCAACCAGCTGCGGAAGTACAAGGCGGTGTTCTTCCAGGTGGGCCAGGAGAACTACCCGGCATTCACGCCCACCCAGCGCGATACCATCAAGGCCTACCACATGGACGGCGCCCGGTTCAGCTTCGGCTCGCACGACTGCGGGTGGGACATGTGGGCCAACGGCACGCGGCCGACGAGGAACCTCGATACCCTCTTCTGCAAGCGCTTCCTGCACTTCCGCTACCGCGGCGACATCACGGCGACCACCTGGACCAGCCTGCGCGGCGTGGCCAGCGACCCGATCAGCGGCTCGTACACCGCCGGCGCCACCTACACGCCCTACCGCAGCGGCGCAGCCGGCGACAGCGTCCTGCTCTCGGGTACCGACACCGTCGCCGGGACCGGCAGTTACGTCTGGCACGGCAGTGCGGCCCAGGATTCCTGCGGCATCAAGTGGGCGTCCACCGGCAACCTGGGCACGGCCGGGGTCGGCGTCTGGGGCGGCTACCCGACCCGTGTGGTGTATAACGGTTTCGAGATCACCCAGGTCGAGGGATCTGTCACCAACAGCGCGGTTCGCACGGATGTCCTCAACAAGCTGTTCATCTGGCTGATCGGCCACGACCATCCCAAGGACACCATCCGCCTGCCGGTGGCCGGGAGCACCTACAGTGCCAGCCCGGTCAAGATCAAGTGGAACAGCTATGTGTTCGGGGGCGCCGCGCTGGACACCACCTGGATCGAGTACTCCAGCAACGGCGGCAACAGCTGGAACCTGATCAGCAAGGCGGCGACCTATGCCCTGACCGATTCCATCAACTGGGACATCTCGGCGCTCGCCAACGGCCCGTAACTACCAGGTGCGGGTGCGGGTCAGCGACAAGAACGTCTACCCGGCGATGACCGGCTCCGACACGGTGGGCAATTTCACCATCAACCGCGCGGGCGGCGACGCCACCGGCCCGCTGATCAAGCCCGGGACGCTGGCCCTGAAGTGGAACCCGGTCTGCAACGTGCTGGCCGACACCGTGACCCCGGCGGTGGCCGGCGACACCGTGCTGGTGATCCAGGCGGTGGCCAGCGATTCCAGCAGCGGCCTGTCGCCGATCGCGGCGGCCAAGTGCTCGCTCAATATCGGCGGGACGCCCTACACCTTCGCCATGTCGGCGGGCGACGGGGCCTTCAACAGCGTGGTGGAGACGGTGCGCGACACGGTGCGGGTGGTCTGGTCCAAGGGCAACTACAAGCTGTTCGTGATGGCGGCCGACAACAGCGCCAAGGCGCTGCGCTGGGGCGTGCCGGATTCGGTCTGGTTCACGGTCACGGCCAAGGGCGCGCTGTCGGTGTCGATGTCGATGATGAACGCCTGGGCCACCGACCAGGGCATCGGCATCACCTGGAGGACCGAGTCGGAGGACGGGACCTACCGCTGGCTGATCGAGCGCTCGGGGACGGAGGGGGGGCCTTACGCCCAGATCGCGATGCTCGATGCCGCCGGCAACAGCAGCCAGCCGCGGACCTACTCCCACCTCGATCCTGCGGTGCAGCCCGGCGGCACATACTATTACCGGATCGTCGAGATCGACCAGGACGGCCAGCGCACCGAGTTCGGCCCGCTGGTCGTGCTGGCGCGGGGACTGCGGCCGCCCGACGACTACGCCTTGGCGGCGGCGCGCCCCAATCCGTTCGGCAACAGGCTGGAGATCCGCTACCAGCTGCCGGCGGCCTCGACCGTGCACCTGGCGATCTACAACATCACCGGCCAGAAGGTGCGCACCCTGCAGGACGGCGAGCAGGGCGCCGGGTACTTCACCGTCCCGTGGGACGGCAGGAACCAGGAGGGCAAGCAGATGGCCAACGGCGTTTATTTCTACAAGCTCAGCGCCAGCGCCGCCGGCAACGGCGAGTCCTTCAACGCGATCAAGAAAGCGATGTTGCTGAAGTAGCTCTGTCTACCCGATACTCAACGGGGCGTCCGCACGGACGCCCCGTTATCATGTATTTATTACGAATCACTAACATAATGGGAATCAATCTATTATAATATTCGAGCGGATATCGTATGCAAATATTGCGTTACCTGTTAACAAACTAGTCATTTAGTATTTTTCAACATATTGTATAGCAACGTTTTATGACATCACATTAAATAATGGTTTTCGGCACGCTACTTGCAATAAGAACATGATAATACCTTCATAATATTCGTTCACCAGGAGCAAACATGAAGCTGGCAACCATCGTGATCGCGATCGCGATCATCACGGCGATGTTCGCGGTATCGGCCTTCGCCATCCCGG
>JALOPJ010000029.1 GCA_025453955.1 Candidatus Edwardsiibacteriota bacterium
CTGGGGATCGACGGGGTGTGGCTGTCCGGGCCGATCGCCGACCTGGCCGCCGCCGCCATCACCGCGGTGATGATCTCCCGGGAACTGCGGCGGCTGGGTCCCGGCCCGCTGTGGCCGCAGCCCCAGACCTGCGCCGGCCCACGGCCGGCGGCGGCCGATGACTGATCTTCCCGGTTGACTTTTCGCCGGATATCGGATACACTTACCCGTCAAGCCACAGGCATCATCACGGTTACGGAACGCCAAGACCCCGTCGTCGCGGGATCTTGGCCTTTCGCCGTTTCGGTCGACTTTGAAAAACCGGCATCACCACAGGTCGCCAAGGCCCCGGGCAGCGCGGGTCTTGGCCTTTCGGCATTCGCACACGATGCGAAACACCGTTGACAAGGAACAGCGACATGGACCTGTCCATCGGCACCACGTTCAATTGGGGCATCCCCTTGGACCAGCAAATGACGCTGTGCGCGCGGGCCGGCTTCACCCACCTCTCGATCGGGGCCGGGAATCCCGATCATTCCGGGTATCTTACGGCCGCGGGCCGGACGCGAATTCATCAGTCGATCATTCCGGGTATCTTACGGCCGCGGGCCGGACGCGAATTCATCAGTTGCTCAGGGCTCATGGGATGCAGGTCTGCTCGGTCCACGCCCCGATGGACCGGGATGCCGACATCTCGTCGCAGGACGTCGACAGCGCCCGGCGCGGGCTGGACAATGCCAGGCGGAGCATCGAAGCGGCCGTCGAACTGGACGCCGGGATCGTGATTTTCCATCCCAGCAACAACAAGGAGGGCGACCCGGGATATAAGAAGGAGGTATTGACCGAACAGGTCAACCGGCTGCTGGAGATGATCCAACGGGAGCCGGTGAGGCTGGCGGTGGAGAACCTGCCGCCGGAGCCGACCATCATGATGCTGTCATACTCGCTGGACACCATCGCCTCTCCGCAATACGGATTCTGCTACGATTCCTCGCACGATAACCTCAGCGCCCGGCCGATGTCCATCCTGAAAAGGTACGGCCACCGTCTGATCACCACCCATATCTCCGATAACCGGGGAGAGCGGGACGACCATATACTGCCCTTCGAGGGACGGGTGGACTGGGATGGATTCTGCCGTGTGTTTTCCGCCATCGATTTCACCGGCATCTTGCTGCTGGAGGTCGAGATGCGCGAGTCGGCCCATCAAGAGCCGGACGAATTCGTTCATGAGGCATACCGACGGGGGGTGACGCTGCTGCGGCAGTCGGGCAAGATGCCCTGATCCGCATTGATCGACCAATGATCATGTTGCTGGATTGCATCTGAAGGTAGAACCATGATTGAAAGGGTGGCATGAGAGCGATCCGAAACTCCGCCAAGGCCGTGATCATCCGGGACGGCCGGTTGCTGGCCATCGAGCTACGCGACGAGCAGGGCCCGTGGTTCGCCCTGCCCGGCGGCGGCCAGCTGCCGGGCGAGACGCTGCACCAGGCGCTGATCCGCGAGTGCCGCGAGGAGGTCAATGCTCTGGTGCGCATCGGGCCGCTGCGGTTCGTCCGGGAGTACATCAGCGCCCACCACGAGTTCGCGCACGAGGACGCCGAAGCCCACCAGGTCGACTTCATGTTCGCCTGCGACCTGCTCAACCCGGAGGACGTGGGCCCGGGCACGGCGCCCGACGTCGGGCAGTGCGGCGTCCGCTGGTTGCCGCTGCGTGATCTGAACGGCCATCGCCTTTACCCGTTGAAACTGAGGGCGCACCTGATGGACCGTGACGACGGGGGCTCGTCCGTGTACCTCGGCGACATCAATTGATCTCATTCAGGATGAAAGACAAACCGATGCTGTGGCGGGAAATATCCGAAACCATCACCGGCAGCCCGTCGCTGAGGCGACTGGACGGGCTGGTGCGGTCCGGCAAGCGGCTGACGGGCGTCACCGGGCCGTGCGAGACCGGCAAGGCGCTGGCGATCGCCGGACTGTTCGAGACCCGGCGGCGCACCGTGCTGTGGCTGGTGCCGGGCCCCGACGAGGCCGAGCGCCAGCGCGACAACCTGGCTGCGCTGCTGGGCGACGCGGCGGTCAGGCTGTGGGCCTGCTGGGACGTGATCCCGGGCGAGCAGCGCGAGCCCGACGTCGAGCTCGTCGGCAGCCGGATGGAGGCGCTGGCCGCCCTGCACGGGCAGGGCCCGGTGGTGGTGGTCGGCTCGGCGCGGGCCCTGCTGCAGGGCACGCTGGCGCCGGAGCAGTTCGCCGCCCGGCAGGTCCGGCTGACCGCGGGGCAACGGCTGGACCGCGAGGCGCTGATCGAGACGCTGTCGCGGTCGGGCTATTCCCGGGTGCCGGTGATCTCGGGCTACGGCGAGTTCTCGGTGCGCGGCAGCATCGTGGACGTGGCCGGGTTCGGGATGGCCGATCCGGTCCGGCTGGAGCTGGACGAGGCCGATGTCATCGCCTCGCTGCGCTCCTTCTCGCTGGTCGACCAGCGATCGACCAGGAAGATCGAACATGCGCTGGTGCTGCCGCGCAGCGAGGCGGGCGACGGTGCGGGCTCCCTGCTGGCGCACCTGCCCGAGGACGTCCTGCTGTGCTACGACGAGGCGGGCGAGGCCCATGCCGAGTTCGAATCGGTGGAGGAGGAACAGCGCAACTACGGACCGGATCCGCGGTTCTTCCCGGCCAGGCCGGCCGGACAGGGGCTGGCCCGGCTGCAGACGGTGCTGCTGACCTCCGGCGCGGGCTTCGGCCTGGCCGAGGGGCCGCAGCCGGACGACGTGGTGCGCGTCCCGGCGCACCCGGTGGAACCGTTCCTGTCCAACCTCAAGCTGCTGGCCCAGCGGATCGACAAGCTGCGGCAGGACGGCATCGCCGTGCGGATCCTGGCGGACAACGAGGGCCAGCGCCAGCGGCTGGCCGAGGTGCTGCCGGAGGCCACGCGGGCCCAGGTCCAGGCGCTGGACGTGGCCGGCCTCCACGGCGGCGTGGTCTGGGCCGAGGGCGGGCTGTGCCTGATCACCGAGCGCGAGATCTTCGCCCGCGAGAAGCGGCGGCGCTTCCGCCGGTTCTTCCAGGGCGGCGGCGCCATCCGCAGCCTGGACGCGCTGGCCGCCGGCGACTACATGGTCCACATCGACTACGGCGTCTGCCAGTACCAGGGGCTGGTGCAGCTGGAGCTGGGCGGCGGCAGCACCGAGTGCCTGCTGCTGGTGTTCCGGGACGGCGACAAGGTCTACGTGCCGATCGAGCACATGAAGAAGGTCCAGCGCTACTCGTCCGAGGAGGGGTACGCGCCGGCGCTGTCCAAGCTGGGCTCGGGCGCCTGGGAGGAGACCAAGAGCCGGGTCAAGAAGGCGGCCAAGGACATGGCCGGCGAGCTGCTGGCGATCTACGCGGCCCGCAAGTCCCAGCCGGGGTTCGCCTGCTCCGCCGACCACGCCTGGCAGAAGGAGCTGGAGGCGTCGTTCCCCTACGAGGAGACCCGCGACCAGCTGGCGGCGATCGCCGCCATCAAGTCCGACATGGAGTCGGACAAGCCGATGGACAGGCTGCTGTGCGGCGACGTGGGTTACGGCAAGACCGAGGTGGCGCTGCGCGCCGCCTTCAAGGCGGTGATGGACCACAAGCAGGTGGCGATCCTGGTCCCGACCACGGTGCTGGCCGAGCAGCACTACCAGACCTTCTCCGAGCGGCTGGCCGAGTACCCGGTGAAGGTCGAGATGCTGTCGCGGTTCCGCACCGCGGCCGACCAGCGGGCGGTGGTCGGGCAGGCCGCCGCCGGCGCGGTCGACATCCTGATCGGCACCCACCGCATCCTGCAGCAGGACGTGGCCTTCAAGGACCTGGGCCTGCTGGTGATCGACGAGGAGCAGCGCTTCGGGGTGGGGCACAAGGAGCGGATCAAGAAGCTGTGCCGCTCGGTGGACGTGCTGACCATGACCGCCACGCCCATACCCCGCACCCTGCACATGTCGCTGCTGGGCGTGCGCGACATCTCCAACATCGAGACGCCGCCGCGCGACCGGCTGGCGGTGCTGACCGAGGTGCTGCCCTGGGACGAGCGGCGGATCCGCGAGGCGGTGCTGCGCGAGCTGGACCGCGGCGGCCAGGTGTTCTTCCTCCACAACAAGGTGCAGACCATCGAGTCGGTGACCGCGCTGCTGGGCCGGATGCTGCCCGGCGTGGCCATGGCCTACGCCCACGGCCAGATGGCGCCGCGCGAGCTGGAGCGGGTGATGCTGGCCTTCGCCGCCGGCCGCTTCGACCTGCTGGTGGCCACCACCATCATCGAGTCCGGGCTGGACATGCCCAACGTCAACACCATCGTCATCAACCGGGCCGACACGCTGGGCCTGGCCCAGCTCTACCAGCTGCGGGGCCGGGTGGGACGCTCCAACAAGCGGGCCCACGCCTGCCTGCTGGTGCCCCGCGGCGGCGCCATCTCCGAGATCGCGGCCAAGCGGCTGCGGGTGATCGAGGAGCTGTCGGAGCTGGGGTCGGGCTTCAAGCTGGCGCTGCGCGACCTGGAGATCCGGGGCGCGGGGAACCTGCTGGGCGGGGAGCAGCACGGCCACATGCTGTCGGTGGGGTTCGAGCTCTACTGCCAGCTGCTGGAGGAGGCGGTGCGCGAGCTGAAGGGGCTGACCGCCATCCCGATGCTGGACGTCAAGCTGGAGCTGGACTGCGGGGCGCTGATCCCGCCCGACTACGTCGACGACCCCAACGAGCGCATCAACCTCTACCGCCGGCTCAACCGCGCCAACCGGCCGGAGGAGGTGGACGCCCTGGCCGAGGAGATGGCCGACCGCTTCGGGCCGCCGCCGCCGCCGGCCCGGCGCCTGCTGGCCGCGGCGCTGCTGCGGCTGGCCGCCGCCAGCCTGGCCGCCACCCGGGTGACGGCCAGGGGGCGGACGCTCCAGCTGTGGTGGCCGCAGGGCCGGCCGCCCTCGCGCCAGACCGTCGAGCGGCTGGTCCAGAACGTGGCCGAGCCGCTGGAGTTCGTCACCGGCGAGCAGTTCGTGATCACCGTGGCCCTGGGCGGGGCCAGCGACCTGGGCGCGATGGCGCGGCGGATGTTCAAGGCCTGACGGCCGCGCGGAATCGGCCCGTAAAAACCGGCCGGCCTATTGACAATGCCATAGGGAATTGTATATAGTATCGCATAGGATCTAGCCCTAGCGATCGTTCGCTTGGCACAGCGCCGGGCGGATATGGAGTCCGTTAGTGGTCGGGCGGCCGGCGCAGCGGGCCAGGTGTGAGTCTATTACTATTCGGAGGAAGATAACCATGAGGAATCTGGTCCGCGGTGTGTCGCTGCTCATCGCCGTGGCGCTGACCGCCGCCGGCGCCGGCGCCGGCGTGCTGGTGCTGCCGGCCAACGAGATAACCTTCAACCCGGCGCTGGACACCCTGAACCCATCCTCCAGCGGCTACTGGTGGAATCCCGAAAACGTGTTCGTCGACGATTCCTCGTTCGCCGTCGACACCGTCATCCAGTTCCGGTACGATTCGCTGGGCGTCGGGTTCGCCGATCCGGGCCCGCACCCCACCTGGGTGATCACCAACGTCAGCCTCAGCGCCAAGCACCGGGCCCATTACTGGAAGGCCCGGGCCAGGCTCATCCCCTACGTGGACATGGTCCCATTGATCGACGAGGCGGACACCCTGCTGGATTGGCCACCCTTCAAGTTCGGGTCCACGGAAATGATCAATACCGTGGAGATCACCCAGCTGGACACCGCGCTGGCCGACAGCACGTGGGACTGGGACGACATCGCCGGCCTGTCCCTGAAATACGAGCCCCGGACATCGAACACCGTGTATTACATCAACCACCTGTACGCCACGGTCACCTACGTGGACACGGCGACGGCCGACACCGGCCACTGCTTCGAGTTCGAGCCCATCGGGGACCCGCAGTTGCTGGGGGTCCCCTTCCCGGTGGTGATCCGCGCCCGGGACCTGCTGGGCAACCTGCTGACGAGCTACGGCGATTCCGTCAGCATCAGCGACCTGACCGGGACCATCAGTCCGACGATCGGCTGGTTCAGCGGAGGCGTCTGCAGCCTGGCGGTGACCATCTCCGGTGAGAGCGCCGGGACCGCCATCACCGTGTCCGACGGCGACACCAGCGGGGTGAGCAACACCTTCGCCGTGGTCAATCCCGGCCTGCACCACTTCGAGTTCGGCGACATCGGTTCGCCCCAGATGCAGGGCGTGGCCTTTCCGGCCTCCGTCGTGGCCTGCGATTACTTCGGTGATACCATCGACGCCTTCAACGAGCCGGTCGACATCTGGGACCTGACGGGATCGGTCGACACGACGGTCGCGTTCGCCGGCGGCATGTACACCGGGGATGTCAGCGTCGACTCCGTCGTGGCCTGGGACGTCCTGACCTGCGGGTACACCGCCGGGGCGTTCTACACCGGTTCCAGCGCCGGCTTCGAGGTGGTGCCGTATTCCGGCGTCGCCGGCGGGCAGGTGCCGGCGGCCGCGCCCCGCACATTCTCGGCCAGGCTCCGGCCCAATCCCGTCCGGGACCGGGCCACCATCGAACTGCAGCTGCCCGGTGCCGGGATCGTCGCGGCGACCGTCTACAACATCCTGGGTCAGCCCGTCCAGCGGGTGGACTTCGGCCGGAGGACGGCCGGTTGGTACGGCCTGCCCTGGCAGATCGATGCCGGGTTGCCGGCGGGCATCTATCTCCTCACCGTCGATGTCGACGGCGCCCGGATGGCGACGAGAAAACTGCTGGTCGTGCGCTGACGATCCGGTCGGACCGGCGGAACAGGAAAGCCCCGCGACCAGCGGGGCTTTCGGTTTGGCGGGTTTCGATCGTCATCCGGCCTGGAATCGGGCAAAAAAAGGCACCTGGTCTATTGACAAAACCGCCCGGGAATGACTATATTTAGGCAGCTATATTATTGAGGAGAGCACCCATGCGCCATATTGTCAGCATCGCCCTGTACGTCGCCGCGGTATCGTTCCTCGCCGCCGCCGCCGGCGCCGGCGTGCTGGTGCTGCCGGCCAACGAGGTCGTCACCAATCCGACAGGCACCGGGCACTGGTATGACCTGGAGAACGTATTCGCCAACGACAGCGTGTTCGCCTACGACACGGTGTTCTCCAACAAGCTGGACACCTTCCGGATCGCCTTCGCCGACCCCGGGGACCTCGACACCATGCACCGGATCATCACCAACGTCACGATGTACGTGGACAACCGGGTCCATTACAGCAAGGGCGGGAAATTGCTGCTGTTCCCGGTCTACGACGGCGCGCTCAGCGGCTACCAGTCGCGGGTCCTGAAGGTCGGCTACGCCGAGACCTACAACAAGTACGACATCACCCTGCACGACACGATCATCTCTGTGTTCCCGGATTCCACCTGGCACTGGGCGAACGTCGCCGGGTTGGGGATGCTCTACCAGCCACGGACGACCGGGATCATCTACTTCGTCGACCAGGTGTTCGCGACCGTCACCTACCAGGACACGATGCTATCGCAGAACTACCGATTTGTGTTCGCGCCGGTGACCAGCCCCCAGGTCGTGGGCGTGCCGTTCCCGGTGACCGTCAACGCGCTGGATTCCGTCGGCAACCCGCTGACGACGTACAACGGCTCGGCCAACCTCTGGGACAGCAAGGACGCGGTCACCCCGGTGGTCGTCAACTTCGCCAACGGCGTCTGCACCTTCGACGCGGTGGTCGCCGACACCGCCGCGGCCGACACGCTGTTCATCAGCGACGGCACCGCGGTCGACACCAGCGACGGCTTCGCCGTGGACCTGGGCGGCGTCCGCCGGTTCGACATCGACTCCATCGGCACCCAGGCCTGCAGCACGGCGTTCCCGGTGACCATCACGGCGGCCAACTACTTCGGCGATCCCGTGACCGCGTTCACTGATCCCGTGGCCCTGTGGGACGGGACCGGCACGCTGGTCCCGGCCACCTCGCCGGCGTTCGCCAACGGCATCTGCACGTTCGATGTCACGGTGACGCAGGAATCGGCCGCGGACGTCGTCTACTGCTCCCATGCCCTCGGCAACGGACAGAGCAACGCCTTCACGGTGGGCCCGCCGGTGGGGATCGCCGGCACGCCGGCGGACGGCCGGGGTGCGTTCCGGGCCGCCTTCGCGCCCAATCCCAGCGTCAGCGACCTGGCGCTGGACCTCAACCTGCCCCGGGCCGGCCGGGTTACGGTCACCGCCTACAACATCCTGGGACAGCCGATCCAGGAGTCGGACTACGGCCCTCGGCCGGCCGGGCAGCACCGGCTGCCATGGCGGCACGGCGCGGCGATGTCCGGCGGCGTCTACTTCTTCACCATCGACCTGGACGGGACGCGGATGGAGGTGCGCAAGCTGCTGGTGGTGCGGTAATCCAACAATTCCGCGAAAGAGAAAACCCCGCGTGACGCGGGGTTTTCTCATGCACGTCGGCCGGTCGCTATCTCCTTTTCCTCTCGGCCGTGCTGGAGCGCTTGAGGTCCGCCCCGTGGGCCCGCTTGAAGGTCTGGATGTCGACGAACCGGCCCTGCTTGTCCCGGACGGCATACAGCTTCGTTCCCGTCGAGCTGCGGTGCGTGGTGCGCTTCATGTTCCCGTTCCTCCAGTTGTGTCGTACGATGATTACTGATGCCGTAGCACTTCCACACCCGGATGTCAATACAGTATTTTCGAACGATCGTTTTCCGGGATCGTCGACCGCTGCACCCTCACCCGGCCGACAGCTCGGCGACCCGGGCGGCATTAACCGCCGTCGGCTGCTGCGTGGCGGCGATGCGGCAGACTTCCAGCGCCCGGGCGCGGGCGCTGGAAGCGCCGCTGATTTGCCACAGCCGGTAGAGGATCTCCGCCCGCTGCTGCTCGTTCGCGGTTGATGCCAGCAGGGAGCTCAGCCCGGCCACGGCGGCGGCCGCGTCGCCGTCCAGGGCGGCGATCCTCTGTTCCAACACCCGGCCGTCGAACTCGCAGTCCGGAATGCCGTGTTTCCGGGCGAGGGAAAGCAACGTTCCGTTCTGCCGTCGTGCATCGTCGACATCGCCCCGGGCCAGCGCCAGTTCGGCCAGCCCGCGATAGGCCCCGAGATAGAACGTTTCCTGTCCGCATTCGGTGCCGATCGCGATCGCACTGCGATAGGCGGCTGCGGCGCCGGCTGGGTTGCCCAACGCCCGGCAGGCATCTCCCACCTTGTACCACAGCGACGGCAGGCACAGCCGGCTGCCATCCCGCTCCACCTGGGCGATGGCGCCGGCGAGCACTTGGCAGGCCGGGGCGCACTCTCCCATCGCGGTCAGCACTTCCCCCGTCTTCTCGTCGGCCACTACCTGCATGTTCAGGTTGTTCATGGCGCGGGCGTGCTCCCGCGCCTCACGGTAGTCGGACAGCGCCCCGGCGAAATCGCCCCGGGCCAGTCGCAGGTCTCCCCGGCTGCCCAATGCCTGGCACACGCCCAGCCTGTCTCCCAGCCGCCTGGAGATATCCAGCTTATTCCGAAGATGTGCGTCAGCGGCATCCGG
Source organism: Candidatus Edwardsiibacteriota bacterium (assembly GCA_025453955.1). Classification (GTDB taxonomy): domain Bacteria; phylum Edwardsbacteria; class AC1; order AC1; family EtOH8; genus UBA2255. The sequence continues at coordinate 9,500 of JALOPJ010000029.1, forward strand.
ATCGCCGGAGTAAAGGAGCGCCAACCCCAGGTTGCCGTGAGCCAGCGCGATGCCTTCGATATCACCGTCCGCTTCGGAGGCCGACAGCAATCGCTCGAAATGCACGATGGCGGTCGCCAAGTCGCCCCGCATGGCGTGGATGATGCCGATGTTGCCGTCGGCCCGGGCCACAGAGCGGCGTTCGCCCAGGCGGTCGGCCAGCGCCTGGCCCCGCCGGTAGTGTTCCAGGGCCGCGTCCAGGTCGCCGGTGTGTTCGCAGGCGAAGCCGAGATTATAGCAGACGGAGACCATCTCGGGGCGGCCGGGTGGCTCGGAGAGGATATCGTAGGCCTGCCGCATCACCTCGAGCGCCTCGACCCGGAGCCCGCGATAGGAAAGGATGTTCCCCAGCAGGTTGAGGAACCGGCCCCGCTCGGCCCGATGGCCGGCGGTTCCGCAGATCTCCGCGCCGTTGCGGCTTTCGCGCTCGGCCTGGTCCCAGCGTCCCATGCGGAACAGCACGTCGATCTTGGCCCGCACCAACTGCGCCGGATAGCGTCCGGCGGGAGGGACATCCACCCACCAGCGTTTCAGGGGCACGGGCGAGGGTCGGCTGGTTGGCATGTTCATACGCCGCCATCGGTCATCGCTGCAGGTGAACCGCCCTGCCGCGGTTTGCGGTCACTCCCGCTCCAGCACCGCCAGCGCCTGCTCGTGCTCGCCGTCCATGTACACCGCCACCGTGGCGCCGCCGGCGGCCTTGGGGACATGGATCACCCGCACCACGTGCTCGAACCTCCTGGCCGCCGGCAGGAGCTTGCGCAGCGCGTTGGGCGCGTCCCGGAAGAACGCCTCGTTGAACACGGCGTCCTGCTCGTCGGGGTAGAGCGGCAGGTAACGGATGTTGGCCTCGACCAGGTCCTGGAAGAAGTGGGTGCCGAACGACAGCTCGGGCACGTAGTCCTTCTTCTTCCGGGCGACCTCGATCAGCATGGCGGTGTTGTTGATGTCGGAGTACCCCACCCGCACCCCCAGTTTGATGTCGCCGCGGCTGCCCCAGCGGCCCGGACCCATCAGGATGAAGCGCTGGCGCGGCAGCTTGGCGTTCAGCTCGCCCACGATCCGCCCCACCTGGGCCAGGTCCTCCATCGTCGGCAGGTCGTCGTAGGCGTCGGGGTCGACGTACACCACGTACTCGATGCCCTTGACCAGCGCGTTTGTGATGTAGCGGTTGGCGGTGAACAGCCGGTCGGCGTTGGCGACGTTCTTGGGGACCTCGACGCTGCCGGTGCCGCCGGCCTGGCTCTGGGGCCGGCACTGCAGCAGGTACAGCTTGTGGATGTCGCCGTCGCAGGCGAACTCGATGTCCACCGGCCAGCCCAGGGCCTGCTGCAGGATCTTCAGCATGTCGCGGACCTGGGGGATGAAGGGGCCGTGGGCCAGCAGCTTGGCGAAGGTCACCACCGGCGTCCCGCCGGCCAGGTCGATCATGTTGGAGGTGGGGGACGCCAGCTCGCCGTCGCGGTAGACCGAGACGATCTGCGACAGCGCCGGCAGCTCCGGGCCGACCTCGGCCACCAGCTGCTCGGCGGTCATGGTCTCGAAGCGCCGGGTCTCCAGGTTGATGACGTCGACGTTGTGCTGCGAGTAGCGCAGCACCTCGTCGGGGCTGGCGTTGACCCGCAGGCCCGGCTGGCCGGGCGACACCAGCACCGGGTAATCGTCGCCCACCCGGTCGACGGCGCGGGTGCCCAGCCCGGCCACCAGCCGGATGATGCCGTCGCTGCGCTTGATGCGGGGCGACCAGCGGAATTCGTTGGAGCTGAAGGCCACGCCGGCGTAGGCCGGCAGGTAGTACTTGCCGCAGCGCCGGCCCACCACCTCCTGGATCAGGATGCCCATCTCCTCGTTGAAGTCCAGCAGGCCGCGCTCCCGCCGGTACTCGATGGGGTCGGGCCCGAAGACGCTGGCGTAGACCTCGACGATGGCGTCGACCAGCGCCTCCAGCCGCTCCTTCTTGGTGCCCTGGTTGGCCACGAACAGGCTCTTGTACTTGCCGGCGAAGGCGGCGCCCAGCGTGTCCTCCAGCAGCGAGGAGGAGCGGACGATCAGTGGCTTGTCGCCGAAGTCGTCCAGCGCCATGGCCAGCCCGGCGATCATCTCCGGCGACAGCGACGAGTTCTTGAAGATCTGCTCCAGGAACGGGAACTCCTGGCGGATCTCCGCCGGGTCGCGGTACTTGATGGAGGGCATCTCCTCCAGCGCGTTGAAGTGGAGGAAGTCGAGGATGCCGTCCGAGGTGACGAACCAGGTCTTGGGCACGGCCAGGTTGCGCAGCGAGATGTAGTCCTTCTTGGCGGCCATCAGGATCTTCTCGGCCCGGAACAGGCCGGCGGCCTTGCCGCCCAGCTTGCCGTTGCCCTGGGGCGGCCCCACGGTGCGCGACAGCATGCCGGAGAAGTCCTCCACCGTGGCGTAGTTCTTGATGACGTTGATGTAGTCGAGGTCGTCCGAGAAGAAACGGCGGATCAGGGCGGCCCGGGCCAGGGTGCGCTCCTCGGACGACAGCTTGCGGGCCGATTCCGGCATGCGGGCGAAGCGGTGCACCGCCTCGCTGATCTCGGCCAGCGGGATATCGCGTTTCTCGGCGGCCATGGTCAGGAAGCGGAACTGCTCGTGCTTCAGCCACTGGGTGACCATGGCGCTGATCTCCTCGTCCTTGATCTCCTGCGCCGCGATCCGGAACACCTCCTCGACGATCTGCTCCAGCAGCGACTGGTTGAGCTTGGGGATGGGCTGGTTCTCGCTGTACTCCAGGTCGGTGGACGAGGACTCCAGCCGCTTCATCAGCTGCTCGATCTGCGTGATGTTGCGCTTGAACAGGTAGTTCATCATCTTCCGGCCGATGCGGTTGAGCAGCGCCGGGTTGGTGTCGCGCAGCAGGTCGACGATCACCTGCCATTCGGGCTTGGCGTGGGGCATTGGCTCTCCTTGCGAAGGTCAGGAAATGTCTTGGGGTCCCGGTGCGCCGTGTCCCGATCGGGGACCGGTCACCGGAGGATCGCGCCGCGGGAGCTGCGACCGTCCAGCTGGACCGATACCGGCGCCGCCGGCCGCACCCAGCGGACATGCTCGGTCTCTTCGATCATCGGCTGCGCGTCCAGCCAGTCCCAGTCGATGCGGCCGCGCGCCGGGTCCAGCGGCACCGTCAGGTAGCCGATGCGCAGCGAGGTCATGTTCTGGAAGAAGTGCGAGCCCTGCGAGGGGTCGACGTTCATGGTGGGCAGGCAGGCCTCGACCACGGCCTTCGCCCTGCTGATCTGGTCGAACTTCACCGGGATGCCCAGCCAGGGGTCGCTCGAGCCCCAGCGGCCCGGACCGATCAGGGCGTAGCCGCGGTCCTGCTCCTTCAGCTGTTTGTTGATCCGGCCGATCTCTACGGCGATCTGGGGCGTCTTGGCCGCGTCGAACGACCCCGGCTTGACGTAGACGATGTCGGCCAGCGTGGTGACGCCGTTGCCCAGCGCCTGGTCGGTATGGCACAGCGCGCCGGCCCGTGAGTGCTCGTCGAGGTCCACCGTCACCAGCTCGTCGCTGACCACCAGCGGCCGCACCTGCAGGAAACCGAAGTCCGCCGGCATGATGTTCTTCGGGTCCAGCCGCACCGCGAACTCCATCTCCACCGGACAGCTCATGGCCTGGGTGGCGAGCTTCAGCAGGTCGCCCAGCAGCCCGGCCAGCGGGAACATCCCGTACTTCAGGACGTGGGCGAAGCTGACCACCCGCGGCCCGGGCTCGCCGATGCCGTCGACCAGCCGCTGGTTGGCGCGGTCGTAGACCGAGCCCAGGTGCTCCAGCGTCCCGTCGCGCTCGGCCTCGGCCAGCGGCAGCTGCAGCAGGTACTGGTCCTCCTCGGCGAAGGCGGTGCTGGCGCGGGGCGTCAGGTCCACGGCGTAGAACTTCTTCTGGGAGTTGTCCAGCATCTCCTTCACCGAGTAGAACTGCGGCAGCACCTCGGGGTAGGCCGGCGTGAACCGCAGCGACACGCCGCCGTCGACCACGGTCTTGCCCAGGCCCAGCGCCACGTTGACCACGCCGTCCGCAGGAACGGCATGGCCGACCGGGTAGTAGTTGTAGGAACGGGCCACGCCGGCGAAGTCAGGGTACCAGCGGCCGTTGCGGTCGGCGCCCACCACTTCCTGGACGATCACCGCCATCTTTTCCTCGTCGCAGCGGTGGTTGGTGGACTCGATGTAGCTGCGGGCCTGCTTCAGGAAGGTCGAGGCCCACACCAGCTTGATGGCGTTGTCCAGCGCCGCGAACCGGCCGTCGAGGTCCTGCTGGTTGTTGGGCACCATCTTGGTGTAGTAGATGCCGGCGAACGGCTGGTACAGCGCGTCCTCCAGCAGGGACGACGAGCGCACGGCCAGCGGCTTTTTCACCTGCTTGATGAAGTCGCGGACGTCGCCGACCACGGTGGCCGGCAGCGAGGCGCCCAGGAACATGTTGACGATCCGGGCGTCCGACTCCTCGGCCATGGCCTTCTTGAAGAGGTCGTTGTGGCGCAGGAACTCGTCGAACAGGTCGGTGCCCAGCACCAGCGTGCGCGGGATGCTGATGGTCACGCCCTGGTACTTCGAATGGTCGAAGTGCGAGTGCAGCACCTTGTCGATGAAGGCCAGGCCGCGGGCCTTGCCGCCGATCGAGCCGCCGCCCAGCCGCGCGAAGTGCCACTGCTCCGGGGAAAAGCGGCGCGAGTACTCCACGATGCTGCCGCGGTGCATGGTGCGGCGCCGCGCGGCCAGCTCGTCGCGGATCCGGTCGCGGAGGGCCGCTCCCTCCGCGATCCCGGTCACCCCGGGGGAGGCCAGGCGGCGGGCCAGGTCGAACTCGGTGCGCAGCAGCAGCCAGCGCCGCAGGTCGCCGCGGCCCAGGCAGTCCCGCAGCGCCCCGGCCGGCAGGCTGTCGATCACCGACAGGAACGATTCCAGGTTCTTGATCCGCGCGACCTCGCCGCCCTGCTCGTCCCGCAGCACCAGGTCGCCGAAGCCGCAGTGCTCGGCCAGCACGTGGCGGAACTCGTCGACCAGGGCGGGCGATGATTTCAGCAGGAACTCGGCGCCCAGGTCCCGTGCGATCCGCTCGGTGTCCGGCTCGCTCGACTGGATCAGCAGCGGCAAGTGCGGCAGCGCCGCCCGCACCATTTTCGCGAACTCCACGCCGGCCCGCGGGTCGAGCGTGCCGCCCCTGGGATAGCGCACGTCCGTGAACACCGCCAGCAGGTTGTCCCGGTACTTCCCGAACACGGCCACGGCCTGCTCGTAGGTCTCGGCCAGGTGCACCCGCGGCCGGCCGCGCTGGCGCAGGGACTTCTGCGAGTAGCCCAGGTCGTCGTCCAGCAGTTTCTCGGTCTGGTCGTGCAGCTCCTCGAAGATCGCCGGCAGGTAGGTGGAATAGAACCGGACCGAGTCCTCGACGATCAGCAAATTCGGCACGCCGAACAGCGCGGTGTCGCTTTCCGCGTTCTTAAAATCCTCGACGTACTGCACGATGCCGGCCAGCACCTTGCCGTCGCCCTGCCAGACGAACACCTTGTCGACGGCCGTGAAATCGTTCAATTCCTGCAGGCGGGCCAGCTCCGGCGTGTTGAACGCCAGGATCACCACCGGCAGGCCGGGAATGATCTCCTTGGCCTTCCGGCCGAAGGTGAACGGGTCCATGTCGCCCAGCCGCTGCACGCAGACCACCAGCTCGCAGGGGTCCTGCGCCAGCGCCGCCAGCGCCGCGGCCCCGCCGGTGACGCGCGACAGCATCGGCACGTAGCCCAGGTCGCGCTGCTTGTAGGCCGCACCCAGCAGGTCCTGCAGCCGGCCGTCCTCCTCCAGGATGAACGAGTCGTACAGGCTGGCCACCAGCAGCACCCGACGCACCTTGTAGGGCATCAGCCGGTCGAGCGGGGAGGAGGCCAGGGCGTCGAGGGTGGATGTGGGGGTGTTGTCGTCCATCGTTCAATCGGTGCCATGTGGATCGGCGAGCCCGCGCAGGTTGCGGATCCTCCTCCGGATGTCTTCCGCGTACTGCTCGTCGCTCATGTCCGGGTTCTTCGTGTCGACCAGGATCGTCCTGCAGGGCAACAGGGAGCACTCACCGCAGGTCCGGTAGCCCTTGTTCTCCACGCACGCATGGATCGGGCAGGTGTCCGCGCCGATGTATTTCGCCCACGACACCTTGCCGCACAGCTGGTGGCATCCGATGCACTCCGTCCCGAATGCACGGCATTCGTTCTCGCAATCGACCCCGCAGACGGATATCATCCAATCATTATAATATCGCGGCGGTGCGGAATCAAGCAGAATCTATGGTTTATGACCCAACCCCTGCCCTTTCCCGCTTGGGAAGGGAAACCACTCCCCGCAGCGGGGAGAGGCAGGAGAGGGGGTCATTCTGTAGATTGCCACGTTCGTGCAGCAGGAATAGCCGTTCTCGCAATGACCCCACCCCACCCCCTCCCCGAAAGCGTTCGGGGAGGGACAAGGGAGGGGTCGAAGAGAGGACGTAAGAAAAGGTGCGGAGCATTCGCTCCGCACCTTTGCGTAACCCCACCCTTGTTCCCTCCCCTCGAGGGGAGGGGTTGGGGTGAGGTCGAGGGTTCAGTTACACCCACCCTCTCAGCTTGCAGGCGTCCGCCACGCGCTGGATGGCGATCATGTAGGCCGCGTCGCGCATGTAGAGCTTCTTCTCGCGGGCCAGGGCGCTGACCTTGAGGAAGGCGTCGGTCATCTTGGTGTCCAGCTTGGCCAGCACCTCGTCCTTGGTCCAGAAGTAGTTCATGTTGCACTGCACCTGCTCGAAGTAGCTGCAGGTCACGCCGCCGGCGTTGGCCAGGAAGTCCGGGATCATGAAGATGCCGCGCTCCTTGATGATCTTGTCGGCCTCGGGCGTGGTCGGCCCGTTGGCGCCCTCGACGATCAGCTTGACGTTCTTGCCCATCTTGGCCGCGGTCTCGGCCGTCACCTGGTTCTCCAGCGCCGCCGGCACCAGCACCTCGACGTCCTGCTCGATCCAGGCGTCGCCCGGCAGCACCTCGTAGCCGGCCGCCTTGGCCTTGGCCTTGTCGATGCCGCCGAAGCGGTCGGTGAACTTGAGCAGCTCGTCGGCGTCCACGCCGCTCTTCTTGAACCGCGTACTGCGAGACGTTGCCGAAGCCCTGGAAGGCCGCAGTGGTCTTCTTGATGTCGATGCCCATCTCGCGCAGCGCCTCGCGCATGCAGTAGACCACGCCGTAGCCGGTGGCCTCGGTGCGGCCCAGGCTGCCGCCCACGCCCAGCGGCTTGCCGGTGATGAAGCCCGGGTACTTGCCGTTGTGGATGCGCTCGTACTCGTCCATCATCCAGATCATGTGCTCATGTGCTGGCCCGAGGTCATCACGTCCGGCGCCGGCACGTCCTGGAACGGCCCGACGTTGTAGGCGATCTGGCGGACCCAGCCGCGGCAGATGCCCTCCTGCTCGCGCTCGGACAGGTGGTGCGGGTCGCAGATCACGCCGCCCTTGCCGCCGCCCAGCGGGATGTCCACCACCGAGCACTTCCAGGTCATCCAGGTGGCCAGGGCGCGGACCGTGTCCACCGTCTCCTGAGGATGGAAGCGGATGCCGCCCTTGCACGGACCGCGGGCGTCGTTGTGCTGCACGCGGTAGCCCTGGAACACCTTGACCGTGCCGTCGTCCATCCGCACCGGGATCGAGAAGTGATACTCGCGCAACGGGTTGCGGAGCAGGTCGCGGGTGGCCTGGTCCAGCCCCAGTTTCTCGGCGACGCCGTCGAACTGCTGCTGGGCCATCTTGAAGGCATTGAAGGATTTGTCCGCCATGGAGGTTCCTCCTATATGAATGAAGGTTTTGGGTTGGCGGATCAGGGTACAACAGGGATAAGAAGAATGTGAATTGTATCACAAAAAAATGGGGTTGTCAAAATCCTTTTGAATAATTATTTACCGGCTGTTACCGACAGAGTGCCCCGTATTGTTTGCATTGCTTAACCAATTGTCCAGTAATTGATTATCAATCAATCGCATCTTGATATGACGTCCCATTGGCGCGAGCGTGTCCATCATCACCCATTTCTTGGATTCCACGTGCCAGTATGTGAATCGGGGCACCGCAGTCGATCGCGCAGAAAGAAAAACGACCCCCGCGTCACGCGGGGGTCGTTCCGGAGACGGATGGTGACTAGACGATGCCCTGGGCCAGCATGGCCTTGGCCACCTTGACGAACCCGGCGATGTTGGCGCCGGCCAGGTAGTCGCCCTTGGTGGCGTACTTCTCGGAGGCGTCCAGGCACTGCTGGTGGATGGCCTTCATGATCCGCTGCAGCTTCTGGTCGACCTCGTTGCGGTCCCAGTACCAGCGCGAGCTCTGCTGCGACATCTCCAGGCCCGAGGTGGCCACGCCGCCGGCGTTGGCCGCCTTGGCCGGTCCGTACAGCACGTTGTTCTCCTGGTAGACCTTGATGGCGGCCAGGTTGGACGGCATGTTGGCGCCCTCGCTCACCAGGAAGCAGCCGTTCTTGACCATGGCGGCGGCGTGCTGCTCGTTGATCTCGTTCTGGGTGGCCGAGGGGAAGGCGCAGTCGAACTTGATGCCCTGGTCCTTGACCACGTCCCAGATGCTCTTGCCCTCGTAGTACTTCGCGTTCTTGTACTTCTCGACGTACTCCTTGGCCCGGCCGCGGCGCACGTTCTCGATCTCCATCAGGTGCGCAAGTTTCCCGGCGTCGATGCCCTCCTCGTCGACCACGGTGCCGCCGGAGTCGCAGAAGGAGAGGGCCTTGCCGCCCAGCTGGGTGATCTTCTCGATGGTGTACTGGGAGACGTTGCCCTTGCCCGAGACCAGGCAGCGCAGGCCCTTGTAGTCCTGCTTGCGGGTGGCCAGCATCTCGGCGCCGAAGTAGACCGCGCCGTAGCCGGTGGCCTCGGGCCGGATCAGCGACCCGCCGTACTCCAGGGCCCGGCCGGTGAGCACGCCGGTGAACTCGTTGCGGATCTTCTTGTAGTAGCCGTACATGAAGCCGATCTCGCGGCCGCCCACGCCGATGTCGCCGGCCGGCACGTCGACGTCCGCACCGATGTGGCGGTACAGCTCGCGCATGAAGGCGTGGCAGAACTTCATCACCTCGTTGTCGCTCTTGCCCTTGGGGTCGAAGTCGGAGCCGCCCTTGCCGCCGCCCATCGCCAGCGTGGTCAGGGAGTTCTTGAAGATCTGCTCGAAGCCCAGGAACTTGATGATGCCCAGGTTGACCGAGGGATGGAAGCGCAGCCCGCCCTTGTACGGCCCGATGGCGTTGTTGAACTGCACCCGGAAGCCCTTGTTGACCTGGACCTCGCCCTTGTCATCGACCCACGGCACCCGGAACAGGATGGCGCGGTCGGGCTCGCAGATCCGCTCGTAGATCTTGGCCTTGACGAACTCGGGGTGCTTGGCGACCGTCGCTTCCAGGGTCTTCATGACCTCCTCCACCGCCTGGTGGAACTCGGGCTCCCCCGGGTTCTTGGCCTTGACCTTGGCGATCACGTCGGTGATGTGGGACATGGGGTGCTCCTTCAGAAGTTGCGGCTGGGATGTCGGTGCAGCCGGTGTGGATGTCAATTACATATGGTAGCCGAACTGCCGGGTGTTGCGCAATCGGGGATTTCCTTATAATCGGTTGCGAAAACCCTTAGCCGATCTCCAGGGTGGTGATGCCCTCGCGCACCGCGTACTTGGTGAGCTCGGCCAGGCTGTGGATGTCCAGCTTGTCCATGATCTGCTTGCGGTGGGACTCCACCGTCTTGACGCTGACGTTGAGCCGGGCGGCGATCTGCTTGGTGCCCTTGCCCTCGGCCAGCAGCTGCAGCACCTCGCGCTCCCGCGGCGACAGCACGGCGAAGGCCGACTCGCCGCCGCCGCGGATGGCGTCGATGTAGTCCTTGACCACCAGGTTGGCGACGCTGGGGCTGAGGTAGATCTGACCCTTCAGCACCTGGCGGATCGCCTGCGACAGCTCCTCGAAGGCGGCGTCCTTCAGCACGTAGCCCAGCGCCCCATGCTTCAGCATCTCGACCACGAAGCGGCGGTCGGCGTGCATCGACAGGCCCAGGATCCGCGCCGCGGGCTGGCGGGCGCGGATCATCCGGGTGGCCTCGATGCCGTTGAGGCCGGGCATCGAGACGTCCATGATCACCAGGTCGGGCGAGTGGCGCCGGGCCAGCGTCACTGCCTCCTGGCCGTTGTCGGCCTCGCCCACCACCCGGACCCCGGGCCGGCGCTCCAGCAGGTTGCGCAGCCCCTGGCGGAACATCCGGTGGTCGTCGGCGATCACGATCTTCACGGTGCTGCCTTTCCTGTGGCATTGCGGGCCGGCCGCGGCACGAACAACCGGACCCGGCAGCCGTGTCCCGGGCGGCTGGCGACCGCCATCCGCCCGCGGAAGCGGCCCAGCTGCTCCCGGATGTTGAACAGCCCGAAGCTGCTGCGGGGGACCCGCGCCGGATCGAACCCGGCGCCGTCGTCCCGCACCACGACCGCCACGCCGCGTTCCGTGAAGGTCGCTTCCACCGCCACCCGTTCGGCCCGGGCGTGCTTGGCCGCGTTCATCAGCAGCTCCCGCACCGCCATGTAGACCACGAACCCGACGCGGGGATCGACGGCCCGGCCGGTCCCGCGGCAGCGGACGGCGACCCGGTAGCCGAACAGCTCCTGGTAGTGCTCGCCCAGCCACTCCAGCGCAGGCGCCAGGCCGATCTCGTAGAGCAGCGGCGGGCTGATCTCGTTGGTCAGCGCCCGGGCGTGGCGGATGGTCTCGTCCAGCAGCTGGCGGAATCCTTGGATCCAGCCGCGGTCGCGCGGGACGCGGCTGCGCGCGCGGTGCTCGTCCAGCCGCATCTTCATGATCGCCAGCGACTGGCCGATGCGGTCGTGCAGCAGGCTGGCGATCCGCTTGCGCTCGGCCTCCTCGGCGTGCAGCAGCTCCGACGACAGCTGCCGCAGCTGGTCCCGGTAGCGCCGGACTTGGCGTTCCCGTTCCCGCCGCTGCGCCGCCTCCCGCCGCAGCTCCCGGTTGACGCGCTTCAGCTGGGCGGTGCGCTCGGCCACGGTGCTTTCCAGCGTCGCGTAGTACCGCGTCAGCCGCCGCTCGGCCTCGCTGCGCTCCAGGTAGGACCGCAGCAGCTTGACGACCGAGCGCTGGAGCTCGGCCTCCTCCGGCAGGAAGGCCCCGCCCCGCCCGGCATAGCCCACCTCCAGCGCCAGCTCGCGCCCGCCCTTGGTGCGGCACCGGACCCGGCGCACCGTGCACGGCCGGCGGTAGCGGTCGGAGGTGGCGACCGCGGCGCCGTACGAGATCCGGGCGACCGTACGGTCCGGGTGCTGCCAGGCTCGGGGCAGGTCGCGCGCCACCCGGCGCAGGGCGCGCAGCGGGTCACCGGCCGGCCCCTGCAGCGCGCGGGCCGTGCGGTGCAGGGCCGTCAGTTCCTTGATGCGCTCCCGCAGCTGCCAGTTCAGCCGGTCGGCGGGGGCAATGGCTTTTCGCGGAGAGCTGCGCACCGTCATGATAGCGTCGACGCTGTCGTCATCCCTTGAACAATACAGGAAAAGAAGGGATTTGTCAAGGTCGCAGACCGGCCATCCGGGAGCGGAGGACCGTATTTCCGCTTGACTGGCGGCGCGTTTGGAGATATAGTTACAAGGCGACACCCGTTCACCCGACACTCGAACCATCGCAGAGGCCACCATGCGCACCACCATCGCGCTGTCCCTCGCCGCGCTGTCCGCCGCGGCCGCCATCGCCATCGCACAGGAGCGTCCTTCCATGAAGACCTATGCCCGGTTCTGGCAGCAGGGGGGCTACTGCCGCCAGGACAACGTCGACCTCAAGAAGCTCGACCAGGGAATCGTCCGCGCCAAGGTCGAGGGCAAGTGGCGGCAGTTCGCGGTGCAGCGGCTGTCGGACAAGTTCATGCAATGGAACTTCCGGGAGCGGCTCAAGACCATCGAGGTCCTGAAGAAGGGCGGCATGCCAAGCTTCGCCGGGCCGCACTCCGGGATGGTGGCCAGCCACGGCCGGCGCCGCGAGGACGGGCAGTTCGCCATCAACAACGCGGTCAAGGGCATGGGCTTCCTGCCCGTCAAGGAGCACCTGCCCGAGCTGCTGGCCGAGATCCGCGCGGCCGCGGACTCCTCCGAGGAGTACAAGTTCGCCTGGCTGACGAAACTCTACACCGAGCGCAAGGACTGGCTGGACGACACCAAGCTGGCGTCGCTGGAGCTGTACGCCACGCCGGAGTTCGCCACCCACACCTTCCTCAACCAGATGACCGATCCCGGCGTCTCGATCGTCTTCCTGGACATGCTGTCGTTCGAGGCCCGGGCCGTCACGCAGCTGATCGACCCCCGCGACCCCGGGCTGTCCGGAAACGACCGGCAGGTGGCGGACTACGTCAACGGCATCCACGACTTCTTCCACGGCGCGGCGCCGCGGCCGTCGATCGTGGCGGTCTACCACGTCATCGAGCTGTACGACAACTCGCCGGGGCGGGGCCGCGGGGTCCGCGTCGTGCCGCCGCTGCCCTGACCGCGTCGACCCATGACGTTCCGAGGGTGAGACCCTGAGACGGGCGGCCGTTCCCCTCGCGCTGGCGCTGCTGTCGGCGACTGCCACGGCGGCGCCGCTGAGGCTCCCGCCCCAGCCGGCGCCCTGCCCGGAGCGCTGGCTGGGGTTGATCGGGAAATACGCGCCGGACAGCGGGAACAGCCTGCTGGTGGCCGAGCGGGACGGCGCGCTGCAGCTGCACGACGGCGCCTACCGGCCGCTGCGCGAGACCGGCGCCGACAGCTTCTCGCTGGGCGACACGGTCGCCGCGGTGTTCCGGCGCGACCCGCTGGGACGGGGCGAGTCCCTGCTGCTGGGGGCGCGGCGCTACGCGCGTTCCTTCATCCCCGGCGAGCGGGGCGAGCGGCCGGCCTCGGTCTGGCAGGCCAGGAACGATTCGCTGTGGGCCGCGGCCAAGGCGGCCAAGCCGCCCCGGGAGAAGGGACGGTTCGCCAAACCCGACCTGGTCGACATCAGGTCGGTCGATCCCGGCATCTGGATCGCGGCGAGCAGCGCGGACATGGCCGCCGGGAGCGCTGCGCCCAACGCCCGCCGCGCCTGGCTCAATCGCCCGGCCGCCCGGGCCCTGGCGCGGGCCCACCGCCGGCTGGCGCCGCTGGGGTACGGCCTGCTGATCAGCGACGCCTACCGGCCGTGGTATATCACGAAGTACGCCTATATGGCGGCGCCGCCGGCGCAGCGCCGGTTCTACGCCAACCCGAACGTCGGATCGCACCACAACCGCGGCACGACGGTCGACGTCACGCTGTACGAGCTCGCCGACGGGAACGAGGCCGACATGGGATACGCCCAGGACGAGCTGAGCGAG
>JALOPJ010000030.1 GCA_025453955.1 Candidatus Edwardsiibacteriota bacterium
GACAACCGCAAGGCCCTCGACCAGTTCGAGAAATCGCTGCGCTTCGCGGAGAAGGCCGGCGATTTCGGCCGCGGGATCGCGGCCGCCAAACGCATTTTATATATTGACAAGGACCGGATAGAGTTATATAATAAACTCGCGGACTTCTACAACCGCCTGGAGCTCAAGACCGGCGCGATCCGCAACTGGCTGAAGTACGCCGACCAGCTGTCCCTGCGTTCGGACCTGACCGCGGTGGCGGCGGTGTACAAGCGGGTCTGCGACCTCGGCCCGTCGCCGCAATTGGTCGAACTCTGCCAGCGCATCGAGGCGCTGGCGCACGCCGCGCCGGTCGAACGGTCCGAGGATTCCCCCGAGCCGGCCGACATCACGCCCCACCGCCGCCTGGTGGACGTGGCCCTCAAGATGGGTAACCCCCGGAAGATCGTCGAGACCCAGCTGACCTACGCCCGGATCCTCCAGAAGAAGGGGTTCCTGCGCAAGGCCAAGGGCGTGTACCAGAAGATCCTGGAACGGGAACCGGACAACGCCGAGGCCCTGGAGAAGATCCTGTCGTGCTCCGGCGGCGGCGAGGTGGACGAGGGCAAGACCCGCGAGCAGCTGCAGTCCGTCACCCGCCAGTTCCAGGAGCTGGTGTGGAACCGGGTCAGCGAGACCTACGAGCCCTATTACGACCTGGGCGTGCTGCTGCGGCAGAACGGGCTGCGCGACGACGCCGTCACCGAGTTCCAGATGGCGATCAAGGGCGGCGAACGCCAGCTCAAGGGCTTCGAGATGCTGGCCGTCTCGTTCCTGGAGAGCGGCGACTACGGCCTGGCATCGGAGGTGCTGAACCAGGGTCTGTCGGTGAAGAAGTTCATCGACAACGAGTACGTCGGCCTGCACTACAACCTGGGGGTCGCCCAGGAACAGCTGGGGAACCTGGACAAGGCCCTGGAGGAGTACGAGCAGGTCTATATCCTGGACATCGCCTACAAGGACGTCGCCGCGCGGCTGCGGCGGATCGAGGCGGCGCTGAAGGAGCGTGGGCCGCGGCCGGCGGCCGCGCCGGCCCGGCCGGGGCCATCGCCGGCGCCCCCGGCGGAGACACCGGCCATCCCGGCGCCGATCGCCGCGGCCGCGCCGACCCCGGCGCCGGCCGGCGCAGCCGCGAAGACGGAACCAGTCGTCACGGCGCCGGTCAGCGAGGCCAGCCAGGAGCTGGTCAGCCATCTCAAGCAGCGGCTGGGCCAGGTCCGCGAAACGGGCGCCGCGAATGTCGCGGCGCCGCCGGTGCAGGAGCCCGAACCGGCGATGGCCGCCGTACCGGACGGGCAGGAGGCCGCGGAAGACGGGCCTGCCGATGACGGGGATGTGATGCCGGGCCCGGACGCACCCGGCGACACGGTCAGCGACGACGGCGCGTTCATCAGCGAGAAGGACCAGGGGCTCTCGTTCCTATAATCAGCGATCGCCGGGAGCATTGATGGATTACGAACGTTTCTTCCAGCTGGAGACCGACCCGTTCTCGAACGTGCCGGACAGCCGGTTCTACTACGACAGCCCGTACCACAGCGACGCCATCACCCGGCTGGCGCACGTGGCGGAGCGGATGCGCGGGCTGGGCGTCCTGACGGGCGAGGTGGGCGCGGGCAAGACCATGCTGGCGCGGCGGCTGCTGGAGATCCTGCGGGAGGACGGCCGTTTCGAGACGGCCCTGCTGGTGCTGACGCACGCCGAGTTCTCGCCCGCCTGGTTCCTGCGGCGGCTGGGATCGCTGATCGGGATCCGCGAACTGCCCGAGGACAAGACCCAGATGGCGTCCCTGCTGGCGCGCCGGCTGATGGAGATCCACGGCGAGGGGCGCAAGACCGTGATCCTGATCGACGAGGCCAACATGCTGCGCAGCCCGGCCATCCTGGAGGAGATGCGCGGCCTGCTCAACCTGGAGCTGTCGGACGCCCGGCTGATCACCTTCATCCTGTTCGGCATGGTCGAGGTCGAGCAGAACCTGCTGGCCGACACCTCGCTCAACCAGCGGGTGGCGGTGAAGTACCACCTCGGTCCGCTGGACGAGGCCTCCACCAAGGAGTACGTCCAGCACCGGCTGGTGATCGCCGGCCGGCAGGAGGAGCTGTTCACCGAGACGGCCTACGAGCTGATCGTCCAGTACTCCCAGGGCCGTCCCCGGCTGATCAACGCCATCTGCGACAACGCCCTGGTCGAGGGTTGCCTGCTGGAGAAGGAGCTGATCGACGCCTCGGTGATCCAGACCGTGGCCAACAACCTGGGCCTGGAGGCGGCGGCGCAGGGCGAGTCGCAGACCGAGCTCAACCTCACCCCGGAATACAACTTCTAACACCGCGGGCGAACTGTGGCGAAAGTCGACCAAATACGGGCCAAAGCGGCCGAGTACTTCCAGAAGGGCGAATACGAGAAATCGGTCGCCGAGTACAAGAAGGTATTGGAGCTGGAACCGGGCAACGCCAGCACCTACAACTTCATCGGCGACGCCTACGTCAAGTTCAACAACATCAACGACGCGGTCGCCAGCTACCTGGAAGCCGCCAAGGGCTACAGCACCGACGCCCTGTTCAACAACGCCATCGCCGTCTGCAAGAAGATCCTGCGGGTCAAGAAGGACGACGCCGAGGTCTACAAGACGCTGGGCGAGCTCTATATCCAGCAGGGCCTGGTCAACGAGGCCATCACCAACCTGCTGGAGTACGCCGACCGCAAGGTCAAGGTCGGCCGGGTCGACGAGGCGTTCCCGGTCTACCACCAGATCGTGGAGCTCAATCCCCGCAACCTGACCATCCGCTCCAAGCTGGCCGACATGTACCTGGCCCAGAAGCGGATGCCGGAGGCGATCGCCGAGCTCTCCGAGGTGGCCCAGGGCTACCGCGAGCAGGGCCGCCACATCGAGGCCGAGGCGCTGGAGGCCAAGGTGCGGGGCATGAAGGGCGAAGCGCCGGCCGCAGCGGGGCAGGCGCCGGAGATGCCGGCCCCGCCCGCCGGGACGGCGGAGATCTCGGCCTCGACCATGATCGAGGAGCTGACCCAGCCCAAGATCGACGTCCAGCAGCCCTGGCGGCCGGCGGCGCCGGCCCCTCCGGCGCCGTCCGCGCCCGAGATCACCATCGAACGGGAGGTACCGCCGGCCGCCTCGTCCGCGCCGCCCAAGCAGGATTGGACGACCAACATCGAGCTGGGCGACCTGCTGATGGAGATCGGCTCGACCCAGGAGGCGCTGGACCAGTACCATACCGCGGCCAACGGGTTCCTGGGCGACGGCGCCGTGGACCGGGCCGTCGAGGTCTACAAGCGGATCGCCGACATCCAGCCGCTGGAGCTGCGCAGCCGGCAGAAGCTGGTGGAGATCGGCCTGCAGTCGGGGCAGACGGCGGCGATCATCGACGCGTACCTCGGACTGGCCGAGTGCCTGCGGCGGCGGGAGCTGAAGGAGCAGGCGGCGGCGATCTACCAGAAGGTGCTGGAGATGGAGCCGGTGAACGAGACGGCGCTGGAGAACCTCTCGTTGCTGCTGCCCGAGCTGCCCGAGGGTTCGGTGGAACTGCCCGGCATGCAGGTCCAGCCCGAGGCGTCGTTCGCCGGGCTGGCCGACCTGGCCGGCACCGCGCCGCCGCCCGCCGCCGCGCCGGCCGAGATCGTCCCGACCCAGCCGCAGTGGAGCGCCCCCGCACCGGTCTCGGCGGACGAGACGCCGGCCCCGGACAGCTTCATGATCCACGCCGACGAGCAGGCATCCGCAGCCGCTGCGGAGGTCCCGGCGGCAGCTCCGGGCGACGGAGAAAAAGTGTCCTGGGGCCGCGAGATCGTCGAGGGCGGCCGCCAGTCGCGCGTCAAGTTTTCGATGGGGGAGGACACCGCGCCCAAGGCCCAGGAGGAGTTCCTCTCGCTCAACGACATCCTGGCGGAGTTCAAGGAAGGCGTCTACCAGAACATGAGCCAGGAGGATTTCCAGGGCCATTACGACCTGGGGATCGCCTACAAGGAGATGGGGCTGCTGGAGGAGTCGATCGGCGAGTTCCAGCTGGCCTCCAAGGGAGAGAAGGAACGGCTCAAATCGTTCGAGATGCTGGGCCTGTGCTTCATGGAGCGGGGCGAATACAAGTTCGCCATCAAGCAGTTCGAGCGGGGCCTGGCCACGCCCGGGTATCCGGACGAGGACTACATGGGCTGTCGGTACAACCTGGGAGTGTGCTACGAGGCGATCGGCGACATCGAGAACGCCTCCAAGGCATTCGAGGCCGCCTACATGGTCGACGTGGGCTTCAAGGACGTCGCCAAGAAATACCAGGAACTGAAGGCCCAGGCCGGCGCGGCGACACCAGCGGCCCCGCCGCCCGCCGCGCCGCAGATTCCGGCCCGCCCGGTGCCGGCGCCGGTATCGGCGCGTCCCGCGCCCACACCGCAACCGACGGCGCGGCCCGCCGCGGCGATGCCGCCGCAATCCGCCGCGATCAGGCCGTCGTTCGGCCAGCCGGCCCAGGCCGCGCCCGTCCGTCCGTCGGCCCCGTTGCCGGGCATCGTGCGACCCGCCGCGCCCGCGCCGGCGGCGGCCAGACCTCTGCCGATGCGGCCGACGGCACCCGCGGCCCCGGCGGTCCGGCCGGCGTCGGCACCGGTGGCCCCGTCTGTCGCGCCCCCCGCCGCGCGCCCGCCGACCGGCCGGGCCCAGGTCTCGCTGTCGGACATCCAGGCCGGGGGTGTCGTGATGCCCGCGGCGGACGGCACCGACGGCGATGCGGCACCGAAGCCCAAACCCATTCCTTCGAAATTGAAGAAACCGGAGAAGCAGCGCATCTCGTACGTCTGACGCCATGGACCGGTATCCCGCCCTCAAGCTGGCGCTGCTGTTCGGCATGGGGATCCTGACCGCGTATGCGGTGAGGGTCCCCATCGCTTTTGTGGCGCTGGCCGGCATGGCGCTGGCGTGTTGCGTCACCGCGGTCGTGGTCCGGCGGCCGTGGCAGGAGACCGGCGTCGCGCTGCTGGTCGTGGCGACCGGTATGGTCTGCCAGCAGGTCCACGCCGGACTGTCCTGCTGCCCGTGGGAACCCGGCCGGCGATACGTCGCCGTGGTCGACGTTGCGGCGGAGCCCCGCCGGACCGATGGCGGCTGGCGCTTCCTGGCCAGGGTGCGGACCGAGACGGACGGGGCAGTGGACCGGCCGCGGGATTTCATGGTACTGGCGCGGATGGCGGACGACCCGTCGTGGCTGCCGGCCTATGGCGACCGGGCCTGGGTCGGCGGCGAATTCGTGCTGGCCCCGGGACAGCGCAACCCGGGCTGCTTCGACTACCGCGCGTATCTCGATCATGCCGAGGTCGCCGGCATCCTGCGGATCGACGGGGCCGGGCACCTGTCCGCCGGCAACGGCAACCCGCTGATCGGCGGCGTCATCATCCCGGCGCGCCGGCACATCCGTCGGGTGATCGCCGGGCACCTGTCGGGGGACGAGGCCGCGTTGCTGTCCGGCCTGGCGCTGGGAGAGCGCGACGGGCTTTCCAAGGCGGTGCTGGCGGCGTTCTCGGACACCGGCACCACCCATGTGCTGGCCGTATCGGGGCTGCACGTGGTGCTGGCGGCGTTCATCATCTTCATGCTGCTGCGGCTGTGCCAGGTCCCGAAACGATGGGCGGGGGGCGGCACCATCGCCGGCCTGGCGTTCTACACGCTGGTGACCGGCGGGGCCCCGTCGATCACCCGGGCCGCCATCATGGCGTCGTGCGGCATCCTGGGCGAGCTGTTCGAGCGCAAGGGCAGCGGGATCAACTCGCTGGGCCTGGCGGCGCTGCTGATCCTGTCGTGCTGGCCCCAGGCCCTGGCCGACGCCGGGTTCCAGCTGTCGTTCGCGGCGACCCTGGGGATCCTGGCGCTGACCCGGCCGATCCAGGACCGGCTGTTCCGGCTGTCGGGGAACAAGCTGGTGCGCGACTGGCTGCTGCTGCCCCTGGCCGTGTCGCTGGCCGCCCAGATCGCCACGGCGCCGGTGGTGGCCTGGCATTTCCACCGCGTGCCGCTGGTGTCGCTGGCCGCGAACCTGGTGATCGTGCCGCTGACCAACCTGCTGCTGGCGATCGGGCTGTGCATGTCGCTGGTCGGCGCGCTGTCGCTGGCGGCGGTGGGGCCGCTGGCCGCCAGCGCCTGGGGGGTCTCCTGGCTGTCGCTGCGGTCGGTCGAGCTGTTCGCGGCGGTCGCCGTCGGCACCGTTCCCTGGCCCCGTCCCGACCTCGCCCAGCTCGCGCTGTACGGGTCAGTGGTCGGTGTGACGTTCGGCTGGAGGACGCTGGGACGGTGGCGGAAGCCGTTGCTTGCCGCGGCGGTCGTCGCCATGGCGCTGCTGGCGGCCCGATCGGTCCTGCCGCGGCCGGCCGTGCTGCGGGTGACGTTCCTCGACGTGGGGCAGGGGGACGCGATCTTCGTGGAGTTCCCCAACGGCCGGCGACTGCTGATCGACACCGGTCCGGCGATGCGTGATTATGATACGGGTGAACGGGTGATCGTGCCGTTCCTGCGGGCCCGCGGCATCACCAGGATCGATGACGTGCTGGTGACCCACTGCGACGCCGACCACAGCGGCGGGATGTCCTACCTGTTCTCCCACGTGGCGGTCGGTCGGCTGATGCTTTCCCGGGCGCGGGAGGAGCAGCCGGACTACCGGCGCGGCGCGGCCGCCGCGGCCGCATCCGGCGCCGTGGTCGACACGGTCAGCGGCCACGATACGCTGGCGGGGATCGCCCCCTGCAGCGGGTTCGTCTTCGGGAGGGCTGACAGCGCCGGTCACGGCAACGACGCCTCGCTGGTGGCGGTGATCCGTTACGGCGACCATTCGTTCTTTTTCAGCGGCGACATGGGGCCGGAGCTTGAGGACACGCTGCTGGCCCGCGGGCTGCTCCAGCGGTGCACGGTGCTGAAGGCGCCGCACCACGGATCGCGCATCAACAGCACCCCGGCGATCATCGGACGGCTGCTGCCGCGGTACTGCGTGATCACCGTGGGGGAACACAACCGGTTCGGCCACCCGTCGCCCGAAGTGGTCAGCGGCTACCGCCGGGCCGGCGCTGCGGTGTACCGCACCGACCAGTGCGGCGCCGTGATCATGGAGACGGACGGCCGGGTGTTGCGTGTCCGTACCATGACCGATGAAGGCCCCTGATCCCGGCGCCGGCGCCGGCGCCGGCACATGCTGGTGGCATGGCCTGGATGCCGGCAAGTAAACCGTTCACAATGAATGCGTTAAGGAATATTCAACTTGATTTATTGCTTGGGAAATGCTATAATATCCAATTAATATCGCGCGATCAGCGGGTCGCTGTAATCTTTGATGTGGAGTGCGAAAACGACAGCCATGTCTGGTGTTGAGGTATTCCTGCTGGCGCTGTACGCCGTGTTGATGGTGATCATCACCGTCTATTCCTTCCATGCCTACCTGATGGTCTATCTGTACCATCGGCGGGGGCGCAACCGCCGTCTGGAGACGGTCCGGTTCGAGCAGTGGCCGGCGGTCACCGTCCAGCTGCCGATCTACAACGAGCAGTACGTGGTGGAACGGCTGATCGCCGCCTCGTGCCGGTTGGACTACCCCCGCGACCGCCTGGAGATCCAGGTGCTGGACGATTCCACCGACGAGACCCAGGCCATCGCCCGCTCGCTGGTCGACCGGTTCCGGGCCGAGGGGGTCAACATCGTCTACCGCCACCGCGCCGACCGCACCGGCTTCAAGGCCGGCGCCCTGCGGGCCGGGCTGGATTGCGCGGCCGGCGAGTTCCTGGCCATCTTCGACGCCGATTTCGTCCCGCCGGCCGACTTCCTGACCCGGATGATGCCGCATTTCGCCCACGAGCGGATCGGCCTGGTGCAGGCCCGCTGGGGGCACATCAACGGCGACGACTCGCTGCTGACCCGGGGCCAGGCCATCGGGCTGGACGCCCACTTCGTGATCGAGCACGGCGCCCGCAACGCCGCCGGCATCTTCATGAACTTCAACGGCACGGCCGGCATCTGGCGCAAGCGGGCGATCGTCGACGCCGGCAACTGGCAGGACGACACGCTGACCGAGGACATGGACCTCTCGTACCGCGCCCAGCTGGCCGGCTGGCGGTTCGTCTACGTCAACGACGTGGTCTGCCCGGCCGAGATCCCGGCCGAGGTCCACGGCTTCAAGAACCAGCAGTACCGCTGGGCCAAGGGGGCCATCCAGACCGCCAAGAAGCTGCTGCCGCGGATCTGGCGCGACCGCTCGATCCCGCTGCTGCTGAAGTGGGAGGCCACCATCCACCTCACCAACCACGTCGTCTTCCCGGTGATCCTGCTGGTGGCGGCGCTGTCCTTCCCGATGCTGGCGATCAAGGTCACCCAGTCGGCCTCGCGGGGGTTCTTCATCGGCGCCACCGTCTTCACCGTCAGCGCCTTCAGCTACCCGCTGTTCTACATCTACGCCCAGAAGGAGATCAACCGCGACTGGCGCAGGCGGGCCTGTTTCCTGCCGGTGCTGATGGCCGGCGCCGTCGGCCTGTCGGTGGTCAACACCAAGGCGGTGCTGGGCGCCCTGCTGGGCCGGCAGAGCCCGTTCGTGCGGACGCCGAAATACAACCTGCAGGCCGGCCAGAAGCGGGGCTGGCAGGGCACCAAGTACCGCTCGACGTTCAACGCCACGTTCTTCCTGGAACTGCTGCTGGGCGCCTACATCACGGTGGCGCTGGTCTACGCGGTGCGGCACGCCCAGCTGGCGTCGCTGCCATTCATCGGCCTCTATTGGCTGGGATTCCTGTTCATCGGGAGCCTCTCGGTTGTCCACGCATTCAAGGCCGGGCGGTAGACGGCGGCAGGGCTTGAGACGATCAAGCCCTGTTTTGTTATGAGCGGGCGGCTGTGGTCCATCGCCGGGATGTCGCTGGGCACGCTGCTGTCGCGGCTGACCGGCTTCGTCAAATGGGCGTTGATGGGCGCGGTGCTGGGGTTCACGCCGCTGGCCGACGCCTACAACCTGGCGCACATCCTGCCCAACATGATATACGAGCTGGTGCTGGGCGGGATCCTGTCGGCGGTGTTCATCCCGGTGGTGGTCGAGCAGCTGGCCGGGCCGGACCGCGACCGGGCCTGGCGCGACATCTCCCGGATGACCAATGCGGCCCTGCTGGTCCTGGGCGCGGTCACGCTGGCCTGCTGGGGGATGTCCCGCTGGCTGGTCGATGTCCAGACCATCGGGATCGCGCCGGAGCGGCGCCAGCTGGTATGGTTCTTCTTCATCCTGTTCGTGCCCCAGGTCTTCCTGTACGGCCTGTCGGCGCTCGCCGGCGGCGTCCTGAACGCCCGGGGCCGTTTCGCCGCGGCCGCCTACGCCCCGGTGCTCAACAACCTGGCCGTGATCGCGGCGCTGGCGGCATACCGCTGGCTGCCCGGCTTCGGAAAGGTCGGCCTGGGCCTGGGGACCACTGCCGGCGTGCTGGTGCAATTCCTGGCGCAATACCCCAGCCTGCGGCGGGCGGGATGGCGCTACCACCCCGGCATCGATCTCCGGCACCCGGCGGTGGCCAAGATCCTGCGCCTGTCAGGGCCGGTCCTGCTGTACGTGATCTTCAACCAGATCAATCTGACGGTGCAGAACAACCTGGCGATCCGCTGCCCGGGCGGGGTCTCGGCGCTGCAGTACGCCTTCGCGTTCTATATCCTGCCGCACGGGTTGTTCGCCGTCTCGATCGGGACCGTCCTGCTGCCGGAGCTGTCCGGGCTGGCCGTTCGGCAGCACTGGGAAGGATTCGCCCGGGCGATCGAGCGGGGGATCGTCTGGAGCGGGCTGGTGATCCTGCCGGCCCTGGCCGTGTACACCGCGTTCAGTTTCCCCATCGTGCAGGTGCTGATGCAGCGGGGCCGGATCGGCGCCCAGGACACCCGGATGTTGGCGACCGTGCTCAGCTGCTATTCCGCCGGGTTGTTCTCGTTCACGCTGTACCTGTTCCTCAACCGCGCGTTCTACTCGCTGCAGGACACCGCGACCCCGCTGCTGCTCAATGTTGCCGGCAACGCGGTCAACACCGTCTTCAATTTGGCCCTGGTCGGGGTGCTCGGCGTCCCCGGCCTGGCGCTGGGCCACGCGACGGCGTACACCGTGATCGCCGTGATGGGATTGATCCTGCTCAAACGGCGGGTGGCGGCCATCGACCTGCGATCGGTGCTGCGCTCGCTGGGCCGCATCGCGACGGCGGCGCTGGTCACCGCAGCGGTGGCCTGGGCCGCCGGAATCGGCTGGCAGTGGTGGCTGGCCGCCAGCGCGTCCAGCGCCAAGGTCGTCGCACTGGCGGCCGCGTTGACGGCGCTGGCCGGCGTCTATGCCGCGGCATGCGCGCTGCTGGGCGTTCCCGAGCTGTCGCGGCTGGCCGCGGCACTGCGGCAGCGAGCCGTCCGGGGGGGCGTCAGGTGAGGACCACGGCCTGGTGGCTGGCCGCATTCCTGTCGCTGGCGGCGGCGCTGCCGGCGCAGCCGATCCCCGGCCGCCTGGAGCGGGCCGGCATCATGATCGAGCGCCGCGAATACGCCGATGCCCTGGCGCTGCTCGACAGCATCGGGACCGACTCCCTGGCCCGGCCGCTGGCCTGCAGGGCGCACCTGCTGCGGGGCCAGTACCAATCGGCCCTGCTGTGCGCCACCGAGATCGCGATCCTCTGGCCGGAGACCGCCGGCGGCCGGGCGGCGTTGTGGCAGGCGGCGTATGCCAGCGAACGGCTGGGGTTGCTGGATGATGCGATCGCCCTGTACCGCCGAGCCGCCGGGCGGGAACCGGGATTGGCAGAATACGCCGGATTTCGCATCGATCGCTGCCGGGTGAAGCAGCGCACCCGGCCGGGCAGAAAAGGATCTGTCGGCGATTTGTTCCGGCCCGGGAAAGGGCCGGCCGCGGCAGCGTCCCCGACCGCGGGATCGACACTAAGTCCCGGGACGGCCGGCGCAGGCAAACGGCCGTATGCCCTGAAGCTGGCAGCGCGCCACGTCAAGCGGAAGCGGTACGAGGCGGCGCGCAAGCTGCTGGCCGGATTCATTGCCGGCAATCCCCGCAGCGGCTACCGCGGGGAAGCCGCCTACCAGATCGCCAAGGGATGGGAGCGTCAGGGCAAGCTGGCGGAGGCGGAATCGGCGTACCGTGCCGCTGCCGCGGTCGATCCGGCGTCCCGCTGGGCGGACGATGCCCTGTTCCGCTGCGGTTGGTGCCAACTGAAGATGGGCGACAGCAGCGGGGCGCTGGCGACATGGGAGGCGGTCCGCGCCGGCCGGGGCGACGCCGACCAGCGCGCGGCAGCCCTCTACTGGTCGGCGTCGCTGATGACGTCCCGGGGCGACAGCGCGGCTGCGGGGGGACTGCTGAACCAGCTGCGTCGTTCGTATGCCCGCAGCTACTACGGCCTGAAAGCAGGCGGGCCGATCGCCGCGCCGGCGGCTGACACGAGCGGGCTCCCGGAGGGCGAGCCGTTGAGACCGCTGCCGGCGGCGTACGATTCGGCTCCGATCACGCAGGACGGCCTGTTCCTGCTGGCCCGCACCCTTGCCGGCTACGGGTTGGCGGACGATGCGGCGTCCGCCGCGGCGGCTGTCGAACCGAGGTATGCGCGCGATCCCCGCTCCCTCTACCATCTGGCGCGGATCTATGCCGATTGCGGCAACGACCAGCGCGCCATCGGCCTCGCCCAGCGGGCATTGTCCCAGTGCGGCGACGATCGTCCGGCGGAAATGCTGGCGCTGGCCTATCCCCGCACATATCTCGGTGCCATCCTGCGACACAGCGACGACCACGGGCTCGACCCGGCGATGGTGCTGGCCGTGATCCACAAGGAGAGCCGTTTCGCGGAAAAAAGCCGGTCGCGGGCCGGTGCCCGCGGCCTGATGCAGATCATGCCGCGGACCGGGCGGCTGCTGTCCGGCGACCGGCGGTTCCGCAAGGACTCGCTCTATGATCCGATGCTGTCGATCCGATTCGGCACCAGGTTCCTGGCCAGGATGCTGGACGAGTTCGGCGGGTCCTGGCCCCAGGCACTGGCGGCGTACAATGCCGGGCCGGGGCGAGTCCGCCAGTGGCGGACCGGCGCCGTCAGCAGGCGCGATGACGACCATTTCCTCGAGGAGATATTCATCCCCGAGACCAAGCGCTACATCATGGCAGTGATGGAGAACTGCTACATCTACCGGCAACTGCTGGGGGAGGAGCGGACATGATCGGCGGCTGCATCCGGCGGCGCGGGCTCGCCGCCTCCCTGGGGGCGGCCATCGCGGCGGCCGCGGTCCTGTCGGCGACGCCCGTTGCGGCGCAGGAATACCGGCCCAGCCTGCTGGTCTTCCCGCCGTTCGGTCACAGCTACGGGTTCCACAAGGCGGGCGCCCTGTCCCTCAAGATGTTCCTGGGGCTGCGCGCATCCCTGGAGGAGCCGCAGGGGATCGCCTGCACCCGGCTGGCCGCCACCGACGATCCCGCCACCGCGGACGATGACGACGAGCTGACGGTGTATCTGGTCAACAGCAACCGGCACCAGGTAATCTACAATCGCGGGATGGGGACGCTGTCCAGCTACGGGAGCCTGGGGCGGGGGGACGGGCAATTCCATACCCCGCAGGGGATCGCCGCCGGCAGCGACGGGTTCGTCTACGTGGCCGACATGAACAACGACCGGATCGTCTGCCTGCACAACGACGGCAGGCGGCTGGCGTTCGTGCGGACCGTCGGCGCGGGCGATCTGTCGCACCCGCGCGGCTGCGCCGTCGATTCCCGGGGGTACCTCTACGTGGCCGACACCGGTCACGACCGGATCGTGGTCTACGACCCGGTGGGCCGGCCGGCGAACCGGTTCGGGGACAGCGCCACCTGCTACCGCCCCTCGGCGGTGGCGGCGGTGGATTTCACGGACCGCTGGTCGTTCCGGCACGAGACCGTGATCGTGGCGGTGGACGGCGACGGCGGCCGCATCACCGCCTACGACCAGTTCGGCCGCGTCCGGGCCGCGGTCGACGGCGCCGCCCTGGGGCTGCCGGGCGCGCACTTCGGCGCCGTCGCCATCGACTATTACGGCAGCGTCTACGCCACCGACCTGGTCAACCACCAGATCCACAAGTTCGACCACGACCTGGCATACATCGCCAGTTTCGGGCGGCGCGGCACCGGCGACTTCGAATTCGATTCGCCGCGCGGCATCGCCATCTGGAAGCGCTACGGCCAGGTGTTCGTCAGCGAGCGGGAGTCCGCCCAGTACTATTGGATCGGCATCGACGGCTTCATCAAGTCCGTCTCGCCCCGCGTGATCGACCGCCGGCATCCCGGCGCGACCATCCTGATGACGCTGTACGAGCCGGCCGATTTCCGGATCGTGGTCGCCGACTCGGCCGGGCGGATCGTCCGCGATCTGGTGCCGGAATTCCGGGAGAAGCTGGGCGACAATTACGTGATCTGGGACGGTCTGGACGAGAACGGTGACGAGGTGCCGCGCGGCGAGTACACCATCCGCCTGACGCTGGAGCCGACATACTCCGCCAAGGGGTATTTCAGCAAGACGCTGACGGCGGCGGTCCGCAAGGACTGATCCTGCGGGAAGGGGCGGACATGCTCGGCGACGACCTGCGGCAGCGACTGGACGCGATGCCGGACTCGGCGGCCAAGGTCGACCTGATCAACCGGCTGGGGATGGAGCAGCGCGAGCACGATCCCCGCGCGGCCGTCCAGCTGTGCGACATGGCCATCGTCCTGTCGCGCCGCCTGCCCTATCCCGGCGGACTGGCGCGGGCCCTGCGGGCGAAGGGCGCCAGCCTGCTGCTGGTGGCCGAGTTCGAACCGGCGCTGCGGGATACCGCCGAGGCGCTGGCGATCTTCGAGCGGTTGGGCGACGCCCCCAACGCCCTCAAGACGGTCAACATCATCGGGAACCTGCACCGCCGGATGGGCGACTATGCCGCGGCGGCGGCGCGCTACCGCGCCGTGCTTTCCCAGTCCCGGGCCGAGGGCGACCGCCTGATGGAGGCGTCGGCGTGCAACAACCTGGGCAACGTGTCCCATTCGCTGGGGGACGAGGAGCAGGCCGCCCGCTTCTACCAGCAGGGCCTGGCCCTGTTCCGCGAGCTGGGGGAGACCCGCTACGCGACGATGACCCTGATCAACCTGGCCGGCATCCATCGCACGCGGGGTGACTACCCGCGGGCGCTCGATTGCTGCCAGCAGGCCCTGTCGGTGTTCCCGGAGTACGGCGACCGGCTGGGCGAGGCCGCCGCCTGGTTCGACATGGGCCTCACCTACCGCGACATGGGAGACCCGGAACGGGCGGCGGAGGTGTGGCAGCGCAGCATCGAGATCGCGCGCGAGGTCGGCGACATCGAGACCGAGATGTCGGCGCTGGTGAACACGGCCCAGTCCCTGAACCAGCGGCATCTGGCGGTGGCGGCGCTGGAGGTGCTGGACCTGGCCGCGCTGATCGCCGACCGCATCAAGGACCTGACCGTGCTGGCATCCTACCAGGAGGAGTACGCCGCTGCCTACGAGCAGTTGGGCGATGCCACCGAGGCCGAGGCGCACCGGCGGCTGTGCCTCGACCAGCGGCGGGCCATAGCGCGTCAGCAGTCCCTCGGCGGTTGAACGCGGCCGCCGATCGGCAAAGAAGACAGCCCGGATCGTCCGATCCGGGCTGTCGTGTCGTCAGGGTTCACTTCCCGGCGAGCTCGTTCTTCAGGTACTGGCCGGTGTACGAGCGCCTGCTGGCGGCCACCTGCTCGGGCGTGCCCTCGGCGACGATGGCCCCGCCGGCATCGCCCCCCTCGGGGCCCAGGTCGATGATCCAGTCGGCCGACTTGATGACGTCCAGGTTGTGCTCGATCACCAGCACCGTGTTGCCCAGGTCGGCCAGACGGTGCAGCACCGCCAGCAGCATCTTGACGTCCTCGAAGTGCAGCCCGGTGGTGGGCTCGTCCAGAATGTACAGCGTGCGGCCGGTGGCGACCTTCGACAGCTCGGCCGAGAGCTTGACGCGCTGGGCCTCGCCGCCCGACAGGGTGGTGGCCGACTGGCCCAGCTGGATGTACCCCAGGCCGACGTCGGACAGCGTCTTCAGCTTGCGGGCGATCTTGGGGATGCTGGCGAAGAACCCGCCGGCCTCGGCCACCGTCATCCGCAGCACCTCGGCCACGTTCTTGCCCTTGAAGGCGACCTCCAGCGTCTCGCGGTTGTAGCGCTGCCCCTTGCAGACCTCGCAGGGCACGTAGACGTCCGGCAGGAAGTGCATCTCGATCTTGACGATGCCGTCCCCCTCGCAGGCCTCGCAGCGGCCGCCCTTGACGTTGAACGAGAACCGGCCGTTGGCGTAGCCCCGCAGCTTGGCCTCGGGGGTCATGGCGTAGAGTTCGCGCAGGTAGGTGAACAGCCCGGTGTAGGTGGCCGGGTTGGAGCGCGGCGTGCGGCCGATCGGCGACTGGTCGATGTTGATCACCTTGTCCAGGTGCTCCCAGCCATCCAGGGCGGCATGGCGGCCGGGCTGGCTGCGGGCATGGTAGATCCGCTGCGCCAGGGCGCGGTACAGCGTGTCGTTGACCAGCGTCGACTTGCCGGAGCCGGAGACCCCGGTGACGCAGACCAGCCGGCCCAGCGGGAACCGGGCGTCGATGGCCTTGAGGTTGTTCTCGGCCGCGCCGCGCACCACCATCCAGTGGCCGTTGCCGGGCCGCCGGCGCGAGGGGTAGTCGATGCGGCGGGCGCCCGACAGGTACTGGCCGGTCAGCGAATCCCGGCAGCGCATCACGGCCTTGGGCGGCCCGGCCACCACCACCCGGCCGCCGTTGGCGCCGGCGCCCGGGCCCAGGTCGACCAGGTGGTCGGCGGTCAGCATGGTCTCGCGGTCGTGTTCGACCACGATCACGGTGTTGCCGAGGTCGCGCAGCTGGAGCAGGGTGTTCAGCAGCTTGATGTTGTCGCGCTGGTGCAGCCCGATGGAGGGCTCGTCCAGCACGTAGAGCACGCCGGTGAGCGAGGCGCCGATCTGGGTGGCCAGGTGGATGCGCTGGGCCTCGCCGCCGGACAGCGA
>JALOPJ010000139.1 GCA_025453955.1 Candidatus Edwardsiibacteriota bacterium
GCCGCCGCCGATTTGTTGCGGCCGGTCCGCTCGGCGGCGTCCTGCACCTGCAAGCGCCCTCCGGCTTCCCGGATCTCCCACAACAGTCCGCCCCGTTGCCGGGTGAAATCGTCCAAACCGGCCTTTCGGCCCGCCGCCGCGAAAAACCAGTCCTCCAGCCGGCCCAGCCGGCCGAAAACGCGGAAAAGCTCCGCCCGCGATCCTTTCGTATCCATTGGTCAATTATAGTACGGTACCGGACTATTTGTCAATAGAAAACCGCGGGCCCGCACCCGCGGTTTTCACCATCCCTAACGGATGACCACCAGGCGGCGGCAGGGCCCGCCGGCGGCGGAGCGCACGAAGTAGATGCCGGCCGGCGCTGCCTTGTCCGGCAGTCGCCCGCCGTTGCCGGCAGCGACCACTTGGCCCAGCGCGTTGAACACGCGGTAGGCCCCGGGCCGCGAGAACCGCAGCTGTCCCAGGGACCGCACGGGATTGGGCCAGACGCGGAAACCGGCGGTGGCGGTGCCGGGCGCGGCCGGCCCCTGCGCGACGCCCGACGGTCCCGGCCAGCCCGCCAGCCGCGCCAACATCCACCAGAAGGCCCGCGCCTTGAGGATGCAATTGAGGCGCTCGGAGTGGGCGCAATCGCCGCAGGCGGCCGCCAGGCGCGACAGCTCATGGTCGGGGTGGGCGGCGACCCACTGCTGCGCCCAGTTGGCGTCGCCCCACGGGTTGCCGTTGCTGTCCGAATCGTACTCGCAGCCGTCGGTGCCGTACAGCACCATATAGTTGACCAGCCCGTCGGGATCGTAGCTCTCGATATCGGCGAAGTCGAACAGCAGCTTGTCATGGGCCCGGCAGTAGGCGCGGATCTGCTCGTTGCGGATGTTGAGGTTGCCCTCGACGCCGCTGCCGTCGAGATGGCTGGTGATGTAGACGAAGGTGACGTTGGGATATGACAGCTCCAGTCCGCTCATCAGCGACAGGTAGTCGGCGATGATGGCGGAGTCCGCCCAGCTGACCTGGCCGCACCACGACCACATCACGAGGTTGCGCTGGTGGGGGTAGATGGTATACGCGCCGTTGGCATTGGAGAGCATGGTGTCGGTGAGCCCGGCCCAGGTCACCCAGTCGGGATTGCCCAGATCGCCGCCGGGAACGTAGTCCCACAGCGAGAGCACCGAGTCCGGTGCCTGAGGATTGCCGGCCCCAGAGAGATAATAGTCGTGGTCGTCGAAGAACTGGTAGACCGGGAACGTATCGACCAGCGCGTCCATGCCGGTCACCACCTGGCTGCCGTGCGAGGTGTGGCCGTAGGTCATGCGGAAGGCGGCGCGGGCCTGGCGGATCCACCATTCCGGGACCTGCGACAGGTCGGTGCAGTCGTGGTCGATCACCAGCCCGCGGCAGGCGCCGGGCAGGACCAGCAGCAGCAGGATGACGGTGCGGAGGGTTCGCATGGTTCTTCCTTGCTATCGTTCAGTGATCGTGCTCGAGGTGATCGGTGGTCGCGGGGCGACGGCCTGGCGGAGCCGGGACAGCTCGTCGCCGGTCAGGCGCCGGGTGCGCCCCGGCGCGAGGTCGCCCAGCGAGAGGGGGCCGAACGCGGTGCGGCGCAGGCGGGTGACGGTCAGGCCGACCGCCCGGCATAGCAGGCGCACCTCGCGCTTCTTGCCCTCGGTGATGCGGAGCTCCAGCAACGAGGCGCCGCCCGGTTCCTCTCGCAGCAAACGGACACCCGCGGCGTTGTACCGTACGCCCAGGAATTCGACGCCACGCGCCAACGGTTTCAGATCGTGTCGCGACACCGGGCCGTCGACCCAGGCGAGGTAGGTGCGCTCGATGCCGGCCCGCGGATGGGTCAGCGCCTCGATCAGCGCGCCGTCGTCGGTCAAGAGCAGCAGGCCCTCGCTGTCGGCGTCGAGCCGGCCGGCGTACTTCAGCGCGGCGCAATCCGGCGGCAGGCGGTCGTAGATGGTGGGCCGGCCCTGCGGGTCGCCGCGGGTGCAGAGGCAGCCGGCCGGCTTGTGGAACAGCACGTAGCGGTAGTGCCGCGGCGCTGCCAGCGGGCGTCCGTCGACCGCGACGCGCTGCCGCGCCGGATCGACCACCGCGCCCAGCGAGCCGACGACGGCGCCGTCCACCGTCACCCGGCCTGCTGCGATCAGCGCGTCGGCCCCGCGGCGCGAGGCCGCGCCGCACAGCGACAGGAATCGGTTGAGCCGGATCGGCCCCGGCGGCGGGGCGGCCGTCGTCCCCCGGCCGCCGGCAAACGGCGAAGACGCGGGCGTCTGTTGCCGCGTCTTGCTCTTCATCATACGGTCATGCCGCCGGGACGGGTTCAGAAGGGGATCCCGGCGTCGATCAGGAATTTTTGGGCCTGGTCGAAGCCCAGCTGGGCGGCCACCTTGAAGGCCTCGACGAACTGCTGGTAGTCCCCGGCCTGCTTGTGGGCGACGCCCTTGTTGTAGTACACCATCGGGTCGTTGGGGTTGAGCGACAGTGCGGCGTCGTAGTCGGCCAGGGCCTGGGCCACGTCGCCCAGGGCGGCGAAGGCGATGCCGCGGTTGTGGTAGGCGGCGGCGTTGTTGGGGTCGATCGTCAGCGCGGCGTTGAAGTCGTCCACCGCCTGCTGGTTGTTGCCCATGGTCGACAGGGCGATGCCGCGCGAGAGATAGCTGTGGGCGTCGTTGGGGTTGGCGGCGATGGCCTGGGACAGGACGTCGAGCGCCCCCTGCAGGTCGCCGGCCCCGATCAGGGCGTTGGCCTTGAGCTTGACGATCAGCCCGATGGCCCGGTCGTAGTCCTCCAACGCCTGCTGGAAGTAGCCCTGGGCGTAATAGGCCGCCGCCCGCCCCAGGAAGGAGGGCACGTCCTCGGGGTTCTGCTCCAGCGCGGTGGTGTATCTGGTGACGTCGTCCATTGACATGGCGGATGCCCCCGAGTTATCGGTCCGTTCCCGGCCGCCGGCGGCCCGGTCGGAACACGAGGTACAGCGGCAGGAACACGATCAGCGCCGCGAACACCGACACGGCCCAGAGCACCGGCGCGGCCTCATTATTATACCGCATCCGGGCGTCGTTGTAAACCCAGAAACACACGGGGACCAGCACGGCCACCGCCACGGCCAGCGACAGCGTGCCGTACTCGCCGCCCGGCAACGACTCCGGGCCGGGGGCCGCGGTGAGGGGGACGTTCACGCCGGACGCTCCCCGGGCAGCAGCGAGAGGACCTCGCGGGCGGCGCGGCCGGCGGCGCCCGGCCCGCCCAGCAGCCCCTTGATGCGCGCCAGCTCCGCCAGCACGGCGGCGCGCGGCTGGCCGTCGGGGATCAGCACCCGTGCCATCAGCGCGATCGCGCCGGGGCGGGCGTCGCCCTGCACGAACTCCGGCATCACCTGCTTGCCGGCGACGAAGTTGACCAGCCCGATGAACGGCACCCGCAACAGCAGCCGGCCCAGCAGGTAGGTCAGCGCGCTGGTGCGGTAGATGATGATCATCGGCGTGCCGATGATGCCGGCCTCCAGCGTGGCCGTGCCCGAGGCCACCAGCGCCAGCCGCGCGTGCGCCAGCACGTCGTAGGGCCGGTCCTCGACCAGCGCCACGGGCAGGCCGCAGCGGCCGACCAGGGAGGCGATGCGCGCGCGGTCGACGTGGGGGGCCAGCGCCAGCGCGAACTGCAGGGAGGGGTCCTGCTCCCGCAGCAGGCCGCAGGCGTCCAGCATCACGGGCAGGATCCGCTCGATCTCCTGGGCCCGGCTGCCGGGCAGCAGGGCGACCACGTGGCGTCCCGGCTCCAGTCCGTGCCGGGCGAGGAACGACCGCCGGTCCAGCGCCGGCTTCGCCGCGTCGACCAGCGGACTGCCGACGTAGCTCGCCGGGACGCGGCAGCGGCGGTAGAACTCCTCCTCGAACGGCAGGATCACCAGCAGTTTCCTCGTCAATCGTCGCAATTGTCGCACCCGGCCCCGGCCCCAGGCCCACACCTGCGGCGGGACGTAGTAGACGACCGGGACGCCCGCCTGCTTGGCCCGGCGGGCGAACCGCAGGTTGAACCCGGGATAATCGATCAGCACCACCAGGTCGGGCCGCCGCGCAGCAAGGAGGCCGGTCAACGTCCGCAGCGCCGAGAGGATGAAAGGCAGGTGCAGCAGCACCTCGGCGACGCCCATGAACGAGAATTCGCGGATGTGGTAGAGCAGGTCCATGCCGGCCGCGCGCATCCGGTCGCCGCCGATGCCGTAGATCTCGAGGTCGGGCCGCAGCGTTCTCAGCTCCGCCACCAGCATCCCGCCGTGCAGATCGCCGGAGGTCTCGCCGGCGATGATCATGATGCGTCCCATATGGCGTACAGTATAACAGCAATCATGCGGCCGCGCAAGCGAAATCTCCGCGCCGGCCGCCGCCCGTTTCCGCTTGACTTCCGGCGTGCCCGCCGCCTATAATTGCCCCATGATCGAAACGCTCTTATGGCTCGGGTTCGCCGCCATGGTGGCGGTGATGCTGTTCATCGACCTGTTCGCCACCAGCCACCGCCACCACGCGCTGTCGCCGCGCAAGGCCCTGCTGTGGAGCCTGGTGTGGATCGGCGCGGCGCTGGTCTTCTGCCTGGGGATCGGGATCTTCGAGGGGGCGACCCGGGCCCTGGAATTCCTGACGGCCTACCTGATCGAGAAGTCGCTGTCGGTCGACAACCTGTTCGTGTTCATCCTGATCTTCTCCAGCTTCTGCATCGGCCCGGCCCGGCAGACCCTGGTGCTGAAGTGGGGGATCCTGGGCGCGGTGGTGCTGCGGGT
>JALOPJ010000140.1 GCA_025453955.1 Candidatus Edwardsiibacteriota bacterium
CAGCGCGATCGCTATCAATATCATCCGCTTCATGGTCGTCTCCTCGTTCTTCAGTCTTTGACCTAACCCCTGCCCCTTCCCGCTGCGGGAAGGGGTTGGGGTTAGGTCTGCCACCGTCCTGGCTGGAAATGGTTCCGGTTGGGCCCTACTTCGCCAGGATCGTCACCGCCGCGCTGGTCTGGGTGGTCGTCACCGCCACGTTGTTGGTGTCCCGCACCACGGGCGTGGTGTAGTGGTAGATGGTGGTGCTCCCCGCGGCCTTGGCCACCGCCTTGATCTTGAAGACCCGCCCCGAGCCGGTGACCCCGGCCGGGGTGCCGCCCGCCGCGCCCACGGTGACGTCGAGGACGCTGATGCCGTAGATCGACGTCGAGAACAGCGGCCCCACCGGCGTGCCGCCGTGCTGGCGCCAGTGGTAGCCGGTGTCGGCCGTCACGCCCGCGGTGTCCAGGTAGTTGAAGTTCACGTACAGGTACAGCCGCGCGCCGGACACCGGCGTCGCCATGTCCTCCAGCGCGCAGGCCAGCTCCACGGTGTCGCCCACGTGCACCGTGGACGGCGTGGCGGTCAGCAGCAGCGTGTTGCGGTAGTAGTTCATGGTGATGTGCCGCACCGCGGTGACCGAGCCGACGTAGCCGCCGGCGTCGCCGGCCCGCACCTCGAAGGCGTGCGGCCCCTCGGACAGGCTGCCGTAGGTGGCGGCGGTGTCGGTGGCCCACGAGCTCCAAGCGCCGTTGTCGATCCGGCGCTGGTACTGGCTGGCGGCGCCGGTGCCGCGCCAGCGGAAGGTGACGCCGGCGGTGAGGATGGAATCGCCCTCGGCCGGCGCGGTCATCACCACCCCCGGCTGGACGAAGTCGGGGTTGTCGGGGTCGGCCGGGTTGGTGTGCGTCGGCGCGGTCGGCTTGCTGCAGGCGGACGGCAGCAGCGCCAGCAGCAGGGCCAGGGCCAGGCCGCGGAACCGATAGCCGTCATTCTGAGCCGCGCCTCCCGCCCCACCCGCGAAGAATCCCGGCGAGATCCTTCGATGGCCGGGCATGGCGCCGTCCTCAGGAAGACGGGGAGAAACAAGTCGCTTTTTCATCTTCGCCTCACCAGTTGTACGTGAGCGACACGGCGGTCCGCAGCTCGCCGCGGTCGCCGGCCTGCGGCGCCACCGCCACCCGCGGCTTGCCCGGGAAGAACGCCATGGCGTCGATGAACTGCAGCGCCCACAGCCCGCCGGTGACCATGGCGGCGGTGCGCAGGTCCTGCTGCCGGCCCACCAGCTCGTCGTGCTGGCCCTGCCATTCGTCGAAGGCGGTCCGGGCGGCGTCCGCGGTGGTCGCCTGCTCGTAGTCGTCCCGGGCGTCGTCGACGTCGCTGCGGGAGGTCATGTAATCGCCGGTCATGATCCCGGTCCAGGCCAGCCCGCCCAGCCAGGACAGCATGTAGGCCGTGCCGACCACCGTGCGGTTGGAGTAGCGCTGGCCGCTGCCCGGGAAGAGCAGCGAGAGGATGGCCGCCTTGGCGCGCGAGCGCCGCTTGAGGTCGATGGTCAGCCGGTAGTCCTGGTCGCGGTCGATCGCCAGCAGGCCGGAGTTCCTGTGGTAGCCCTTGGCCGACACCTTGACGGAGTAGGTGCCGAACGGCAGGCGGGCGACGCAGGGCGTGACGCCGGGGTGGATGGTGTCGTTGACCGTCACCGTGGCGCCGGGCGGCGTGCCGCCGATCGCCACCGGGTACAGCTTGATGTTCAGGCGCACCTTGACGTCGTAGTCCCTGACCTCCTTGAGGGTCACCGTGCCCTGGTACTCCTCGTAGCCCGGCTTGTACAGCACCAGCTTGTGGGCGCCGAACGACTGGTTCTCGATCTTGAAGTTGGTGCGCCCCACCTTGCGGTCGTCCCAGTAGATCTCGGCGTCGGGCGGGATCGAGCTGACGAACAGGCTGGCCGAGGGCACGATCTTCCAGACCACCGCCTTCATCCCCCACTGCTGGACGTCCTCGATGGTGCCGGTGAAGTCCTGCGACACCTCGGTCTCGATCACGCCCCGCTCCACGTCGATCACCCGGGCCTGCACGGTGTAGGTGTTGCCGATCTTGGAGATGGTGCCGCCCATCATCTTGGTGACGGCCATCAGCTGCCCCACCTTCACCAGGCAGCTGGCGTCGCTGCAGGCGCCGGTCAGCTGGAGCTTCTGCTCGCGCAGGATCTTGTCCATCTGCTCGCGCTCCAGCACGTTGTAGTGGCCGGTGTTCACCAGCTCGGCCCGCAGCCGGTCGGAGAGGATCACCGCCTCGGCCTGGCTGATGCTGCGGGGCTCGAACTGCAGCACGGCCACCGCGGTCTTCTCGGCCGCGCCCGGGGCGCCCGGCGCCGGCTGGGCGAGGGCCGCGGCGGCGGCCAGCGCTGCCAGCAGCGCGGCGATGACGATCGGTTTGCTACTTGCCGGCATCGGCGGTCCTCCCGGGCTTTCTGCCCTGTGGTGTCTTGCGCAGCGGTTTTCCCTTGACCGCGGCGTCCAGCGCCGCGGCGGCGGCCTTGAGGCCGGCCTTCTCGTCGTACCCGGCCGCCGCGTAGCGCAGCACGCCGTCGCGGCCGATGATGAACAGCGAGGGCAGGCCGTCGACCCCGTACTTGGCGCTGATGGCCGAGAACTGGTCCAGCAGCACCGGCCAGCCGGAGCGGGCGGCGTCGGGGTCGGCCAGCACGGTGTCGCGCTTCTCGCCGACGTTGACCAGCACCAGCAGCACCGATTCCCGCGGGTACTTCCGCACCAGCGCGTCCAGCAGCGGCAGCTCCCTCTTGCAGGGCCGGCACCAGGTGGCCCAGAAGTCCAGCACGACGACCTTGCCGCCCTGCGGCCCGACATGGTCGGACAGGAAGAACCGCGATCCGTCCAGCGCCGGCAGGAAGAAGGTCGGCGCCGGCAGGCCCACCGCCACGGTGTCCTGCCCGGCGGCGGGCGCCGCGCAGCACAGCAGCAGCGCGACGGCGACCGGCAGCATCGTTCGTTTCATGGCGTCCCCCGCATCATTGTCTGGCTCCATCATAGTTGAACCATCCCCCGTTGTCAAGCGGCCGCCGCAGAATTATTTTCCCGTTCCGGCGGATGCGAACGGGCGGGAGGCTTCCGCCTCCCGCCCGCCGCTCAGCTGTCCGTCAGCGCCGCCACCCCGGGCAGCGCCTTGCCCTCCAGGAACTCCAGCGACGCCCCGCCGCCGGTGGAGATGTGCGATATCCTGTCGGCCACCCCCGACTGCTGCACCGCCGAGGCCGAGTCGCCGCCGCCCACGATCGAGGTCGCGCCCGACGCCGCCACCGCCTTGGCCACCTCGAAGGTGCCCCGGGCGTACTCCGGCGTCTCGAAGATGCCCATCGGCCCGTTCCAGACCACGGTCCTGGCGCCGGCGACGGCCCGGGCGTACTCCACGATGGTGCGGGGGCCGATGTCCACGCCGGCCAGCCCGGCGGGGATGTCGGTGACCTGCCTGGCGTTCACGAAGCTGAACGTGGGCTTGCCCTTCTTGTCCGGCTCGCCCTCCTTCTTCTCGGCCGCGACGTGGTCGACCGGCAGCAGGAAGCGGATCGTCGCCGACTTCGCGAGCAGGGACCTGGCCAGGTCCAGCTTGTCCTGCTCCACCAGGGACGCGCCGACCGGCTTGCCCTGGGCCAGCAGGAAGGTGTAGGCCATGGCCCCGCCGATCAGGATGGCGTCGGCCTTGGGGATCAGGTTCTCGATCACCGCGATCTTGTCCGACACCTTGGCCCCGCCCAGGATGGCCACGAAGGGCTTGGCCGGGCTCTCCAGCACCCGCGACAGGTAGTCGATCTCCTTCTCCATCAAAAAGCCGGCCGCGTTCCGCTTGAAGTGCCTGGTCACGCCCTCGGTGGAGGCGTGCGCCCGGTGCGCCGTGCCGAAGGCGTCGTTGACGTAGAGCTCGCCCAGTTCCGCCAGCTGCCCGGCGAAGCCCGGCTCGTTCTTCTCCTCCTCGGCGTGGAAGCGCAGGTTCTCCAGCAGCAGGGCCTCCCCGTCCTTCAGGCCCAGCGCCATCGCTTTGACCGCGTCGCCCACGCAGTCCGGGGCGAAGGCCACCGGCTTGCCCAGCAACTGGGAGAGCCGCTCGGCCACCGGCTTGAGCGTGAACTGCGGGTTGGGCTGGCCGTCGGGCCGGCCCAGGTGCGACATCAGGACCGCGCGGCCGCCGCAATCGATGATGTGCCTGATGGTGGGCAGCGCGCCGGCGATGCGGGCGTCATCCTTGATGGCGCCGGTCTTCTTGTCCTGCGGCACGTTGAAGTCCACGCGCACCAGCACGCGCTTGCCCTTGAGATCGAGATCGCGGATGTTGAGCTTCTTCATGAATCCCCCATTACTATTTGCCACGGAGACACAGAGGCGCCGAGACGTGCTCGTTACAGGATCACCCGTTTGATTCCGTTCTTTAACACCGGGACATTGAAATTGATCAACAAACCAAGCCTCTGGTTGGTCAGTTTCAGATAGGACAACAGCTGCGCTTCGAAGACCGGCTCGATCCGGTCGACCGCCTTCAGCTCCACGATCACTTTCCCATCGACCACGATGTCCATCCGGTGCTCCCCGAGCCTCTCGCCTTTGTAGATGATCGGGACCAGCACCTGGCTCTCGACAGGGACCCCCTGCGCGCTCAGTTCAAACAGCAGCGCCCTCTCGTAGATCGACTCCAGCAGGCCCGGCCCCAGCTGCCGGTGCACTTCGATGGCGCATCCGATGATCCGGTCGGTGATGA
>JALOPJ010000031.1 GCA_025453955.1 Candidatus Edwardsiibacteriota bacterium
CGACAGCTGGGGCTGCTCCAGGTGGACCTCCAGGTGCTGCACCAGGCCGGTGCGGCACTGCTCCAGCGGGAACAGGTCGGCGGCCACCACCTTGGCGGCCTCCTCCTCCTTGGTGGAGACGGTGCCGGCCACCAGCACCATCGAGTCGGCCTGGACCAGCGCCCGCTTGGACTCCAGCAGATCGGCGAACACCACCACCTCGCAGCTGCCGGTGAGGTCCTCGACGGTGACGAAGGCCATCTGGCCGCCGCCGCTCTTGGGGGCGATCAGCTTGACGGCGTTGACCACGCCGCCCAGGATCACCTGCGACTCGTCGCGCAGGTCGGCCAGCTGGGCCACGGTGTGGGTGGCGAAGGAGCGCATCTCCACCGCGTACTTCTCCAGCGGGTGGCCGGAGAGGTAGAAGCCCAGCGCCTCCTTCTCCAGCATCAGGTAGGCCGCGGGGTCGATCTTGTTCGCAGTCGTGCGGGGCCTGGCCGTCGGCCGTTGGCCGGGTCCCAGCTCGAAGATCGAGGTCTGGCCCTTCTGCCGCATCTCGCGGGCCTGGCTGGCGCCCTCCATCGCCGGCTCCAGCCCCAGCAGCAGGGCGGTGCGGTCGGGGTCGAGCGAGTCGAAGCAGCCGGCCTTGATCAGGCTCTCGGCCGACTTGCGGTTGATGAAGCGGCCGTCCACCGACTCCAGCAGCTGCTCCAGCGATTCGAAGCCGCCCAGGCCCTCGCGCACCGCGATCACCGCCTCCAGCGCGCTCTGGCCGGCGTTCTTGACCGCGCCCAGGCCGATGCGGACGGCCTCGCCCTCGGGCGCGTAGCGGTAGCCGCTGGCGTTGATGTCGGGCGGCAGCAGCCGGATGCCCATCTCGCGGCAGTTGGCCATGAACAGGATGGTCTTGTCGGCGTCGCCCATCACCGAGGACAGCAGGGCGGCCATGTACTCCCGGGGGTAGTGGGCCTTGAGGTAGGCGGTCTGGTAGGCCAGCACCGCGTAGCCGGCGGCGTGCGACTTGTTGAAGCCGTAGCCGGCGAACTTGGCCAGCAGGTCGAAGATCCGCTCGGCCTTGGCCTCGGCGATGCCGTTGATGGCCTTGCAGCCCTTGACGAAGGCCGGCCGCTGCTGCTCCAGCACCTCGGCCTTCTTCTTGCTGATGGCCTTGAGGAAGATGTAGCCCGCGCCCAGGGTGTAGCCGGCCAGGGCCTGCACCGCCTGCATCACCTGCTCCTGGTAGATCATGATGCCGTAGGTGTCCTTGCAGATCGGCTCCAGCAGCGGGTGCTCGTACTCGATCTTCTCCTGGCCGTTCTTGCGGGCCAGGAACTGCGGGATCAGGTCCATCGGGCCGGGCCGGTAGAGCGAGATGATGGCGATGATGTCGTCGATGGTGGCCGTCTGGAACTTGACGGTGAGGTCGCGCATCCCGGACGACTCCAGCTGGAAGACGCCGGTGGTGTCGCCGCGGCGCAGCAGCTCGTAGGTGGGCGGGTCGTCGAAGGGGACGGCGTGGATGTCGACCCGCTGCCCCCGCGCCCGCACCATGGCCAGGGTGTCCTCGATCACCGTCAGGTTGCGCAGGCCCAGGAAGTCCATCTTCAGCAGGCCGCACTGCTCCAGCCAGCCCATCTCGTACTGGGTGGAGACCTCGCCGCCCTTGGTGCCCCTGTAGAGCGGCAGGTAGTCGGTGAGCCGGCCCGGGGTGATCACCACGCCGGCGGCGTGGGTGCCGGCGCTGCGGATCCGGCCCTCCACCGCCCGGGCGATCTCCATCACCTCGCCGTAGCGGGCGTCGGACTTGACCAGGGACGCCAGCTCGGGCACGCCCTTCAGCGCGTCGGCGATGGTCACCGCCTTGCCGGGGGCGGCGGGGATCAGCTTGGCCATCTTGTCGGCCTCGCCGTAGGCCAGCCCCATCACCCGCGACACGTCGCGCACCGCGGCCTTGGCCTGCATGGTGCCGAAGGTGATGATCTGGGCCACGCTGTCGGCGCCGTACTTCTCCGTGACGTAGCTGATCACCTTGTCGCGCTTGCTGTCGCCGAAGTCGATGTCGATGTCCGGCATCGACACCCGCTCGGGGTTGAGGAACCGCTCGAACAGCAGGTGGAACCGTAGCGGCTCGACGTCGGTGATGCCCAGGCAGTACAGCACCAGGCTGCCCACGGCCGAGCCCCGGCCCGGCCCCACCGGCACGTCGTGGGCCTTGGCGAAGTCGATGAAATCCTTGACCACCAGGAAGTACCCGGCGAAGCTCATCTTCTCGATGATCGCCAGCTCCTTGGCCAGCCGCTCCTGGTGGCCGGGCGTCACCTTGGGGTAGCGCCGGGCCAGCCCGGCCTCGGCCAGGTACCGCAGGTAGGCCATCTGCGAGGGGAATTCCCCGGGCACCTGGAAGGCGGGGATGTTGAGCTTGCCCGAGCCCAGGTCGGAGAGGATCAGGTTGCAGCGCTCGGCCGCCAGCGCCGTGTTGGCCACGGCCTGGGGGAACTCCTTGAACAGCGCGGCCATCTCCTGCGGCGACTTGAAGTAGAACTGGTCGTTGGCCATCCGCAGGCGGTTCTGCTCGCCCACCGTGGTCTGGGTCTGGATGCAGAGCAGGGCGTCGTGGGCCCGGGCGTCCCGGGCGTCGAGGTAGTGGACGTCGTTGGTGGCGACCAGCGGGATGTCGAGGTCGCGGGCCAGCGCGGCCAGGGCCGGGATCGCCCGGCGCTCGTCCTCGATGCCGTGATCCTGGATCTCGATGTAGAAGTGCTCGCCGAACAGCCCCTGGTAGAAGGCCGCGGCCTCGCGGGCGCGGGCCGCGTCGCCGCGCAGCACGGCCTGCGACACCTCGCCCTTGAGGCAGGACGACAGGGCCAGCAGACCGCCGGCGTGGGCCGCCAGCAGCTCCTTGTCGATCCGCGGCTTGTAGTAGAAGCCCTCCAGGAACCCGGCCGACGACAGCTTCATCAGGTTGCGGTAGCCGGACTCGTCGCGGGCCAGCAGCACCAGGTGGAAGGCGCGCTCGCCGGCGTCGCCCACCGACCGCTCCAGGCGGCTGCCCGGCGCGATGTAGACCTCGCAGCCGATGATGGGCTTGATCCCCGCGGCGCGGGCCTGGGTGTAGAAATCCAGCGCCCCGAACATGTTGCCGTGGTCGGTCAGCGCCAGCGCCGGCAGCTTGTGCTCCACGGCGCGCTGCACCAGCCCCTTGACCGGGATCAGGCCGTCGAGGATGCTGTACTCGGAATGGACGTGGAGGTGGGTGAAGCGGGCGTGCTGCATCGTCGTGAAATCGTCGGGGTGACCGGCCGGTCGTTGGCGTGTTGGGGCGACCGGCCGGTCGCCCGTACGGGATGGATCAGGTGTCGAGATCCGAGAGCTTGCGGGGCAGGTCGCGGGCGTCCAGCGGCAGGTCCAGCGGATTGGCGGCGAACCGCTCGCGGCAGCGCGGGCAGAGCAGCAGGTCGATCACCTTGTGCACGTCCTCCTCCAGCAGCCGCTCGGGCACGCCCCGGGTCCGCTCGTCGATCTGGCGGGCCAGCGCCGCCGGGTCGGCGTCCGGGGCGTCGGCGATCACGCCGTCGAACCCCTGGTCGATGGTGATCCCGACCTGGTAGAACAGGCCGCCGGCCGCGATGGCCCGGCCGCACTTGTGGCAGCGCCGCGTCGTCATGGTCGCTTTTCCGCGGATGGAGAATACCACGTAACGGCGGTCGAAATCAACACAAAAAAAACCATATTTGCCTTGACAATCATTTGTTTTCGTCATACACTTTTACGGCAACCGCACAACGCGCAACCGGACAAGTGGATAGCAGACGTTTCATCCGATCCCCGTCGCCGCATGCCGGCCTGGCCAGGACCGTTCCGACCGTGGCGGCGCTGCTGGCGGCGGCCGGCCTGCTGGCGTCGCCTGCCGCCGGGGGGCAGCTGCTGATCCCGATGGACGCGGCGCAGAGCGACCACCTGCGGGCCTACGGCGTGGTGTTCAACGGGCTGGAGCGGGGCGCCACGTTCCAGTGGCTGCTCAATTACCGCGGCGGGTCGTTCCTCACGGACGACGCGGCGGCCGCCGACCGCTGCCGGCTGCAGGGCGTGTCCTACGCGGCGCTGGGCGACGGCGACGTGCTGGCGATCATGGCCCAGATCGACGGCGCCAACATGGAGCGGATCGAGCTGGAAAAGGCGCCCCGGCTCGCGGTCTACGTGCCGCCCACCCACGATCCCTGGGACGACGCGGTGCGGCTGGCCCTGGACTACGCCGGCGTGCCCTACGCCACGCTGTGGGAC
This sequence comes from Candidatus Edwardsiibacteriota bacterium, assembly GCA_025453955.1. Taxonomy (GTDB): domain Bacteria; phylum Edwardsbacteria; class AC1; order AC1; family EtOH8; genus UBA2255. Next base: position 4,261 of record JALOPJ010000031.1, read on the forward strand.
GAGGAGGTGCTGGCCGGCGCGCTGTCGCAGTACGACTGGCTGCACCTGCACCACGAGGACTTCACCGGGCAGTACGGCAAGTTCTACGCCGGCTACCGCAGCGCCGACTGGTACCAGAACGACGTCCGCCACAACGCGCGGATGGCGGCCCGGCTGGGGTACGCCAAGGTCTCCCGCATGAAGCTGGACGTGGCCCGGCGCATCCGCCAGTACCTGCAGGACGGCGGGTTCCTGTTCGCGATGTGCTCGGCGCCGGCCACGCTGGACATCGCCCTGGCCGCGGCCGTCACCGACATCGTCCCGGCCGAGTGCGACGGCGACCCGGCCGACCCCCGCTGCCAGGAACTGCTCGACTATTCCCAGACCCTGGCCTTCACGGGCTTCGAGGTGGTCACCAGCCCGCTGGTCTACGAGCACTCGGACATCGACGTCACCCCGGAGGCCGCGGCCCGCGGCCAGGGGACCTACTTCTCGCTGTTCGACTTCTCGGCCAAGTACGACCCGGTGTCGTGCATGCTGGTGCAGGACCACGTGGCCGTGGTGCGGGAGTTCATGGGCCAGGACACCGGGTTCCGGCGGGGGCGGATCAAGCCGGGGATCGTGGCGCTGGCCGAGGTGGCCGGCAGCGACGAGGTCAAGTACCTGCACGGCATCTACGGCCGCGGCAGCTTCGCCTTCTACGGCGGCCACGACCCCGAGGACTACCAGCACCTGGTGGGCGACCCCAGGACCGACCTGCGGCTGTTCCGCAACTCGCCGGGGTACCGGCTGATCCTCAACAACATCCTGTTCCCGGCGGCCAAGAAGAAGCCGCTCAAGACCTGACCAAGGGGGGCGGCAGGAACCGAGTGCTGCGATCCGTAGCATCGTAACACCCGGCAGCGACCGGCCCGGATCATCCCAGGAGGCAACGGCATGTTACCAATGAAGACGACCGGCAGACGGCTGGCGGCCCTGGGGCTGGCCGGCCTGCTGGCCCTGTCCTGCGGGACCGGGCCGCGGCGCGACGCGGTGGTGGCGATGGAGGACGACATCATCACCCTCGACCCCTACCTCCACGACGACAGCATCACCCACTCGGTGCTGGCCAACATCTACGACGCCCTGGTGGCGTTCGACCGCGAGCTGCGGCTGGTGCCGTCCCTGGCCGAGCGCTGGGAGAACCCGGACGACCTGACCTGGCGGTTCCACCTGCGCCCCGGCGTGACCTTCCACGACGGCCGGCCGCTGTCCGCCGCCGACGTCAAGTACAGCCTGGAACGGGCCCGCCGCGGCAAGGTGGGCCACTACCTGTCGATGGTGCGCGAGGTGCGGGCCGTCGACAGCCTGACCGTGGAGGTGCTGACCCGGCGGCCCTACCCGGTGCTGCTCAACAAGCTGACCTTCATCGCCATCATGCCGGCCGGCACGCCCGAGCCGGTGGCGGCGCCGCTGGGCACCGGCGCCTACCGCTTCGTTTCCTACCGCCGCGGCGCCGGGATGACGCTGGAGGCGCGGCCGTCCCACTGGCGGGGCCGGCCGGCCATCGAACGGGCCACCTTCACCGTGCTGCCGGAGGACAGCGCCCGGCTGCGGGCGCTGCTGGACGGTCGGGTCGACCTGATCCGTGACCTGGACGAGCGGGACCTGGACCGGATCAAGGACCGCCCCGAGGTCGAGATCATCAGCCGCCCGGGGCTGGGGGTCAGCCTGCTGGGCGTCAACACCGCGCTGGGCGGCCCCCTGCGCAATCGCGATGTGCGGCGAGCCGTGTTCTGGGCCCTGGATCCCGCCGCCCTGGTCGCCGCCTCCGGCATGTCGGCCGGCCCGATCAACCAGCTGGTGTCGCCCTACGTGATGGGCTACATGTCGGAGGACGAGTACCGCCGTCCGGACCGGGCCCGGGCCGCGCAGCTGCTGCGGCGGGCCGGCTACCCCCGGGGGCTGGCCCTGGAGCTGGAGACGTCGAAGACCGCCGCCGACCAGATCGGCGCCGAGCTGTCCCGGCAGCTGTCACTGGTCGGCATCCGGCTGACGGTCCGCGGGCTGGACTGGCCTGAGCTGTCCGGCAGGATGGACCGCCGCCAGAGCGCCTTCTTCCTGGTGGGCTGGTCCTGCAGCTCCGGCGACGCCTCCGACCTGTTCGACGCCTGCCTGCGCACGCCCGACACGCTGGGCCACGGCAGCGCCAACTGGGGCGGCTACCGCAACCCGGCGCTGGACCGGCTGATCGAGCGCAGCGGCCAGACCCTGGACAGCCGCGAGCGGATCGACCTGCTGCACCGGGCGATGCGGTTGACGCTGGAGGACATGCCGCTGATCCCGCTCTACGTGCGGGACCGGATGTACGGCCGGCGGGCCGGGCTGTCGTTCTCCCCGCGCCAGGACGGCCGCATCAGGCTGGACGAGCTGTCGTGGGCGCGATGATCGCCCGCCCCGGGACGGCGCGGCCGCCCCGCAACCCCCAACGGACGCAACGGGAGGAAGTCCCATGAGACGGATCACCTGCGGCCTGCTGGCCGCGGCCCTGTTGGCGGCGACGACCGGCATGGGCGGACGGCCGCGCGCCGTCTTCACGATGGCGATGGAGGAGCGGCTGCTGTCGCTCGATCCCCACGCCAAGGACGAGGGGGTCACCCACTCGGTGCTGTCGAACGTCTACGACGCCCTGGTGGCGTTCGACGCCCAGATGCGGATCGTGCCGGCGCTGGCCCTGTCCTGGGAAAATCCCGACGAGCTGACCTGGCGGTTCCGGCTGCGGCCCGGCGTGACGTTCCACGACGGCCGGCGGCTTTCCGCCGCCGACGTCAGGCACAGCCTGGAACGGGCCGGCGGCAGGCCGGTGGGCTACTACCTGGCCTCGGTGGCGGCGGTCAGGGTGGTCGACGACCTGACGGTGGAGCTGGTGACGGCCCGGCCGTCGCCGGTGCTGCTCAACAAGCTGACCTTCGTGCGGATCGTGCCCGTCGGGTCGCCGGACACCATCAGCACGCCGATCGGCACCGGCGCCTACCGCGTCGTCTCCTACGCGCCCGGCGACTCGCTGGTGCTGGCGGCCAATCCCGGCCACTGGGGGGGGAGGCCGGCCATCGGGAATGCGGTGATCCGGTTCATCCAGGACAGCAAGCAGCGGCTGCAGGCGCTGCTCGACGGCCGGGTGCACCTGATCCGCGACGTCACCGCCCTCGACCTGGAGGCGGCCGGCGACATCAGCGGCATCACCGTCGCCAAGAGCGCGGGCCTGATGGTGGGCCTGCTGGGGATCAACGTCCGGATGAAGGGGCCGCTGGCCAAGACCAAGGTGCGGGAGGCGATCTACTGGGCGCTGGACCCCGCCGAGCTGATCGCCGCCACCAAGATCGACGCGGCGCCGATCGACCAGCTGGTGTCCCCGTACATCGTCGGGTACCTGCCCGACCTGGTCCGCAACCGGCCCGACCGGGAAAAGGCGCGGCGCCTGCTGCGCGAAGCCGGGTACCCCAAGGGGTTCGCGGTCGGCCTGGAGGTCACCAGGGGCGCCCTCACCAAGTCCGGCCCGGTGCTGGTGCGGCAGCTGGCGGCGGTGGGCATCCGGGTCACCCTCAAGCCCTACGAATGGTCCGACCTATCCGACCGGCTGGGCCGGTGGCAGAGCCCGTTCTACATGGTGGGCTGGTCGTGCAGCTCCGGCGACGCCTCGGACCTGTTCGACGCCTGCCTGCACACCGCCGACCGCCGCAACGGAAGCTACGGCAACGCCAACTGGGGGGGCTACAGCAACCGCCGGCTCGACGAGCTGATCGAGCGCAGCGGCCAGACGCTCGACAGCCGGGCGCGGATCGAGATGCTGCAGCAGGCGATGCGGCTGGCGATGCGGGACCTGCCCCTGGTGCCGCTCTACGTCAAGAGCCGCCTCTATGCCCATCATCCCCAGGTCCTGTTCACGCCCCGCCAGGACGGGTACGTGCGGTTGAACGAGATCGGGTTCCGGCGATGAGCGGCCGGATGGCGACCGCCCGCCCCGCAAACCTCCGCCGGGCGGCGCTGCCGCTGCTGGCCGCGCTGTGCGCCGCGGCCGGCCTGGCGCCGGGTTGCTCCCGGGCGACGGTTCGGGACCGGCTGGTGATCGCCTACGAGGACGGCGTGATCAGCCTCGACCCCCACCGCCAGGACGAGAGCGTCACCATCTCGGTGCTGGCCAACATCTACGAGGGGCTGGTGGGATTCGATGCCGACATGCGGATCGTGCCGCTGGTGGCCCAGGGATACACCAATCCCGCCGGCGGCGGATGGCGCTTCCACCTGCGTCCCGGGGTGACGTTCCACAACGGCGAACGATTGTCGGCCGGCGACGTGGTCTACAGCATGGAGCGCGCCCGCAGCGGCCCGGCATCGGCGATGCGCGGGTTGCTGGCGGCGGTCGACAGGGTCACGGCGCTGGACAGCCTGACGGTCGAGATCACCACCAGCCGGCCGTTGCCCACCCTGATCAACGTGCTGTCGCAGGTGGCGATCGTCCCCCAGGGCAGCGATCCCGACCGCCAGGCGGTGGGCACGGGCCCCTACCGGTTCGTCCGCTACCTGCCGGGCCGCGGGGTGGAGCTGGCGGCCAACGGCCGGTACTGGGGGCCGGCCGCACGGTACCGGACGGTGGAGTTCCGCAGCATCGCCGACGGCGCGGAGCGGACCGCCGCGCTGCTGCGCGGCGACGTCGACCTCTCGGCGTCGATCGACGAGGGGCAGCGGGAACAGATCGGCCGCCATCCCGGCCTGAAGATGCTGGTGATCCCGGGCACGTCGGTCAGCATCATCGGCTTCGCCGCCCCCGGGCCGACCGATCCGCTGGCCGATGCCCGGGTGCGGCGGGCCCTGTCGCTGGCCATCGACCGGGCGGCCATCATCGACAACGTGTACCACGGGTACGCGCAGCCGGCCAACCAGCTGGTGCATCCGACCATCTTCGGCTTCGCCCCGGGGCTGCCGCCGATCGCCCGCGACACGGCGGCAGCGGCGCGGCTGCTGCGAGCGGCCGGCTACGGCCGGGGCTTGACGCTGCGGCTGGACGTGGCGCGGGAGCTGCGCTCCGAGATCGCCCCGCTGTCGGCCCAGCTGCGAGAGGTCGGCATCCGGCTGGTGGCCGACACGCTGGACTGGAGCGACCTCTACCACCGCATCGAGAGCGGGACGTCGACCTGCTACCGGATGGGGATCTCCTGCAGCTTCGGCGACGCCAGCGAGATCATCAACGACCTGCATTCCGGCCGCCGCGCCGCCGGCGGGTACCGCAACCCGTCGCTGGACCGGCTGATCGACGATGCCGACCGGGAGTTCGACGCCGCCCGCCGCCAGGCGGTGCTGCAGCGGGCGATGACACTGCTGATGGAGGACCTGCCGGTGGTGCCGCTCTACCTGCGCGACGACTGCTACGGCATCCGTCGCGGACTGGCGTGGCAGCCCCGGGCCGACGGTCTGGTGCTGGCCAAGGAGATCCGGCCGGAGGGATCGCGCTGACCGCGGCGGAAGGGGGCCGGCGGCGGCCGGCGGCAACAACAGAGGAGGTGCGGCCATGAACGGCAGACGGTTGATCCTGGCGCTGAGCATCCTGGTGCTGGCGCTGATCCTGGTGCACGACGCGGTGCTGGGGCTGCTGACGGCCGGGCTGTTCCGGGAAAAGTACAACCAGGATGCGTTCGGCTACGCCCGGATGAGCGCCCGTCCGGTGGCCGAGGCCTACGAGCGCTACTACCGTTCGGGATACTACAAGTTCCGCGAGCTGATCGGCGACGTGATGGCGATGAACCGGGACCTGGAACGGCTGGCGCTGATCGACGTCAACGGCGCGGTGCTGTTCGACTCGCGGGAGTTCGCCGCCGGGCAGGCGCCGCCGCCGGCGCCGCCGCTGCCGCCGCAGCTGCTGGCGGCGGTCAAGGACCTGTCGCCGACCTGCCGCATCGCCGAGGGGCCGGACGGGCGGAGCGTCCTCGACATCATCGTGCCCTACGTCGAGGAATGGGGCCGGCACCGCTACTCGGTGCGCTACCAGATCCGCTACCGGTCGTGGGGCGACGTCCGTTCCGAGTTCTGGACCCGGCTGGCCGCCGCCGGCCTGATCAGCTTCCTGCTGGGCGCCGCTTTGGCGGTGCTGCTGGCGAGGCGGCTGGGGAACGGACGGCCGCCGGCGGCCGCGGAGGGCGATGCGCAGCCTTAAGATCAAGTTCGCGGCGGCGGCCAGCCTGCTGGTGGTGGCGATCCTGCTGGTCAACGCCGTCTTCACCGTCACCGTGCGGCGGTCCCAGCTCAAGCGGGAGATCGCCGAGGGCGTGGTGTCGTTCGCCCAGCTGACCGTGGCCCCGCTGTGCCAGGGTTATTTCCTGTACTATGCCTCGGGCTACTACAAGTTCCGGGAGATCGTCTCGACCCTGCTCTCGATGAACCGCAACGTGGTCGAGATCCAGATCATCGACGTCAACGGCAACGTCCGGTTCGACTCGCGGGAGATGCGGGGGGAGCGGCCCCAGGCCGCCGCCGAGCTGTTCCGGGCCGAGCCCGACCTGCTGGACCGCGTCAAGCGGCTGGAGCTGTCGCGGGCCGAGCTGCGGTCGGGCAGCGGCGGCCGGGCGCTGTCGGTGGTGATGCCGTTCATCGAGGAATGGGGCCGCCACCGGGTGTCGGTGCGCTACGTGGCGTCGTTCGCCGCCCTGGCGGCGCTGTTCCGCACCACCATGCTGCAGGTGCTGCTGGCCACGCTGCTGTTCGTGCTGACCGGCAGCGCCCTGGCCTACGTGCTGGCGCGCAAGATCAGCGACCCCATCAGCCGCCTGACCGTGGCCGCCCGCGAGATCGGCCAGGGCCAGCTGGACCAGGTGGTCACCGTCTCGGCCAACGACGAGATCGGCGAGCTGGCCAGCAACTTCAACCAGATGACCCGGCAGCTCAAGGACAACATGGAGGCGCTGGCCGACTCCTACGACCGGCTGTCGCAGGCCAACATGGAGCTGCTGGAGCTGGACAAGCTGAAGAGCGAGTTCATCGCCAACGTCTCGCACGAGCTGCGCACCCCGCTGACGGCCATCTCCGGCTACGCCGACTACCTGTTCCTGGAGAAGCTGGGGCCGCTGACCGACAGCCAGCGCAAGGGCATCGAGGTGATGCGGCGCAACGTCCGCCGGCTGACCAAGCAGATCAAGGACCTGCTGGACTTCACCACCATCGAGGCCGGGCATTTCACGGCCGATCCCCGGCCCTTCGAGCTGCGGGCCCTGCTGGAGGAAGTGATCGTCAACCACCAGGCCGAGGTCGAGAAGAAACGGCTGCGGCTGGCGCTGGAGATGGACGGCCCGCTGACGGTGCTGGCCGACCGGGAGCGGATCGCCCAGGTGATCGACAACCTGATCATCAACGCGGTCAAGTTCACCAACCAGGGCGGGATCACCATCGCGGTGCGGCGCGAGGAGCCGGAGCGGGCCCGGATCGAGGTGCGCGACACCGGCATCGGCATCCCGCGCGAGCTGATCCCCCGCATCTTCGAGCGGTTCCAGCAGCTGGACGGCTCGTCCACCCGGCGGTTCGGCGGGGTGGGGCTGGGGCTGGCCATCGTCAAGTCGATCCTGGACCTGCACCACAGCGAGATCAGGGTCGACAGCGAGCCCAACCGCGGCACGGTATTCACCTTCGCCCTGCCCCTGGCGGCGCCCGGCGCCGCCGGAGGGCCGGCGGCGGAACCAACCCACAGGGAGGAGCGACATGGCACCTGACCAGAGCGGGCGTCCCCTGGTGATGGTGATCGACGACGAGGAGGACATCCTCGACCTGATCCAGATGGTGCTGGAGGAGGCCGGCATCAGGACCATCACCGCGCTCACCGGCCACGAGGGCCTGCAGCGGCTGTACCGGGAAAAGCCCGACCTGATCCTGCTGGACATCATGATGCCGGACCTCGACGGGATGGAGCTGCTGAAGATCCTCAAGATCGAGGACTCCACGGCCTCGATCCCGGTGGCGATGCTCACCGCCAAGGTCGAGCCCAAGGACAAGATGGCGGCGATGCAGGAGGAGGCCATCGACTACATCTGCAAGCCGTTCACCCCGGACGAGCTGGTGGAACGGGTGAGGGCGATCCTCGACCGGAAGTGACGGCCGATGAGCCAGGACCTGCGCCAGGACTACTTCGACCTGAAGCTGGAGACCCTGCGGCTGCGGGGGCAGCTGTTCGACAAGGGGACCAGGCTGCCCACGCTGCCGGCGGTGCTGGACGAGCTGCGCAAGCTGGCCGAGGCCGACGGCACCCTGGGGCTGATCGTGCTGACCGTCGACCAGCCCGGCCAGATCGAGGAGACCTACGGCTGGGAGGCGGTGGACCGGGCGCTGGCCCAGGCCGGCGCCGCCGTGGAGGAGGCGCTGCTGCGGCTCAAGGTCGCGCACCTGGCGGCGCTGGCCGGCGTGCGCAGCGGCCGGTTCCTGCTGGGGGTGCGGGTCAACGGCGGCGGCGAGCAGCGGCTGGCGGAGCTGCGGCAGGCGGTGGCGGCCGCGGCCGCGGCCCCGCCGCTGGTGCCCGGCGTGCCGGCCCGCGACCTGGTGACCGTCGGCGCCGCACTGCTGCGGCTGGACAACCGGGCCCGCTTCGAGCGGCAGGTGTACCGCGCGGTCGACCGGGCGGCGCTGGAGGCGGTGCGGGCCACCCAGGGCCAGCAGAACGAGGCCCACGGCCGGCTCAAGTCCCTGCTGGACGGCAACCGCCTGGTGACGCTGTTCCAGCCGATCATCGAGCTCGACCGCTGCACCGTCTTCGGCCACGAGGCGCTGTCGCGCGGGCCGGACGGCTCGGGCTTCGAGAACGCCGAGCTGCTGTTCACCTTCGCCGAGCAGACCGACCTGGTGTTCGAGCTGGAGCGGCGCTGCCGCGAGAACGCCCTGCAGCTGGCGCGGGGCGACGGCCGGCGGGGCACGCTGTTCATCAACGCCAGCGTGCGGGCGATGGCCGAGGGCCAGTTCAAGCCGGACGCCCTGGCCGGGCTGGTGGGCCGGGCCGGGCTGGACCCCGGCGACGTGGTGTTCGAGATCACCGAGCGGGTGGCGGTCGGCGACTGGAAGGCCTTCACCGCCATCGTGGCCGCCCTGCGCGCCACCGGCTTCCGGGTGGCGATCGACGACATGGGCTCGGGCTACTCCAGCCTGAAGCTGCTGTCCGAGGTCCAGCCCGACTTCCTCAAGTTCGACGTCTCGCTGATCTCGGGCATCGACCGCAACCTGCTGAAGCTGGAGCTGGTGCGGACCCTGGTGACGCTGGCCCGCAGCATCGGCGCCCGGGTGATCGCCGAGGGCATCGAGAGCCACAGCGAGTTCGAGACCATCCGGGACCTGGGCGTGCCGCTGGGCCAGGGCTACTACCTGGCCCGGCCCGAGGTCTGCCCGGCCTAGCCGCGGCCGGCCGGGCCGGTGCCGCAGCAGCGCCGCCGCGAGGCGGCGCGTCCGTTTGCCCCCGGCCGGCCGTTTATGGTTGATTTTTCCCGGCGCAATCTGGTATAATCATCGTTCGTGTTTTCGCACCATTACTTCCTCATTACATAGCGCGGGAGGCCCCCTTGAAGAGCTACACTGCCGACACGATCCTCAACCTGGTGCTGGCCGGGCACGGCGGCTGCGGCAAGACCACCCTGGCCGAGGCCATGATGCACGCCGCGCGGCCGACCGAGCGGCTGGGCCGGGTGGACGACGGCAACACCATGTTCGACTTCGACCCCGACGAGACGGCCCGCAAGATCTCCATCTTCTCGGCGCTGGCGGCCTGCGAGCACGGCGGCCGCAAGATCAACATCATCGACACCCCGGGCTACGCCGACTTCGCCGGCGAGGTCAAGGCCGGGATGCGGGTGGCCGACGCCGCCCTGCTGGTGGCCCAGGCCGTGGCCGGGGTCGAGGTGGGCACCGACAAGGCCTGGAAGTACGCCAACGAGATGGGCCTGCCGCGCGGCATCGTCATCACCAAGCTGATGAAGGAGCACGCCGACTTCTACAAGACGCTGGAGCAGGCCCAGGCCATGTTCGGCCACCAGGCGGTGGCGGTGACCATCCCGATCGGCGACCAGCTGGGCCTGCAGGGCGTGGTCGACCTGGTGGCGATGAAGGCCCGGCTGGAGGGCGGCGGCAAGTCGGCCCCGGCCGAGGTCCCCGCCGACCTGCAGGAGCAGGCCGCCCAGTACCGCGAGAAGCTGGTGGAGACCGTGGCCGAGAGCGACGACGCCCTGATGGAGAAGTACCTGGGCGGCGAGCCGCTGACCGACGAGGAGTTCGCCCGGGGCCTGAAGGCGGGCATCGCCGCCGGCAAGGTGGTGCCGGTGTTCGCCGCCGACGGCGGCCACGAGGTCGGGATCGCGGCGCTGCTCGACCTGCTGGCCGGGCCGTTCCCCACCGCCGCCCGCACCGCCCAGGTCACGGCCAAGAAGGCCGGCGGCGACGCCGAGGTCGCCGTCAAGTGCGACCCGGCCGGGGCGCCCCTGCTGTTCATCTTCAAGACCTTCATCGAGCCGCACGCCGGCAACCTCAACTTCTTCCGGGTCTACAGCGGCACCATCGAGACCGGGCTGGACCTCTACAACGCCAACAAGAGCAAGTCCGAGAAGATGGGCCAGCTCTACTACCCGATGGGCAAGGAGCGGGCGGACGCCGCCAAGCTGGTCTGCGGCGACATCGGCATCGCGGTCAAGCTCAAGGAGAGCGGCACCAACGACACGCTGAGCCTCAAGGCCAACCCGCTGCAGCTGCCGGCCATCGCCCTGCCCAAGCCGTCGATCTCCGAGGCGGTGGAGACCAAGTCCAAGGACGACGAGGGCAAGATCGGCGTCGGGCTGTCCAAGCTGCGGGACGAGGACCCCACCTTCGGCTGGGCCTTCATGCCCGAGGTGCGCCAGACCCAGGTGTTCGGTCTGGGCGAGCTGCACCTGGACATCATGATGGGCCGGCTGAAGCGCAAGTACAACGTCGAGGTGGCCCGCAGCAAGCCGCGCATCGCCTACCGCGAGACCATCACCCGCACGGTGGACCACGCCGAGTACAAGCACAAGAAGCAGACCGGCGGCCACGGCCAGTACGGCCACGTGGTGCTGCGGCTGGAGCCGCGCAAGCGGGGCGAGGGCTTCGAGTTCGAGGACGCCATCGTGGGCGGCGTGATCCCCAACAACTTCATCCCCTCGGTGGAGAAGGGCATCCGGGCCGGGCTGATCGAGGGCGCGGTGGCCGGCTACCACATCGTGGACATCAAGGCCGTGCTGCACTTCGGATCGTACCACGACGTCGACTCCTCGGGCACCAGTTTCGAGATCGCGTCCTCCCAGGCCCTCAAGAAGGGGATGCTGGAGGCCGGGCCGGTGCTGCTGGAGCCGATCACCAAGCTGGAGGTGGTGATCCCCGACGAGTTCGCCGGCCAGGTGATGGGCGACCTCAACTCGCGGCGGGGCCGGATCGCCGGGATGGACAGCGAGAAGGGCCTGCAGATCATCCGGGCCACGGTGCCCGAGGCCGAGCTCTACAAGTACTCCACCTCGCTGCGGTCGATCACCCAGGGCCGGGGCGACTTCACGGCCGAGTTCTCGCACTACGAGGAGGTGCCGTACGAGATCGCCCAGAAGATCATCGCCGAG
>JALOPJ010000032.1 GCA_025453955.1 Candidatus Edwardsiibacteriota bacterium
CCGGGCCACCAGGACTTCCTCGACCACATCAGCGCCGTGGCCGCGGACAAGGGCAACACCTACTTCGTGTTCGACCGGGGCGAGACCGCCAAGATCTCCGAGTGCTGCCGGCTGGCCTTCAAGCTGGACGACAAGGACCTGGACGACGCCGCCACGCCCTGGAAGATGCGCTACTCGGCCCTGCAGAACATCACCATCAACCTGCCGCGCATCGCCTACCTGGCCAAGGGCGACACCAACGCCCTGTTCAAGAAGATCGACGAGTTCCTCTACCTGGCGGTCAAGGGCCACCAGCAGAAGAAGAAGTTCGTCGACAAGCTGATGGCCCTCAAGGACCAGGGCCCGCTGGCCCTGCTGGCCATGGAGAAGGACGGCGAGCCCTACCTCCGGATGTGGCGGGTGACCTACCTGATCGGCATCCTGGGGCTGAACGAGCTGGTGCAGCACCACATCGGCCAGGAGCTGCACCAGAGCGAGGAGGCCTTCAAGTTCGGCCTGAAGGTGATCGCCTACCTGCACCTCAAGACCAAGGAGCTGGCCCGCGAGTTCGGCATGAAGTTCGTGCTGGAGCAGACCCCGGCCGAGAGCACGGCCTTCCGCTTCGCCAAGCTGGACATGCAGCACTTCACCAAGGACGCCGAGAAGGTGGTCAAGGGCGGGATCAAGGACGGCACGGTGTACTACACCAACTCCACCTACCTCAACGTGGGCGAGCCGATCAACCCCATCGAGCGGGTCAAGCTGGAGGGCAAGTTCCACGACCTGATCGAGGCCGGCGCGCTGACCCACGTCTGGATCGCCGACGCCCACCCCACGCCCAAGTCGATCGCCAACTTCGTGACCAAGTCGTTCCGCAACACCCGCAACGCCCAGATCGCCTTCTCGCCGGAGTTCACCACCTGCAACAGCTGCGGCAAGGTGTACCGGGGCCTCAAGGACGAGTGTCCCAACTGCAGCCGCAAGACGGTGGAGGGGATCAAGAGGATCAAGTAACTTTTCCCACTGCCTCAACGTATCCACTATCCAGTAGCCGCTATCCAGTATCGGCGATACGGCAGACCTGATCCAGAGGTCTTTGTCGTGGCTAGCGTGTACCGTATAGTGAATAGAAGGGATTAGTATGGCCAAAAAGATCGCCGCCATCGTCTTCGTGTTCTTCTGCACCTGCGTGGCCTGGGTGATCCTGGGCGGGGTCACGGTCGACCGCACCAACTCGCAGGACAAGAAGCTGAAGAGCGCCGTGGGACAGCTGTGGGGCGCGCCCCAGCGCCAGGCCGCGCCGCTGGTTTACTACCAGACCAGGGAAGAGCAGAAGGTCACCCGCACCACGGACGAAGGCAAGACGGTCACCGAGACGCGGACCAACACCGTCAGCCATTACCTGAACCTCGAGTCCAGCGACATCACGGCCGACCTGAGGCTGGCCCACCGCAAGAAGGGCCTGCTGTGGTACTCCACGTATAACGTCGGGTTCGATGCGACGTACGGGGTGGTGAACAGCACCGGCCAGCCGCGCGACGTCTGGTTCGAGTACTCGTTCCCGTCATCGGACGGCATCTACGACGACTTCACCCTGTCGGTCGACGGCGTGGCGGAGCAGGAGGTCTCGCCCACGGGCGGCAAGGTCTACAAGTCGCTGCGGCTGGCCCCGGGGCAGGGCGCGCAGGTGCGCGTGGCCTACCGCTCGCAGGGCCTGGACGAGTGGTGGTACGTGTTCGGCTCGGACGTCTCGCAGGTGCGCAACTTCAACCTGGCGATGACCACCGACTTCGAACGGATCGACTTCCCGGAGAACGGCATCTCGCCCACGGCCAAGGTCAAAAAGGGCGGAGGCTGGGAGCTGGGCTGGGAGTACAAGAACCTGATCTCCGGCATCCAGATCGGCATGGCGATGCCCAGGAAGGTCAACCCCGGCCCGTTCGTCAGCAAGATCACCTTCTTCGCGCCGGTGTCGCTGTTCCTGTTCTTCTTCCTGCTGTTCATCATCACGGCCATCCGCGGCATCAAGCTGCACCCGATGCACTACTTCTTCGTGGCCGCGTCGTTCTTCGCCTTCCACCTGCTGATGGCCTACCTGGCCGACCACGTGGACATCACGGCGGCGTTCTTCATCTGCACCGCGGTCTCGCTGTTCCTGACGGTCTCCTACATGCGGATCGTGGCCGGGACCAAGTTCGCCTTCGTGGAGACGGCCATCGCCCAGCTGGTCTACCTGGTGTTCTTCTCATACGCCTTCTTCTGGGAGGGCTACACCGGCCTGGCCATCACCGTCTGCTGCATCGCGACGCTGTTCGTGGTGATGCAGTTCACGGCCCGGATCGACTGGGAGAAGCAGTTCGCGGGGAAGGCCTGATACCGGAAGAATACGGAAGACGGAATACTGGAGACCGAATAATTCTGTATTCAGTCTCCAGTCTCCGGTATTCTGGTGGGAAACAGTGGAAAGCGATATTCGTGAATCTTCGTCCAGCCATGATCATCAAAGTGAGATACATATAAGAAGGAGACCGCCATGGAACTGCAGGAGCTGAAGGACAAGCTGGCCTCGGAGAAGGGCACGTTCGAGTTCTCCGAGGGCGACGAGGGCATCTACATCCGCAACAAGCGCTACGACACCAAGGTCCACGCCAGCTACGAGGCCATCGCCAAGCACGACTGGCCGGCCATCAAGGCGGTGACCGTGGGCGGCCGCGACGTCTCGCACATCACCCGCGTCACCGGGTACTTCACCATCGTCGAGGGCTGGAACAAGGGCAAGATCGGCGAGCTGCGCGACCGCAACCGGGCGACGATAAAGTAGCGGGGTCCCTCGGATACCCCTCCCATGGCCCTCCCCGAACGCGTTCGGGGAGGGCAGGGTGGGGTCACGCGCGGCGATCCGGGATACCGTTTCCTGGATCGCCACGAACGCAGCGGCATGATGCCCGGCTCGCGATGACATCACAGTAAAAAGGGAACAGGACAAAGCGATGCAAGTGCTCGTCTTCGGCCGGCCCAGCTGCCAGGTCTGCAAGCAGGCCATCGAGAAGGTCGGCTATTTCCTCAACAAGTGGGACTACGCCGCGCAGGTCCCCATCAACTACTTCGACATGGACACGGTGGACGGCCTGGCCGAGGGCGCCTTCCACGAGGTGTCCGACATCCCCACGGTCGTCCTGCAGTACAAGAAGCAGGAGCTGGACCGCTGGGTCAAGCGGCCGCCGCTCTCCAAGGAGCTGAAGCCGCACCTGGACAAGGCGTTCAAGGGCGAGGCCGGGCCGGACGAGGAGGAATAGGGGGGACCAGCGGCGCGCGCCATGTCCGCACATCCCCGGATATGCGGACATGGCGCGCTGTGCTCATGGCGGTCCCCACATTAATATAACGAAAGGAACGGAACCATGACGGAGGGAACCCCGGCACCATACCCGGCCAGGCTCACGGTCGAGTACACACCGGTGCACGACCGCTGGACCGTGTTCTTCCGGATCTTCTACGCGGTGCCGATCATCATCGTGTGGGCCCTGCTGTTCGCCAATGGCGGCGGATCGTCCGATCACGGCTGCGGGTCAAGCGCGGCCTGGGGCGCCGGCTTCGTCTTCCTGCCGGCCCTGCTGATGATCGTCTTCCGGCAGAAATACCCCAGATGGTGGTACGATTGGAACCTCAACCTGATGAGGTTCGGGATGCGGGTCACCGCCTTCGTCCTGCTGCTGCGCGACGAGTACCCGTCGACCGACGAGGAGCAGGCGGTCAGGGCCGACTTCCCGTACCCCGACGCCCGCGCCGGCATCGACCGCTGGCTGCCGCTGGTCAAGTGGCTGCTGGCCTTCCCGCACTACGTCTGCCTGGCCGGGCTGGGCGTGGCGGTGGCGGTCTTCACCGTCGTGTCGTGGTTCGCCATCCTGTTCACCGGGACGTACCCGCGGCCCATGTTCGACCTGGTGGCGGGTACCATGCGCTGGGGGCTGCGGGTGGGCGCCTACGCCTTCCTGCTGGTGACCGACGAGTACCCGCCGTTCCGGCTGTCGGAATAGGGGGCGGCGGCTGCGGGAGCAGGGATGGAGATCAAGGGCTTCATCGAGACGTCGCTGATCGACTGGGACGGCAGGCTGGCCGCGGTTCTGTTCCTGCCCGGCTGCAACTTCCGCTGCCCGATGTGCCACAACCACCAGCTGGTGCAGCACCCGGAGGAGGTGCCCACCGTGGACTGGGGCACGGTGGAGGCCGCGCTGGCCCGCCACCGGGGCTGGATCGACGGGGTGGTGGTCACCGGCGGCGAGCCCACCATCCACGCCGAGCTGGCCACGCTGCTGCGCTGGATCAAGCAGCTGGGGCTGGCGGTGAAGCTGGACACCAACGGCGCCCTGCCGGACGTGCTGGGGCACCTGATCGGGGACCGGCTGGTGGACTACGTCGCCATGGACATCAAGGCGCCGCTGGACGAGCGCTACGCCCGGGCCGCGGGCGCCAAGGCCGACCTGGGCGCCATCCGCCGCAGCATCGCCCTGCTGATGGCCAGCGGCGTCGGCTACGAGTTCCGCACCACGGTGCTGCCGCTGTACATGAGGAAGGCCGACGTCGGGTCGATCGGCCGCGAGATCAAGGGCGCCGGCCTGTGGGCCCTGCAGCAGTACCTGCCGGGGCACGCCGACGCCGAGACGGCGCGGCGGCTGTGGCCCTACCGCGACGAGATCCTGCTGGCGATGCGGGAGGAGGGCGCTGCGTTCGTGGAGCGGTGCGTGGTGCGGGGGATCGAGACGGTGGCGGAGGGCGGCGCGGCCTAAAAACGGGTATCTTTTTCGCCAGCCCCCTTGACAAAAGGGGGTATTTCTTCTATCATCTGGACAAATGCAAAGGAGAACGGCGATGGGGAAGAGCACCCGAGTCGTCCTGATGGCGCTGCTGTGCGCCCTGCTGGTCACCGGCCTGTCCTGCAAGGGCAAGAACCCGGTGATCCCGACCGTGGGATTCAACGATCCCGACGCCTTGTTCATGGTGTACGTGATGGGCGTGCCGATGCTGCGCTCGGACTTCGCCAGCACCGGGCGGTTCGACCTGTCGGTGATCGGCTTGACGTTCAACGAGAACGTGTTCTGGGGCACGACGGCGAACTCGACGATGTCAGTGTACTGCTCGACCGGCACCTACACGCCCGTGGTCGAGGTCATCTCCCAGCGGATCCCCACGCTCAGCCAGATCGCGGTCCAGGTGGTGTTCGACGGCAGCGGCAGCATGTCGGGCAGCGACCCGACCTACGTGCGGCGGGAGGCCGGGCGGATCTTCATCCGCAAGCTGGCCCGGCGCAACCTGGCGCACCGGGTGGCGGTGTCGGAGTTCGCCGGGAACACCGGGGACTACTACTTCAACCTGTGGCGCGACTTCACGGCGGTGTCCGACAGCCTGCCGCTGTTCTCCGCCTTCGACTCGCTGGACAATGACGGCCTGACGCCGCTGCTGACGGCGACCCGGCGCGGTATCCAGCACATCGATTCGACGGTGTCGGCCGCCCAGTTCAACCGTACGGTGATCTCGTTCACCGACGGCTGGGAGAACGACAGCGAGCCCCAGGACTCGCTGGGCGCGGTGGCAGCCTTGGCCCAGGCCCGCGGCATTCCGGTGTTCGTGGTCGGGCTGGGCGCGGTTGACGTCGCCTCGATGATCCGGCTGGCCAGCTACTCGGGCGGCGTTTTCGCCCAGGCCAGCGTCGCCAACGATCTCAAGGGGGTCTTTGCGGTGATCGCCACCAGCCTGACGCAGGGGTACAACGTCTACCAGTGCACGGTGCGGGATGCCCAGGGCAACGCGCCACCCTCGGGCACCAACCTGCGGTTCACCGTCCGGATGAAGGACGGCGATCTCCTCAAGGCCAAGGACGTCTGGTTCCAGATCCCCTGACGGCCCTGCGCCAAACAGAAAAACCGAAGGCCCGGACTCGACTGAGTCCGGGCCTTCGGCCGTCGCCCTGGTTGGACCAGGTCAGTTGCAGTTGATCGCGAGCGAGTCGATGGCGAACGTCTTGTTGTAGCCGTAGGCGTCGGTACCCCAGAATTTCATCCACAGGGTGACCGGCGAGCCCAGCGTGGTACGGATCGATGTGAGGCCGACGACGGATACCTTGATCTTGGTGCTGTCGGAGTTCCCCGGAACGTAGGCGCTGTGGTTGTACACCGGCGACTGGTCCGAGCCGTAGGCGCCGCGGTAGGTGAACTGGCTGGTCGTGACGATGGCATCGATGTGGTTCATGTTTTTTAGGGTGATCGTGACATCGAGACTGTCGCTTGTGACCCAGAACGGGCTCACATTCGATACGATCAATTGGGGCGCCTGGGTCAGTGAACTGCACCCGACAGCCACGATCACGGCGGCCAGGACCGCCAGCAGGACCAGCAAATGCTTGCTCTTCATGGGACCGTTTCCTCCGTCGATATGTTGCGATGCGTGCTGGGAATTGAATCGTTGATTGAAGAAAACCGATTATGGTATTAGTATATTTTAGGTTAAGCCGCTTGTCAAGGGGAAAATGAAAAAAAATGAAAATAATTGAAAAAACTGCTTGACATGTCATTGGGAAGAATATACAATATCCAAAAGCATGCAAGTATAGCTTATCATCGCTAATCAGCGTTAATCATCGCAATTGTTCTCTTTTAAGCGAGGAACATATGCCGATATCTACAAAGGAAATTGATTCCGCCAAGTTGTATACGGTGGCGGAAACCTGCCGTTTGCTGGCGCTGACGGAGCAGACGGTGCGCAAGCACCTCGCCCAACGCCGGCTGGCGGGCAAGAAGGTGGGGCGGCGCTGGATGCTGAAGGGCAGCGAGATCCAGAAGTTCATCGGGGAATAACACAGCATCAATCACAAAAGAGGTGCAGCGAAGATGCTCTTCGGTAAAAAAGCGGCCACCATCGGTCTGGACATCGGCAGTCACCAGATCAAGGTGGTGGAGATCCAGAAAGGAGGCAAGGGGCTGTCCCTGGTGAACTACGGCATCGCCCCCCTCCTGCCCGAGGCCATCGTCGAGGGCGAGATCATGGACCGGGGGCTGGTGGTCGACACCATCAAGACGCTGTTCGAGACCCGCAAGATAAAGGGCAACGAGGTGGTCTCGGCCGTCTCCGGCCGCGGCGTCATCGTCAAGCGCATCCCGATGGACAAGATGAAGGAGCAGGAGGCCCGCGAGCGCATCAAGTGGGAGGCCGAGCAGCACATCCCCTTCGACATCGCCGACGTGGTGCTGGACTTCCAGATCCTCAACCCCGACACCGGCAACAACCAGATGGAAGTGTCGCTGGTGGCGGCCAAGAACGAGACCGTCAACAGCCACCTCGACCTGCTGTCGGGCGCCGGCCTCAACCCGGCCGTGCTGGACTACGGCGCCTTCGCGGTGCAGAACGCCTTCGAGCTGAACTACTCGCCGGCGCCGGACGAGATCGTGGCCCTGGTGCACATCGGCGCCGACATCACCAACATCAACTTCGTCAAGGGCGCGGTGCCGTTCTTCACCCGCGACCTGCCGGTGGCCGGCAACGCCTGCCTGCAGCTGATCCAGAAGAACCTGGGGCTGTCCTACGACCAGGCCTCGGAGCTGATCAAGGGCGAGACGGTGCCCGACGTGACCGCCGAGTCCTCGGCCGAGGTGTTCGGCAACTTCGCCGGCGACTTCGCCTCGCAGATCGAGCGCACGCTCTCCTTCCTGGCGATGTCGGGCGGCGGCGAGAAGATGAACCGGATGTACCTCTCCGGCGGCGGCGCGCTGATCCCGTCGCTGCAGTCCCACCTGGCGGACAAGTTCCAGATCCCGGTGGAGCTGTTCAACCCCCTCCAGAAGATCACCTACGATCCCAACCTGTTCGGCGCCGCCGGCCCTGACAAGGTGGCCCCGATGCTGACCCTGGCCATCGGGCTGGGGGTGAGGGAGGTCAAATAATGCTGCAGATCAACCTGATCCGCGACCGCAAGATCGCCAAGGTGGCCGCGCCCAAGGGCGCGGCCGGCGGGGGATTCCAGTTGCGCCTGCCCCAGATCCCGGGGCTGCACCTGGGGCTGGTGCTCTCGACGGCTGCGCTGCTGATCGTCCTGGTGGTGGTGATCGTTCTTTTCACCACCCAGAAGGCCCAGATCGGGCAGCTGCAGGGCAAGATCACCCAGTACAACGAGGAGCTGGCCAAGCTGGCCGGGCCCAAGCGGATGGTCGACGAGTTCCTGGCCAAGCAGGCCGACCTCAACACCAAGCTGTCCGAGATCAACTCCATCGACAAGGGCCGCTACAAGTTGGTGCAGCTGATGGACGGCCTGTCCCAGTCGCTGGTGGACAACGTCTGGCTGACCTCGTTCAACGAGGACGGCAGCACGCTCAAGATCGACTGCCTGACGTTCTCCAACCTGATCGTGGCGGATTTCATGATGAAGATGAAGGCCACCGGGTATTTCACATCGGTGGAGCTGTCGCAGACCGAGAAGACCACCGTCGAGGGGCGGGAGGTGGTCAAGTTCAGCCTGACCTGCGGCATCAACCCCAACCCGCCCGACAGCCTCACCACCAACCAGGCGGCCACCGCCGGGAGGGCGCAGCAATGAACTTCAAGGACCCCAAGATCCAGATCACCATCGGCCTGGCGGTGCTGACCGTGGCGCTGCTGGCCCTGTTCTGGAAATTCAGCTGGCAGCCGTCCGCCCAGCGGATCGCCCAGCTGCGCGCCGACGAGAGCCGGCTGCGCACCGAGCTGGACCAGGTGCGGGCGGCGGTCGCCGGCCTGCAGAAGCTGGAGCAGGACTACAAGATCCTCGAGAAGAAGTGGGCCCAGGCCCAGAAGCTGCTGCCCACCGACAAGGAGATCCCCGTCCTGCTGAAGCAGATCACCAACGCCGGCATCGAGGCCCAGGTCCGGTTCAGCAGCTTCAAGCCGGGCCCGGCGGCCAACGCCACGGCGCTGTCGCAATCGATCCCGGTCACCATCACCGTGATCGGCACCTACCAGCAGATCGCCATGTTCCTGAAGAACATGGGGGACCTGCCCCGCATCGTGATCTCCTCGGGCCTGCGGCTGGTGCCCAGCAGCGAGGACCCCAACCGCCACATCAAGGCCGACCTGACCGCAACCACCTACGTCTTCAAATCAGGAGGTGCTCCCAGTGCGCAACCGACGACAACCCGCCGTGTCCAGTAGCGTCAGCGCCGCGCTGGCGGTCCTGCTGCTGGCGGGCGTCTGCTACGGCGCCGACCCCGCGCCGGCCGCCCCGTCGCCGGCGGCGACCATCGCTGCGCCCGAGGCCAATGCCGACACCCTGTTCCGCAAGGAGAGCTATACCTACCGCTCCAAGGGACAGCGCGATCCGTTCCGGCCGCTGGTCCAGAAGAAGGGCGAGGGCAGCGGCGAGACCGACGTCAGCACGCTGGACGCCAGCAACGTCACCCTCACCGGCATCATCTGGGGCGCCAGCGGCAAGCTGGCCCTGGTGCACGACACCCAGGGGGTCGGCTACGTGCTGCGGCCCGGCGACAAGATCATCGGCGGCCGGGTCTACGCCATCACCGACACCTCGGTGGTCTTCGAGCAGGGCGACCCCGGGCAGACCGTGAAGTTCATCGTACCGATAACCAAAAAAGACAGCCGGAGGAAATGACGATGCGATTCCGTATCAGCTGCGTCTGCCTGGCGCTGGCCCTGCTGGTGTGCGGCCAGCCGCTGTGGGCGGCCAAGATCACCGACCTGGTGGTGAAGAAGGCCGAGGGCGTCACCCAGGTCTTCATCAACGGCGACGACATCCTGAACTACACCGACTACGTCCTGACCAAGCCCGACCGGCTGGTGCTGGACGTCAAGGGCGCGTCGTTCGCCTTCGGCAACCAGACCTTCGCCATCAACCGCGGCGGCATCACCACCGTCAGCACCACCCAGTTCGACCGCGAGGGCGGCATCGCCCGGATCGTGATCGAGATGGCGACCAAGCCCTCCTACCTGACGATGCAGGAGGAGAACGACCTGATCGTGGCGCTGACCACCAAGGACACCTCGCCGTTCGCGGAGTGGAAGGCCAGCAGCGCCGGCGTCCAGGTGGCGGCCGCCACGCCCACCACTCCCGCGCCGGTGGAGACCCCGGTGGCGACACCGGTGGTGACCCCGACGCCGGTGGTCGAGCCGGCGCCGTCGGCGCCCAGCACGCCGCCCGTGGCCGAGCCGGTCCAGCCGGCGCCGGCGCCGGTGGTGGAGGAGCGCCCGGCGACGCCGGCCCGGCCCACCCCGCCGCCGGTGATCGAGGAGCGCCCGGTCCCGGCGATGCCGACCGCGATGCCGGCCCAGCCGGCCTACGTCGAGACGCCCAAGCCGGCCTACCGCCCGGCGGCCCGCACCGGCGGCCTGTCCGGCGGCGGCCTGGTGTCGATGGACCTGGAGAACGCCGACATCGTCACCGTGCTGCGCGCCATGGCCCAGTACAGCAAACGCAACCTGATCGTCGGGGTCGACGTCAAGGGATCGGTCAGCATGTCGCTCCACAACGTGTCCTGGAGCCGGGCCTTCGAGGAGCTGGTGCGGGCCGCCGGGCTGGGGTACGCCGTGGAAAGCGGCATCATCCGGGTGGGCACCGCCGCCAAGATGGTGGAGGAGGTCAAGAACCGCGCCCAGAGCCAGGACCTGATGACCCAGGTCTACCGCATCGAGTACGCCATCGCCAGCGAGCTGACCGGCTCCCTCGGCAAGCTGCTGTCGGAGCGCGGGTCGGTGCTGATCGACACCCGTTCCAACTCGCTGGTGGTCACCGACGTCTCCTACAAGCAGGACGAGGTGCTGCAGCTGATCCGGATCCTGGACACCCCCACGCCGCAGGTCGAGATCACGGCCAGGATCGTCGACATCGACATGGACGCCTCCAAGGACCTGGGGATCGACTGGTCGGTGTCCAACGTGGCGAACTACGACTACAACGCCAACCTCAAGGAGGTCAAGGTGCCCCAGCTGCTGTCGACCGCGGACCGGCCGTCGGTGAGGCTGGGGACCATCCGCTCCTTCGCCCAGCTGGACGCCACCATCACGGCGCTGGAGACCAACCGCAAGGCCAACACCATCTCCAATCCGCGGATCACGGCCGTCAACAACAAGGAGGCCAAGATCGTCGGCGGCAAGAAGATCCCGCTGACCCTGCGCGACCAGAGCGGCAACGCCATGACCCAGCTCTACACCATCGGCATGATCCTGACCACCACGCCGCACATCAACTCGGCCAACAACATCACGCTGGAGGTCAAGACCGAGATCTCGGACATCGACCCCACCTCCTCGGCGCTGGGCGGCATCGTGATCCTGACCAACGAGGCCACCACCCAGATCGTGCTCAACGACGGGGAGACCGCGGTGATCGGCGGCCTGGTGCAGACCAAGGCCGGCAAGTCGCTGAAGGGGATCCCGATCCTGATGAACATCCCGTTCCTGGGCGCGCTGTTCCGCACCACCACCACCTCGTCGGCCAAGCGCGAGATCCTGATCTTCCTGACGCCGCACCTGATCCGGAATTCCTGATCCCGGGGCGCGGACCGGGGAAAAACAGATCGTCCCGAACCGGTGTTCGGGACGATCTGTTTTCGGGGCCGCGCCGGCGGCCGGCCGGGCGGCCGTCAGGCGGCGGTCTGCTTGTTGGCCAGCCGGGCCAGCCGCGACTTGCGGCGGGCGGCGGTCCGCTTGTGCAGCACGCCCTTCCTGGCGGCGCGGTCGATCTCGGCGTAGGCCGTCGTCACCAGCGCCGCGCGGTCGCCGGACGCGGCCCGCAGCTGCTTGGTGGCCGCGCCGATCTTCGACTTGACGGCCCGGTTGCGGACGCGGCGGTGGACCGCCTGCCGGGCCTGCTTCTGGGCCGAACGGTTGCGTTTGGACCGGGTCTTCTTTTTCTGCTCTGCCACGGGGTCTCCTCCGTCTGTATTGCGTTCTGGTATTTTGTTCTTTACAAAGCAGGTAAAAATATCATATCATACACCCAAAGTCAAGCTGAATGTTCGCGACCGCGGCCATTCCCGCCCACCATCCCGACCAACGGAGCGATTGTTTTCATGGACCGAGCCGAAGCCAAGCACATCATCGAGGCGCTGCTGTTCGCCACCGACGGGCCGCTGTCCGTCCCCAAGCTGCGGTCCATCATCGGCCACATCGACGGCAAGCTGCTGCGGCAGCTGGTGGCCGAGCTGCAGCAGGAGTACGAGCGCGACGAGCACAGCTTCGCCCTGGTGGAGGTGGGCGGCGGCTTCCAGATCTACACCAAGCCCGAGTACGCCAAGTGGGTGCAGGAGCTGTTCCGCGGCAAGCGCAGCGCCAAGCTGACCGCGGCCGCGCTGGAGTCGCTGGCCATCGTGGCCTACAAGCAGCCGATCATCAAGGCCGACATCGAGGTGATCCGGGGCGTCAACGTCGAGGGCGTGATGGCGACGCTGCTGGAGCGCAACCTGGTCCAGGTCGTGGGCCGCGACCCCCGGCCGGGCCGCCCGCTGCTCTACGGCACCACGCCGGAGTTCCTGCGCTACTTCGGCCTGACCTCGCTGTCCGACCTGCCCCGGATCGAGGAGCTGGAGGAGTACCTCAAGTCCAAGGAGGCCGAGCGCGAGCGGCTGGACGCCGAGATCGACCAGGAGCTCAAGCAGTACCAGGCCCAGCATTACGGATCGCAGGAGGAGGTCCCGCTGTTCGAGGGCGGGCCCAGCGAAGGGACGGAGGAGGTCCCCGGGGAACCGGCGGCCGGCGCCGGGCCGCTGCCGGACGACGGCGAACCGCTGCCCGACCAGGCACCGGAGGAGCCCGGGACGGCGTCCTGACCGGGCGCGCGACGCGAAAAGCCAAGGTCCAGCGACCTTGGCTTCATCGCACCGCCGGCGGCAAGGGCGTCAGCCGGCGCGGACCACGCGGATCCTGATCATCCTGGACGGCGTGCCCTCGGTCACCGAGCAGGACAGCGCGTCGATCCGGAACCGCTCGCCGGGCGGCGGGATTCGCTGCAGCCGCTCCAGCACCAGCCCGGCCACGGTGCGGGCCCGCGACTCGGCCCGGCAGCCGGTGAGCTCGCGGAACTTCTGCAGCGGCATGTCGGCGTCGACCACCAGCGATCCGTCGGGGGCGGGCTGGTGGTAGGTGCGCTCGCGGTCCAGCTCGTCCCGCATCTCGCCCACGATCTGCTCGACCAGGTCCTCGGCCGTCACCAGGCCCTGGGGCGCGCCGTACTCGTCGATCACCACGGCCACCGAGATGCGGCGCTTGCGGAACTCGGTGAGGGCGGCGGCCACCGTCATGGTGCCGGGGAAGAAGTGCGGCAGCCGGATGAACTCCACCGCGGTCAGCCGCTTGGCGGGCCTGCGCCACAGGCGCAGCAGCTCCTTGACGTGGATGATGCCGATGATGTTGTCCGGCGTGCCGTCGTACACCGGCAGCCGGGAGAAGCCGCACTGCAGGTAGCGGTCGACGATCTCGCCGATCCCGGCCCCGGCCGCCACCGCCACCACGGCGGCCTGGGGGATCATCACCGCCGACAGCGGCCGGTCGGACAGCGACAGGATGCGCTGCAGCATCCGGCCCACCTCGCCGGAGACCACCCCCTGGACCGCGGCCCGGGAGATGATCACGTGCAGGGCGTCGAGGTCGGGCTCAGGCCCGGGAGCGGCGGCGCGGCGCAGGCGTGCGAGCAGTCCGGTCATGGGACGACAGCGGCCGTGAGATGGAGAGCCGCGGGGGGACGACCATCCCGCCGGAGACGATCAGCTGGATGGCCTCCTCCACGGTCATGTCGACGATGTAAAGCCGGTCGGGCGGCACCACCATGATCCGGCCGCCGGTGGGATTGGGCGTGTTGGGCAGGTAGACGGTGTGGGCGATCCTGCCGCGGCCCACGGTCCAGGTGCGCTCCGAGGTCAAAAACCCCAGGGCGTAGCTGCCGGGCCGGGGGTACTCGACCGCCACCACCTGGCGGAAGGCGTACTTGCTGGTGAAGAAGGTGTCGGTGAACTTCTTGGTGGTGAGGTAGACGATCTTGACGAACGGGATGTGCACCAGGGCCTGTTCCCACAGCTTGAGCAGCCGCCGGCCGAACAGGTGCGAGGCGAAGAACCCCACCAGGTAGACGAAGACCATCAGCAGCAGGAACCCCAGCGCCAGGTGGGCCTGGTAGGGCAGCCGCTGCAGGTAGGGCAGGTACTTCATCAGCTGGCCCAGCAGCCGCCCGCTCCAGGTGAACAGCAGCCAGCAGACGTAGGCGGTCAGCACCACCGGCAACAGCACCACGAAGCCGGTGAAGAAGTGCCGCTGCACCCGCTGCTTCAGCTTCTCGTTGGTCTTCCACGGGCTCATGCCATGACCATATCACAATTCACTCCCTCCGTCAAGCCCCAAATATGAAGCTCTACCTCCGACTGCTGTCCTGCCTGCGGCCCCACCGGGGCCGGCTGGCGCTGGCCGCGCTGTGCATGGTGCTGCTGGCGGTGTTCTCCGGGTTCTCGCTGGGGATGATCATCCCCTTCGTGCGGGTGCTGTTCGCGCCCGGGACGGCGGCGCCGCAGGCCATGCCCGCGGTCGGCCACTGGGCCGACGTCGTCCAGCTGAAGGACCTGGCCTTCTGGTGGCTGCTGAAGGACGGCCGGATCCTGGGGATCTACAAGCTGTGCTGGATCATCATCGGCATCTTCTTCGTCAAGAACCTGTTCGCCTACCTGCAGCGGCTGCTGACCGTCTCCATCGAGCAGCGGGTGGCGGCCGACCTGCGCGAGCGGCTGTACGGCCACCTCCAGTCGCTGGGCCTGGGCTACTTCCAGCGCCACAAGGCGGGGCAGATCGTCTCCCGGCTGACCAACGACGTCACCACCGTGCAGGCGGCCGTCACCGAGGGCTCGCTGTCGGTGGTGCGCCAGGGCGCCCAGGTGCTGGTCTACGCCACGCTGGTGGTGTGGGCGGCCTGGAAGCTGGCGCTGGTGGCGCTGCTGATCCTGCCGGTGACCATCGGCGTGGTCGCCCTGGTCGGCCGCAAGCTGCGCAAGCGCGGCCGGCGGCTGCAGGAGGCGGTGGCCGAAGTCCACGCCTCGCTGACCGAGACGGTCTCCGGCATCCGGGTGGTCAAGACCTTCGCGGCCGAGGGCCACGAGCAGGCCAGGTTTGCGAAGTTCAACCGGTCGTACTTCCGCTCGATCTTCCGCTTCGAGGCGCTGGCCGGCCTGACCCCGCCGCTCACCGAGTTCCTGGGGGCCGTGGCCGGCGTGGCCATCATCTGGGTGGCCCGCGACCAGGTGGCCGGCTCCAGCGCCATCTCGCCGGAGCGGTTCTTCGTGTTCCTGGGCGCGGCCTTCTCGATGATCCAGCCGCTCAACGGCCTGTCCAACGTCAACTCCAAGGTGCAGCAGGGCATCGCCGCGGCCGAGCGGATCTTCGGCCTGCTGGACACGAAACCCGAGGTGCAGGACAAGCCCGGCGCCGCCCCGGTCGATGGCTTTCATGACTCGCTGGCGTTCGAGCAGGTCAGCTTCGGCTACCACGCCCGGCACGGCCATGACGGCGACCTGGTACTGCACGGCATCGACCTCAGCGTGCGGCGGGGCGAGATGCTGGCGCTGGTCGGCCCCTCGGGCGCCGGCAAGTCGACCATCGCCGACCTGATCCCGCGGTTCTACGACCCCACCCGGGGCAGGATCCTGCTGGACGGCCGCGACCTGCGCGACCTGGACTCGAAATCCCTGCGGCGGATGATGGGCATCGTGGGCCAGGAGACCATCCTGTTCCACGACACGGTGTTCGCCAACATCGCCTACGGCATGCAGTCGGCGACCCA